>CAIJPE010000119.1 GCA_903822435.1 uncultured beta proteobacterium | reverse complement strand
TCATAGCGGCTGGGATGGACAAACGTGCTCGACGGGAAGCAGGTTCGGAGCGTTGTCAGTATGTCCAGGGCCGGCTCGGCCAAGTAGACCGTGGGGGGCTTTCCCGCCTTCATCCGATCGGCGGGGATCAGCCGCTGTGCCCGCTCCAAGTCCACTTCCGCCCAGGCGGCCCCGATGAACTCGCCCTTGCGAACACCCGTCAGCAGCAAGAACCTGACAGCCAGCCGCAGTGTCGGCGCGGTGCCGGTCTTCTCCAGTCCGTCGACAAAGGTCTTGATTTCATGGCGGCTCAGGTTGCGCTCACGTGGGACAAACGTCGCGTAGGACTTCCGCGCGAGCCCTTCGGCCGGATTGGCGGTATCGACGCCCCTGCCCTTGGCGAACCGGTAAACCTGCAACACCAGTTCCCTGGCGTGCACGGCCGGACCCGGCCCTCGTTCAGTCTTTACGCGGTCGAGCAACTCACCCAGCGCGACCGGCTTGATTTCGTCGAGGTTCAGCTTCCCGAACGGGCCAGCCAGGACGCGGTTGTAGATCGAACGCCGCAAGGACAGCGTGCTGTCGGCCAGCCGCTCGGCGCCGCTCTTGGCGTCGGACTTGAGCTCGAAGTATCGCGTCGCCTACCGCCCGAAGCTCATGGCGTCGGCGACTTCGCTGCGCTGCTCGACCTTAGCGCGGGCGCCGACCGCCCGGAACTGACATCGACACGTGCCCGAGCCAGCAACAGCCGCGCCGCCTCAAGCGTCACATCCATGCCGTACGCCAGGTGAGATCGCTGGGCAAGACAACGACGTAAAGACCGTTGCCTCCACTGCTGACCTTGTACGACTGCTTGCAAGGCTGCAGCTCCCGCAGCTTGGCTTCAGTCAATACGTGACGCGTCTTCGCGCCGGCTAGCCCAACGCGAGCCCGATCCACCGAGGTGTCCATGAAGTCTCCGATCCGTCCCTTGTTGCAGGACCGGGATACCGTCATGGGGTCCGACGGTATCGCGGCAGGCCTGCAAGCGTAGGTACTCGGATACCGTCAAATCAACCGTCAGGACGCCTTGGACGGCGCTGGATCGGGTGGGACGCCTTTGGACGCCAAGTCCTTGTCCCCACTGCGAAATCGGATTGTTCTGGGTTGGCAGGAAACACCGTGGGACGATCTTGGCTCATTCCCACTCGATGGTCGCCGGCGGCTTGCTGCTCACGTCATAGGTCACGCGGTTGATGCCGCGCACCTCGTTGATGATGCGGCTGGAGACCTTCTTCAGCAGCGCATAGGGCAGCTCGGCCCAGTCCGCGGTCATGAAGTCGGTGGTCTGCACGGCGCGCAGGGCCACCACGTACTCGTAGGTGCGGCCGTCACCCATCACGCCCACGCTCTTGACGGGCAGGAACACCGCGAAGGCCTGGGCTGTCTTGTCGTACCAGCTCTTGCCGTCGGAAGGGTCGATGGTGCCGCGCAGTTCTTCGATGAAGATGGCATCGGCGCGGCGCAGCAGGTCGGCGAATTCGCGGCGCACCTCGCCCAGGATGCGCACCCCCAGGCCCGGCCCCGGGAAGGGATGGCGGTACACCATGTCGGCTGGCAGGCCCAGCGCCACGCCCAGCTCGCGCACCTCGTCCTTGAACAGATCGCGCAGCGGCTCCAGCAGCTTCAGGCCCAGCGTTTCTGGCAGCCCGCCCACGTTGTGGTGGCTCTTGATGCTGGTGGCCTTCTTGGTCTTGGCCCCCCCGCTCTCGATGACGTCGGGATAGATGGTGCCCTGCGCCAGCCAGCGGGCGGCCACGCCGTCGGTACCCGCCGTGAGGGCACGCGCCTCGCGCTGGAAGACCTCGACGAACTCGCGCCCGATGATCTTGCGCTTGGCCTCGGGGTCGGCCACGCCAGCCAGCGCCGAAAGAAACTGTTCGGACGCATCCACGTGCCGCACCCGCGCATGCAGCCGGCCCACGAACATGTCCATCACCAATTGCGCCTCGTTCAGGCGCAGCAGCCCATGGTCGACGAAGACGCAGGTGAGCTGGTCGCCGATCGCGCGGTGGATCAGTGCCGCGGCCACGCTGGAATCCACACCGCCCGACAGGCCCAGGATCACGTGCTCGGTGCCCACCTGCTCGCGGATGGCGGCCACCGCCTCGGCGATGTGGTCGCGCATCACCCAGTCGGGGCGGGCACCGCAAATGCCCAGAACGAAGCGCTCGAGCAGTGCACGGCCCTGGCGGGTGTGCGTGACTTCGGGGTGGAACTGCACGCCGTAGTAGCCACGGGATTCATCGGCCATGCCCGCGATGGGGCAGCTGTCCGTGCTGGCCATGAGCTTGAAGCCCGGGGGCAGCGCGGTGACCTTGTCGCCATGGCTCATCCAGACGTCCAGCAGGCCATGGCCTTCGGGTGTGGCCGAGTCCTGGATGCCGTCCAGCAGCCGAGTGTGACCGCGGGCCCGCACCTGGGCCGCGCCGAATTCGCGGTGGCTGGCCGCTTCGACCTGTCCGCCTTGCTGCACGGCCATCGTGAACATGCCATAGCAGATGCCCAGCACCGGCACGCCGGCGTCCCAGACGGCCTGCGGAGCGCGCAGGTCGTGTTCTTCGTAGGTGCTGGCATGGCTGCCCGACAGGATGATGCCGCGCGGCGCGAAGTCGCGGATAAAGGCGTCACCGACGTCGTTGGGGTGGATCTCGCAGTACACATGCGCTTCACGCACCCGGCGGGCGATGAGCTGGGTGACCTGCGAGCCGAAGTCGAGGATGAGGATCTTGTCGTGGGCCATGGCTGCTTCAGGCGCGGGAGGTGGAGGCGACCCCTTGCAGCCGCCGCGTCGTGCGGAAATGGAGGACCGCAAAGGCCAGCGCCAGCGCCTGCAGCGCGGCGCAGAGGAACATGGGTGCGCCCATGCGCCAGTCGCCGCGCGGCAGGTGCGAGACCACCCCCAGCAGCGGCGTGGCAAACAGCGGCGCCACCACGGCCATCAGGCTGTTCAGCCCGCTGATGGAGCCCATGGTCTGGCCCTGCTCGGACTTGTTGGCCGCACCCGATACCAGGCTCTGCATGGCCGCGCCCACCGTGTTGCCCAGCAAGTTGCTGAAGATCACCACGTACATCATCCAGCCCTCGGTGACGAGACCGAAACCCACATAGGCCGCCGTGGAAGACACCAGGCCCAGCACCGCCAGGCGCTGCGGGGTGAAGACTTTCAGGATGCGGCCCAGCAGCACGCCCTGCACCACCGCCGAGACCACGCCCACCGAAAACAGCGACCAACCGTTCTGCGTGGGCCCCCAGCCGAACTTGAAGGTGGCGTAGAGCACCCAGGTGGTGTAGAGCGTGAACTGCGCCAGCGCCGTGCAGGCCAGCACGGCCACGAGCAGGCCGACGCCCTTGAGCTCGGCCAGCTGCTTGAGCGACGACAGCGGATTGGCCCGTCCCCAGTCGATCGCCCGGCGCCGGTCGGCCGGCAACGACTCGGGCAGCACGAAGTAGCCATAAGCCAGGTTCAGCAGCGCCAACCCGCCGGCCACGAAAAACGGCAGATGCAGGTCGATGCCGCCCAGCAGCCCGCCGATGACCGGCCCCAGGATGAAGCCGATGCCGAACATCGCACCCAGCATGCCGAAGCGCTTGGCCCGCTGCTCGGGTGGTGTGATGTCGGCCACGTAGGCGCTGGCCACCGCCGCGTTGGCCTGCATCGCACCGCCGATCAGCCGCGACGCGACGAGCATCCAGGCGGCCGTGGAAAGGGCGGTCATGAAGAAATTGAGGGCCAGGCCGCAAAATCCGAGCAACAGGATGGGCCGCCGGCCAAAACGGTCGGACAAGGCGCCGAGCACGGGAGCTCCCACGAACTGGGCAATCGCGTAGGAGCCCGCCACCACCCCGTACCAGTAGGTCTGCTCGGACGGGCTGCTGGTGAACTTGCCCACCAGCGCCGGCAGAACGGGCACGATGAGGCCGACCGCCAGCATGTCGATCAGCACCGTGAGCATGATGAACGGCATCGCGGCCGCACGGCCGCCCGACGCCGGGGCGGATGCGCTTGAGGGGTCCGTCATTCCATGCGGTAGTTCGGAGCTTCCTTCGTGATCTGCACGTCGTGGACGTGGCTTTCACGGATGCCGGCCGTGGTGATCTCGACGAATTCGGCTCGCTTTTGCATGTCGTCGATGCTGGCGCAGCCACAGTAGTGCATGGAAGCCCGCAGGCCGCCGGCCATCTGGAACACGATGGACACCACCGAACCCTTGTACGGCACCTGGCCTTCGATGCCCTCGGGCACCAGCTTGGCCGTGTTGGGATTGTTGGCGCTGTCCTGCCCGCCGTCTTCCTGGAAATAGCGGTCGGCGCTGCCCTGCTGCATGGCCCCCAGCGAACCCATGCCGCGGTAACTCTTGTACGTGCGGCCCTGGTAGAGGATGGTCTCGCCCGGGGCTTCTTCGGTGCCCGCGAAAAGGCTGCCCATCATCACGGTGTCGGCGCCGGCGGCAATCGCCTTGGCAATGTCGCCCGAGTAGCGCACGCCACCGTCGGCAATCAGCGGCACGCCGCTGCCGAGCAGCGCCGTGGCCACGTTGTCGATGGCGGTGATCTGGGGCACGCCGACGCCGGCCACGATGCGCGTGGTGCAGATCGAACCCGGGCCGATGCCCACCTTGACCGCGTCGGCGCCGGCTTCGGCCAGCGCCAGCGCAGCGGCACCGGTGGCGATGTTGCCGCCGATCACGTCCACCTGCGGGTAGTTCTTCTTGATCCAGCGCACCCGTTCGGCCACGCCCTGGCTGTGGCCGTGCGCCGTGTCCACCACCAACGCGTCGACGCCGGCGCGCACCAGCAGTTCGACCCGCTCTTCGGTGCCCTCGCCCACGCCCACGCCGGCTGCCACGCGCAGCTTGCCGTGGGCGTCGCGCGCCGCGTTGGGGAAGTCGGTCTGCTTGGTGATGTCCTTCACGGTCATCAGGCCGCGCAGCTCGAAGCCATCGGACAGCACCAGCACGCGCTCCAGGCGGTGCTTGTGCATGAGGGCCTTGCCTTCTTCCAGCGAGGCGCCTTCGCGCACCCAGATCAGGCGTTCGCGCGGGGTCATGATGTCGCGCACGGCGGCGTCCAGGCGCTCCTCGAAGCGCAGGTCGCGGTTGGTGACGATCCCCACCACCGTCTTGCCCTCGACCACCGGGAAGCCCGACACGCCATGCTGTCGTGACAGCTGGATGACTGCCCGCACCGTGGCGTCGGGCGCCACAGTGATGGGGTCGCGCAGCAGGCCTGATTCATAGCGCTTGACGCGTGCCACCTCGGCGGCCTGCTGGCGCGGCGTAAGGTTCTTGTGAACCACGCCGATGCCGCCCTCCTGGGCGATGGCGATCGCCAAACGTGCCTCTGTCACGGTGTCCATGGCGGCGGACACCAACGGGAGGTTCAAGCTGATGTTGCGGGAAAGGCGGGTCCGCAGACTGGTGTCGCGGGGCAACACATGGGAGAAGGCCGGCACCAACAACACATCGTCGAAGGTGAGCGCTTTGCCGATGAGGCGCATGCAAGGGCTCCAGACGCAAAAGCGGATTATAGGGAGCGCTGCACACCTTGGGCTTGTGCGTGCAGCTTGTCCTGCCTCAGAGGCGGGCCGGCGCACTACACTGGCGCGATGAGACGAGCCATGCCCCTCATCGCACGACGGTTGCCGCTGGTGATCCTGCTGATCGCCGGATTCTGGGCTGCGCAGGCCCATGCACAGTGGAAGTGGCGCGACAAGGACGGCCACGTCACCGTGAGCGACCGCCCGCCCCCGCGCGACGTGGCCGACAAGGACATCCTGGGCCGCCCGCCGGCCGACTTGCGCCGTGCGGCTGCCGAAGCCAGCGCCGCTGCCGCTTCCGCCGCCTCGGGCGCGGCGGGGGTTCCTCCCGTGGCCAAGGCACCGCTGGACCGTGAGCTCGAAATCCGGCGCAAGGCTGCCGAGGCCGAAGCGGCGGCGAAAGCCAAGACCGACGAAGAGCGTCAGGCCGTGCGCCGCGCCGACAACTGCAAGCGCGCCCGGGCGCAGATGGCCACGCTGGACAGCGGGCAGCGCATGGCGCGCGTCAACGACAAGGGCGAGCGCGAGGTGCTGGACGACGGCGCAAGGGCCGAAGAGGCACGCCGCGCCCGCGAGGTCATCGCCTCCGAGTGCCGCTGACCTGCCGCTGGTAGCGCTGGCGGCGGGCTTCCTTGGGGTCGACCGCCAAGGGGCGGTAGATCTCGACCCGGTCGCGGTCTCGCAGCAGGGTGCCGGGCTCGCACACGCGGCTCCACACCCCCACCCGAATGGCAGACCCGGCCAGCCCATGCCGCGCGAGCATGCCGCTGGCCTGAAGCGCCTGCGCTGCCGTGCTGCCGGCGGGCAGCTGCAGGGCAACGCGATCCGACGCCCCGGAGGCCGGGCAGTACACCACCTCCACGTTCAAGGCCTCAGCGAGGGCCATACACCCCCTCGGCACGGCGCACGAAGGAATCGACCAGCGTATTGGCGACCTTGTCGAAAACCGGGCTGATGACGGTCTCCAGCGGGCGGCTGGCAAAGGCGTAGCGCATCTCGAATTCGATCTTGCACGCCTTGGGCTGCGGCACGTCGGCCTGCACGGGGCCCAGTGGATTGAAGCGCCAGCTGCCTTCGAGCAGCGAGAACGGGCCGTCCACCAAGGTGAGCGTCACGCTGGCGCCGGGCACGTCGTGGTTGCGGGTGGTGAAAGCATGCCGCACCCCCATATAACCCAGGCTCAGGCGTGCGGTCACGCCATCTTCATGACGCTGCAGCACCTCGGCGCTTTCGCACCAGGGAAGGAATTGGGGGTAGGCCTCGACACCGGTCACGAGGTCGTACATCTCCTGGGGCGAGTACCACAGCAGGACCGTCTTGCGCACTTGCTTCATACAATCCGCCAATTGTAGGAGCGCGGGGCCCCAGGGCCTGCGCCACACACACCATGTCCCATATTGCCGAAAACCGGCGCGCCCGATACGAATACAGCATCGAAGAACAGTTCGAGGCCGGCATGGTCCTGGAAGGCTGGGAGGTCAAGGCCGTCCGGGCCGGACAGGTGCAGCTCACCGACGGCTACGTGCACATCCGCGATGGCGAGCTCTACCTGATCGGCTGCCGCATCAACGCGTTGCGCACGGCCTCCACGCACATCCACCCCGAGGCCGACCGCACCAAGAAGCTGCTGATGCACAAGGGCGAGATCCGGCGCCTGATCGGCAAGGTCGAGCAGAAGGGCTTCACCCTGGTCCCGCTCAACCTGCACTACAAGGGCGGCCGCGTGAAGGCCGAGATTGCCCTGGCCAAGGGCAAGGCGCAGCATGACAAGCGCAATACCGAGAAGGAACGGGACTGGGAGCGTGAAAAGGGACGGTTGATGAGGCACAAGGTGTCGGGCCCCTCGCGGGGCGACTGACCCGTGCCTCAGGCCAGCGAAGCCGCCATGGATTGCGCCAGGTCGGCCTTCAGGTCGCCCACGCCTTCCAGGCCCACCGAGAACCGCACGAGGCGCCCCTCGAGGTGAGCGCGCTGCAGCGATTCGGCGCTGCGGAAGGTCTGGAGTTCGTAGGGCACCGCCAGGCTCAGTGGCCCAGCCCATGAGTAGCCGATTCGAAAGAGCTTCAGCCCGTCGACGAAGGCATCCACCTGCGCTTGGGTGTAGTGCTCGTGGAACATCACCGAGAACAAGCCCGCCGCGGCCGTGCACGTGGCGCGCCAATGCGCGTGGCCCGGTGAATCCGGCAGCGC
>CAIJPE010000118.1 GCA_903822435.1 uncultured beta proteobacterium | reverse complement strand
CCCCGGCGCGCGCAGGCCGGCCGGCAGCCGCCCGGCGCGCACGTCTGGCAGCGCCAGCTCGATCTCGCTGGCGATGGCCGCGGCGCGTGGCCAGGCGTCGGCCTTCAGCGCGGCGGTCATTTCGATGCACAGAAGTTCGTAGCGTACGCCGGTCAGGCTGTGGGCCTCGGCCAGCCGGCTGGCGCGCGCCAGCGCATCGGCAGCGGCGGGGTCGGCGCCGAAGTAGTCGTGGTTGCCGGCCACCAGCAGCCACCAGCGCGCCTGCCAATAGGCTCCGACACCGCCGTCGCGCAGGAAGTCCTGGGCTTGTGCAGCAATGCGCGTCAGCGACGTGTTGTCCATGCGGTGCGCGCGGTAGTCGAAGAGCGCCTTCCACAGCAGCACGCGCTCGTCCGGCGAGACCGCCAGCGCGTCGGCCAGCGCACGCCCGAGGCGGTCGGCCGCGGCGGCGACTTCGGCGTCGTCGGCAGCCAACTCATCGTCAAGCAGCGGCACGACCACGAGCGCCGCGTCCAGCCGCGCCTGGTCTTCGCTGCGCCGGCAGCGCGGCCACTGCGCACGCAAGCCAGGGTCCAGCGCCACCAGAGCCGGTCTCAGGCCGCGGAAATCAGAGAACTCGGACGCCACCGCCAGGACCAGGCCGGCCGCGGCCAGGCGCCGGGCCTCGGCATCGGCGACCACCGTCGCCTGAGCCAGGCAAGCCGAGAACGCGCGGCGTGCCGCCGCGTCGTCAGCGGGCAACAGCGCAAATGCCTGCTCCGCGGTCAGCGGTTCAGGCGCGGTGAAGGCACGGGCTGTCAAGCATCAGTCTCCTGGTACCGATCGTAGCGAGTTGCCGAGGGTGTACCAGCCGCAGCCGGATCGGGACCCGGATGGCACGGCCAGCAGCTCGAACAGCGTGCCTGCACAGGCTCATCGATCAGGACGCCCCGGCGCGTAAGCATCTTCGACGGCCGGCCGATGACCGACTTCGGCAGCGCGCGGAATCCGTCTTCGGGATTCGCGCCCAAGCCGACGAAGGTCGGCACGGCAACGGCGGCGCAGCCGTACCCGCCGTCAATCATCAGGCAGCGAAGGTGGATCTTGAGGTTGGCGCCAGACCCGACGGTTGGGTCAGTGTCAGGGCACCTCCGTGGTCATCGTCAGCCTTCAGCCCAGCGCGGTCCGGCCGGTGGCGCGGGACCACGCGCTGCACCACCTGCAGCACGGGCGTGAGCAGTTCGGGTCGCGCGGCGGGCAGCAATCGCAGCGGGATCGGCCGCGACAAGATCCACTGCAGCACCGGCACGCGCGGGATGAGGTGGTCCACCAAGCGGGCGGCGGTCTGCGATTTGGGCCGCGCGCCGCATGACGACCATAAACCGCGGCACTTGCAGTCGAAGGCCAGCAGTCTTGCATGCCCGCACTCCCCGCTCATCCAACGCGATCAGGCTCCTGTTGGAGATGGCCGCCCGATATGTGTCGCGCGACCGCTGCTTCAGCACCGACCGCGGCCCGACGAAAGGTCGCTTGGCACAGACCACCCACCCCGCCGATGACATGCTCGCAGGCGAACCCGCGCCTGTCGGCTGGACGGGCAAGTTGCCCCAAGTCATGAGGATTGCCCAGAGCGTCACCGTCAGGTCGGGGGGGTGCTAAGCCTCCGGGTTGTTGGATACTTGGATTTCGAGGGTCCGAATTTCGCTTTCGGGATCTTGAGCGACATTCCTTAGAAGGCGGTGCTTCTGTGCGATGCGGGCAGCGACGTGGGTAGTGTGATCGTGACAGGCGCCGGCTCGGGCATCGGGGCAGCCACGTGCCGAAGACTTTCGGCTCAGGGCGTCAGCCTGGTGATTCACACGGGCAGCAACCGCGCGGGCGCCGAGGCTTTGGCCGAGGAATGCCGTGCGGTGGCCACCAGCGTGGTCGTGGGTGACCTCGGCAGTCCGCAGACCGTGGACATCCTGCTCGGCGAGGCGCAGTCATTGGGCCGCCTGCAGGGCGTGGTCGCGAACGCAGGATTCGCCGACCGGCGCTCTCTGGGGCAGCTCGATGACGCTGGGGTCGAGCGCTCCCTTGGCGTGATGGTGGTGTCGCTGGCCCACCTGATGCGCAAGAGCCTGGGCCTGCTGAAGGCTAGCGCAGAGGATGGCGGCCGCGGCCGATTCGTTGCGATCAGTTCGTTCGTCGCTCATCGATTCACCACGGGCTCGTCCAGCTTCGCTGCGAGCGCCGCTGCCAAGGCGGGCGTCGAGGCCCTGGTCAAGTCTGCGGCGGCCGAAGTGGCCACCAGCGGAGTGACCGTCAACGCGATCGCCCCCGGCTACGTGCGCAAGGATCACGCCGGCTCCAGCGCGCTCAGCGAGGCTCAGTGGGCCCTGGCGGCGGCACAGATTCCGATGAAGCGACTGGCGACGCCGGACGATATCGCCGCCGCCATCGCATTCCTGCTGAGCCCCGACGCCAGCTACATCACCGGCCAGGTCATCCACGTCGACGGCGGTCTGTCTCTGTAGCGCAGCGCCACTTCCCTCATTCAGCACCTTCGTCCTTCAAGGAGACACTCCATGGCCAACCGCCGCCAGTTCATCGCCAACGTCGCCACCGCCGGTATCACCACCCTCGTCCTGGAGCCCTCCTTCGGGCAGGCCGACAGTGGGGAGAGCACTTGGGCGCGCATCAATCGCACGAAGACCCTGCGCATCGGCGCCGTGGCGGGTGCTGCACCTTACTATCACAAGGACCTGGTCAGTGGCGAGTGGCAGGGTTTCATGATCGACTTCGCGAAGGGTCTGGCGGGCAGCCTCAACGCCAAGCTCGACATCACCGAGACGACCTGGGGCAACGCGGTGCTTGACCTGCAGTCGAACAAACTGGATGTCTTCTTCGGCCTGAACCCGACGCCGGCGCGCGCGCTGGTGGTCGACTTCTCCGACCCGCTCTTCAACAATGCCTTCGTGCTCCTGGCGCGCAAGGACTTCACGCCCGCTACCTGGGCGGAACTGGACAACCCCAACGTCAAGATCGCGGTCGACATCGGCTCTTCGCACGACCAGATGATCACCAAGACCTGCCCCAAGGCCCAGATCATCCGGCTCGAGAAGTCGGCCGACGCCAGCCTTGCCGTGCAGACCGGGCGCGCCGATGCCCAGGTGCTGGTCACGGTTCTCGCGCTGACCGTGGTCAGCAAGAACCCGGCCATCGGCCATGTGGTTCTGCCTTCCCCGGTTCAGGCAACGACGACCAATCTGGGTTTCCGCAAGGAGACAGACCGAGCTTGGGTGGAATACGTGAACAAGTGGATCGCGCAAACGCGGGCCGGCGGCAAGGTGAAGGATGTCGTACTCGCCAACCTGCAAAAACTCTCCGGCGTGCGGCCGGAACAGATTCCGGCTGGCACGAGTTTCTGACACGCGGTGCTGGAGTGATCCCGGCTTGAAGGAGCACGCGTGTACCACTGGGACTTCGGCATTCTTTGGACCTATCGCGCACTGTTGATCGCCGGGCTCGGCTACACATTGCTGTTCACCGTGATCTGCGTGGTGCTCGGCCTGCTCATCGGGGTCGTCAGCGGCATCGGGCGGCTGTCGAAGCATGGCTTCATCAGGGGCCCCCTTCGCGCCTACGTGGAGGTCTTCCGTTGCACACCCGTCCTGGTGCAACTGGTGTGGTTCTACTACGCGCTGCCGGTCCTGACCGGCGTGCAGATCACCGCCGTGGTGGCAGCCACGCTGTGCCTGTCACTGTATGGCGGCGCGTTCTACTCCGAAATTGTTCGAGGTGGAATCATTTCCACGGACGCCGGGCAAATCGAAGCAGCACGCGCGCTCGGCATGCGCAGCCACCAGGTGTTGCGGCGGATCGTGTTGCCTCAGGCACTCAGGCGCATGGTCCCCCCGTTGATGAGTCAATCCATCATGCAACTCAAGAACACGTCGCTGCTCTCGGTGCTGGCCGTACCCGACCTGCTGTACCAAGGCCAGGTGGTCGCGCACGAGACCTATCGGCCCCTGGAGTTGTACACCTTCATCGCAGTCGCCTACTTCGCGGTGCTGCTGCCGGTGACGCTCTGGGCGCGAAGGCTCGAGTACGGCGGCGCCGGCACGGAAGCCTGACATGGCGGAGCCATTGATCGAGGTCACCGGCCTGAGAAAGTCCTTCGGCGAACACGCAGTTCTGAAAGGGGTCTCGCTGCAGGTGCAACGGGGACATGTTCTGGCCCTGATCGGTCCTTCCGGATCGGGAAAGTCGACCCTGCTCCGGTGCATCAACCTGCTGACGATCCCCGATGCCGGGCGCATCGCCGTCGGCGATCAAAGCATCGAGTTCGACGGTCGCCGCACGACCCTACCCGGGGATCGCGCGCTGGCGCGCTTCAGGGCGACAACCGGCATGGTCTTCCAGCAGTTCAACCTCTTCTCTCACATGACTGCGCTGCAGAACGTGATGGAAGGGCCGCTCACGGTGCTGGGCATGCCGCGGGCACGCGCCGAGGCCGAGGCGCGGACCTTGCTCGAGAAGGTCGGCTTGCTAGAGCGCGCCAATGTCTACCCGGAGCAGTTGTCTGGCGGCCAGAAGCAGCGCGTGGCCATTGCTCGTGCGCTGGCGATGCGACCCAGCGTGATGCTCTTCGACGAGGCGACATCGGCACTCGACCCGGAGCTTGTTGGTGAGGTGCTCGAAGTCATCAAGGCACTGACCACAGAAGGCATGACGATGGTGCTCGTGACGCACGAGATCGGATTTGCGCGCGATGTGGCCGATGAGGTCATCTTCATGCGAGACGGTGTCGTCCTTGAGTCCGGTCCTCCTCGACGGGTCATCGACCAACCGCAACACGACGCCACCAGGGCATTTCTTGGCAGGTTCAATGCCGGCATTGGCGGGCGGCCGGCGTAGCCAATTCGACCGTTGCGAACACCGTTGAGACCGGCTTGTACCGGCACAGCAGTCGCCGCGGGTGCAATTCTTGCGCTCAGGGATTTGCTGCTGATGAAACGAGTTCAAGCATTGCAGCCAGTCGAAGCGCACCGATCCCCACAGGCGCGACTCCGCGTCGATCAACGTGGGCATGGTGAACGGCCTGCGGCGGCTGACGCTGCGCGAATCGTCGGCGCCCGACAATGGCAAATCTTCGGGAAGATTCGCCATGAACACCCGTCACGTCAGCGTGCCGGCGGGCATGTCT
>CAIJPE010000117.1 GCA_903822435.1 uncultured beta proteobacterium | reverse complement strand
GCGAAGCTGCCGGGCAAGCTGGCGCTGGCCAGCTTCGCCTTCGACAGCGGGCAGCTGGTGCTGACGGAAGCCGGCACCACGCGGCGCGCCTCGCTGCATGTGCTGGCCGACCGCGCGGCCCTGGCCGCCATGGACCCGGGCGGCATCGACGTGCTGGCTGCCGATGTGGCCGCCTTCCAGGCCCGCCTTCAGTCCGAGAACCACACCTTGAAGCGCGCCCTGACCGACCCGCACCTGTTCAGCGGCATCGGCAACGCCTATTCCGATGAAATCCTGCACCGGGCCCGGCTGTCGCCGCTGGCGCTGACGCGCGCGCTGCCGGACGAAGCGGTGCAGCGCCTGCGTGCCGCGGCGGTGGCCGTGCTGTCCGAATGGACCGAGCGGCTGCGCGCCCAATCGCCCGGCTGGCCGGAGAAGGTCACGGCTTTCCACCCCGAGATGGCGGTGCACGGCCGCTACGGCCAGCTCTGCCCGGTGTGCGGCACGCCGGTGCAGCGCATCGTCTACGCCAGAAACGAGGCCAACTACTGCGCCCGCTGCCAGACCGGCGGCAAGCTGCTGGCCGACCGCGCCCTGAGCCGGCTGCTCAAGGCCAGCTGGCCCAAGACGGTGGACGACCTGTAGGGCGCCTCAGACCTCCAGCAGCGAGCGCAGCATCCAGGCCGTCTGCTCGTGCACCGTCAGGCGCTGGGTCAGCAGGTCGGCCGTGGGCTCGTCGCCGGCCTTGTCGGCCACCGGGAAGATGCCGCGCGCGGTGCGGGCCACGGCCTCGTGCCCTTCGACCAGGATCTTCACCATGTCCATCGCCCGGGGCGGGGTGACGGGGGCGTCCTTGATCGAGGCCAGGGCGCCGAACTGCGCGTAGCTGCCGGGGGCCGGGTGGCCCAGGCTGCGGATGCGCTCGGCAATCGGGTCCACCGCCGTCCACAGCTCGGTGTACTGCGTCATGAACATGGTGTGCAGGGTGTTGAACATCGGCCCCGTCACGTTCCAGTGGAAGTTGTGCGTGGTGAGGTAGAGCGTGTAGGTGTCGGCCAGCAATTGCGACAGTCCGCCGGCGATGGCGGCGCGGTGCTTGTCGCTGATGCCGATGTTGATGGGCGTGCCAGCCCCGGGCTGGGCGAGGTTGGGTTTCTGTCTGGCCATGCAGGCTCCTCGGTCTGTCTGTCTGAAAGGGAAGGTGCGATTGGGCCGCCACTGTAGCGAGAACAGCGGCGGCTCGCGCAGCGGCGTCACGCCAGGTCGAAGCGGTCCAGGTTCATCACCTTGTTCCAGGCCGCCACGAAGTCGGCCACGAACTTCGGCTGCGAATCGCTGCAGGCGTACACCTCGGCCAGGGCCCGCAGCTGCGAATTCGAGCCGAAGACCAGGTCGACCACGGTGCCGGTCCACCTGAGCTCACCGGTGGCGCGGCTGCGCCCTTCCAGCACGCCGGGGTTGGTGGTCTTCTGCCAGGTGGTTCCCATGTCGAGCAGGTGGACGAAGAAATCGTTGGTCAGCTGGCCCGGCCGGGCGGTGAAGACCCCGTGGGGCGCGGCGCCGACGTTGGCGTTCAGGGCGCGCAAGCCGCCGATGAGCACCGTCATCTCGGGGGCGGTGAGCGTGAGCAGGTTCGCGCGGTCCACCAGCAGCTCGGCCGCATTGCCTTCCTGGCCGCGGGCCAGGTGGTTGCGGAAGCCATCGGAGACCGGCTCCAGAGGGCCGAAGGAATGGACGTCGGTCTGCGCCTGCGTCGCGTCGGTGCGGCCCGGCGTGAAGGGCACCTGCACCGGCGTGCCGGCCTGCTGCGCGGCCGCCTCGACCGCGGCGCAGCCGCCCAGCACGATCAGGTCGGCCAGCGAGATCTTCTTGCCGCCGAGCGCCTTCGCGTTGAAGGCCTGCTGCACGCCCTCGAGCACCTGCAGCACGCGGGCCAACTCGGCCGGCTCGTTGACGGCCCAGTCCTTCTGCGGCGCCAGGCGGATGCGCGCCCCGTTGGCGCCGCCGCGCTTGTCGCTGCCGCGGAAGGTCGAGGCCGAGGCCCAGGCCATGGTCACCAGCTGTGCGGTGCTCAGGCCACTGGCCAGCACCTGCGCCTTGAGCCCGGCGATGTCCTGGGCGTCGACCAGCGGATGGTCCACCGCGGGTACGGGGTCTTGCCAGATCAGCGCTTCCTGCGGCACCAGCGGCCCGAGGTAGCGCGCACGCGGGCCCATGTCGCGGTGCGTCAGCTTGAACCAGGCGCGTGCGAAGGCGTCGGCGAATTCGGCCGGGTTCTGCATGAAGCGGCGCGAGATCTTCGCGTAGGCCGGGTCCATTCGCATGGCCATGTCGGCCGTGGACATCATCGGCTGGTGGCGCTTGGACGGGTCGTGCGCATCGGGCACCGTGCCCGCGCCGGCGTCGCCCACGGGCTTCCACTGGTGCGCACCGGCCGGGCTTCTGGTGAGTTCCCATTCATGCCCGAAGAGGGTCTCGAAGTAGCCGTTGTCCCAGCGGATGGGGTCGGGCGTCCAGGCACCTTCCAGGCCGCTGGTGATGGTGTCGGCACCCTTGCCCGTGCCGAAGGTGTTCTTCCAGCCCAGCCCCTGCTCCTCCAAGGGTGCGCCTTCCGGTTCGGGGCCCACGTGGGTACCGGGATCGGCCGCGCCGTGGGTCTTGCCGAAGGTGTGCCCGCCGGCGGTCAGCGCCACGGTCTCTTCGTCGTCCATGGCCATGCGCGCGAAGGTCTCGCGGACGTCGCGCGCCGAGCCGAGCGGGTCGGGCTTGCCATTGGGGCCTTCCGGATTCACGTAGATCAGGCCCATCTGCACGGCGGCCAGCGGGTTGTCCAGCTGGCGGTCGTCGCGGTAGCGCTGGTCGCCCAGCCACTGGCTCTCGGGGCCCCAGTCGATGTCCTCTTCCGGCTCCCAGATGTCAGGCCGCCCCCCGGCAAAGCCGAAGGTCTTGAAGCCCATGGAGTCCAAGGCGACGTTGCCGGTGAGCACGATCAGATCGGCCCACGAGAGGTTTCGGCCGACCTTCTGCTTGATCGGCCACAGCAGGCGTCGCGCCTTGTCCAGGTTGCCGTTGTCGGGCCAGCTGTTCAGCGGCGCGAAGCGCTGAGAACCCGAGCCCGCACCACCGCGGCCGTCGGCGATGCGGTAGGTGCCGGCCGCGTGCCAGGCCATGCGGATGAAGAACGGGCCGTAGTGGCCGTAGTCGGCCGGCCACCAGTCCTGGGAGTCGGTCATCAGGGCGCGCAGGTCCTCGACCACGGCGTGCAGGTCCAGGCTCTGGAAGGCCTTCGCGTAGTCGAAGTCCTCGCCCATGGGGTTGGACTTGGCCGAATGCTGGTGGAGGATTTTCAGGTTCAACTGGTTGGGCCACCAGTCGGCGTTCTTCGGGGCAGCACCCGCGGTGGTGTTCTTGCGGGCGCCGGCGGCGAAAGGGCAGCCTGCCACGGCGGCGGCTTCATCCTTGGAGGGGGGCTGGTTCATGTCGGGCTCCTGGCAGTGGAAAAGAATCGAACAAGTCCACTGTAGGAACCGACCCACCCCCGGTCAACGCAATTGCCTCGAAAGCCGGGATAGCCGGCGGGCCTATGGCGGCGATAGCGGGGCGTCCACCGGGAAGTCGGTCAAGCGCGCCACGCCGGGCAGCGGGCAGGCGTAGATGCAGTTGCGCAGGGCGGCAATCGCCTCGTAGCGCGGGAAGGTGCGGCGCCAGGCCAGCACCACGCGCCGCGTGGGAACCGGATCGCTGAACCTGACGTAGCGGATATGCGGCTGCACGTCCTTGGGCACGCTCAACTGGGGCACCACGGTCACGCCCATGCCCGAGGCCACCATGTACTTGATGGTCTCCAGCGAAGACCCCTCGAAGCTCTTGCGAATGCCCTCGGCGTCGCTGGCGAAGCGGGCGTACTCGGGGCAGACCTCGAGCACGTGGTCGCGGAAGCAGTGCCCCGTGCCCAGCAGCAGCATGGTTTCCTGCTTGAGCTCCTCGGCCGTGATGGTCTTGCGCCGGGCCAGGGCATGTCCGGTGGGCACCGCGGCCAGGAATGGCTCGTCGTACAGCGGGGCGATGGCCAGGCCGGTGTCCGGAAAGGGCTCGGCCATGATGGCGCAGTCGAGCTCGCCCATGCGCAGCATCTCCAGCAGCTTGGCCGTGAAGTTCTCCTGCAGCATCAGCGGCATCTGCGGCACCCGGTCGATGGCCTGCCGCACGAGGTCGGGCAGCAGGTAAGGGCCGATGGTGTAGATGATGCCCAGCCGCAGCGGGCCCGAGACCGGGTCCTTGCCGCGCTTGGCGATCTCCTTGATGGCCGCGGCCTGCTCGATCACCTGCTGGGCCTGGCGCACGATCTGTTCGCCCAGCGGGGTGACGCTGACCTCGCTGGCGCCGCGCTCGAAGAGCTTGACGTCGAGCTCTTCCTCCAGCTTCTTGATGGCCACCGACAAGGTGGGCTGGGAGACGAAGCAGGCCTCGGCGGCCCGGCCGAAATGCCGCTCGCGGGCCACGGCGACGATGTATTTGAGCTCGGTCAGGGTCATGGGGTGATTGTGAGCAAAGGCTGGGGATGCTCGAAACCCGGTGTCTACCCCCGCAAACAGGGGGTGGCCCCCCGGACCCCGACTCCAGCATCGTTGCGGATGCTGTCGCCGCAGGTTCAATTCAAACGACGATGACAGGGGGTAGCAGGATGTCGACGACCCAGGCTTCAGATGTGCCGGTTCGAGCGCCCGCGGCTGCGGGCGAAGGGTCCCCGGGCTATCTGATTTCGTCGTTCGAACTCCGCGCCGGCGTCGAGGTGAGCCTGCTGGCCGTGGCCTCCTTGCCGGCCGAGGTGCTGCGCGAGCTTCAGCGGCTGCGCTGCGTCTGGGACGACATGCCGCTGCGGCCCGTCTTGCCCGCGCCCGGCTTCTGATCGCCCGCACACGGCTCCTCAGGCCTTGAGGTAATCGGCCTTCGCGCCCAGCCAGCGGTCCACGTGGCGGGCGGCGGCCTGCGGATGCTCGCTCCACAGCCGTGGCGCCCAGGCGCGGGCCAGCTCCAGCAGGGGGCCGTCGGTGGCCAGGTCGGCAAAGCGCAGCAGCGCATCGCCGCTCTGCCGCGCCCCCATGAATTCACCCGGCCCGCGGATGTCCAGGTCGCGCCGCGCGATCTCGAAGCCATCGGCCGTCTCGGCCATGGCCTTCAGGCGCGACTTGGCCGTCTGCGACAGGGGCCCGGTGTACAGCAGCACGCACACGCTGGCCGTGGCCCCGCGGCCCACCCGGCCCCGCAGCTGGTGGAGCTGGGCCAGG
>CAIJPE010000116.1 GCA_903822435.1 uncultured beta proteobacterium | reverse complement strand
GGCGCACATCCCCACTGGCACTGCGCAACACCCAGGGCAGGCGCAGCGCGATGGGCAGGATGACGTGGTTGGAGACCATCGTCGACAGCGCGATCGAGGCGACGATGACCATCGAGGTGGCCGCCGAAAAGCCGCCCAGGAAGGTCAGCAAGGCGATTTCGGGGTGCTGCGCCCACATCGGCAGCGTCAGCATGTACATGTCGGGGTTGGCGCCTGGCGGCAGATAGCTCAGCCCGGCAATGGCGATCGGCAGCACGAACAGGGTGATCAGGAAGAGGTAGAGCGGGAACAGCCACGATGCAGTGCGCAGGTGGCGTTCGTCGGTCATCTCGACGACCGTGACCTGGAACTGTCGGGGCAGGCAGACGATGGCGGCAGCCGACAGCAGGCACAAGGTGACCCAGCGTGTGCCGGTGACCTGCTCGACCTTCAGCAGCTCGGGCGGCATGCGGGCGAAGATGGCTGCCGGGCCGTCGCCGATGCCGAACACCACCAGCAGGCCGACGCCCAGCAGCGCCAGCAGCTTGACGACGGCCTCGACGGCGATGGCCGCCACCACGCCGTGGTGGCGTTCATTGGCATCGATGTTGCGCGTGCCGAACAGGATGGTGAAGACCGCCATGCCGGCGGCGACCCAGAAGGCGATGGGCGCGCCCTTCTCGGCGTCGTAGAAGCCCGAATGCGCCATCGCGCTGTCGCCGCTGATGACCTGGAAGCTGGTCGTCAGGGCCTTGAGCTGCAGGGCGATGTAGGGGGTGCAGGCAGCCACGACGATCAGCGTCACCAGCGCCGCCAGGGCTGAGCTCTTGCCATAGCGCGAGGAAATCATGTCGGCAATGGAGGTGATGCGGTGGATGCGGCCGATGCGCACCAGCTTGCGCAACAGAAACCACCATCCCACGAACACCAGCACCGGGCCGACGTAGATGGCCGCGAACTCCAGCCCGCTTCTGGCCGCCGTGCCGACCATGCCGTAGAAGGTCCAGGACGTGCAGTAGACCGAGATCGACAAGGTGTAGACCACGGGCGACGACAGCCAGCCCTGACGGCCCTCCCGCGCACGCCGGTCGCCCAGATAGGCCACCGCGAACAGGAACGCGACATAGGCCAGCGCGGTCGCGATGACGAGCGGGGCCGCCAGCATCAGGCGTCAGGCGGCGGCGCCGTGTCGAGCCGGCGCGCCAGGATGGCCGCGCCGACGATCAGACCGGCCCACACGCCGAACAGGTACAGGGCCTGCAAGGGCAGGCCCAGCACGCTGCGCCTCGGCGAGACCAGCCCGATGAAGGGTGGCATCAGCAGCAACACGCCCAGGCAGGTCAGCAGCACGGCAAGGTCGCGCAGACGCGCGTCACGGGGCGTGGCCGGCCGGGTCATGGCGGGTCAGCGGTTCAGCGCGGCGGCAGCAGCCGTCGCAATTGCTCGACGAGGTCGGCGTTGGAAAACGGCTTGGCAATGCAGACCTGGGCACCCAGGTCGAGGGCGCGCTGTCGATCGGCCGCCTGCGTCTTGGCGGTCAGCACGGCCACTGGCATGCCGCGCAGCGCGTCGTCGGCGCGCAAGGCCTTCAGCACCTCGAAACCGTTCAGGCCGGGCAACATCACGTCCAGCACCAGCAGGTCAGGGGGTGCGGCACGCAGCTGGCGCAGCGCTGCCTGACCGTCGGCGACGCAGGTGGCTTCGAAGCCCTCGCGTCCGAGCACGAAGCGCAGGGCCTCTGCAATGTTCGGTTCGTCCTCGACGATCAGTACGCGCACGCTCAGGGTGCCTCCAGGGCTGGGGCCGGGTCGGCAACGCGACCAGAGCCCCAGCGTAGCGTCGCGCCCGCATCCTGCCATCCGGAGTGTTCCCGGGGCGGACGGGGTCAACGCCGGTCGGCGTCGAGGATCGGGTCTTCCTGGCGCCAGTCGCAGCGGCTGCGCACGCAGGTGCGGCAGGTCGTTCCGACCGGCACCGCGGGCGCCTGCGACGACAGATCGAGCCCGTCGGCATACACCAGGGGGTCGGCCTGCAGCACGTCGCAGGCCAGCATGACGGACACGAAGCGGCGTGGCGCCAGGAAGCGCGAGCGCGGCTTCTCGACCGCGCGCGCCAGAAACAGATAGCGACTGCCGCTGGGGAATTCCGCCAGCTGTCGTTCCAGCTGGCCCGGTGTCTGGAAGGCTTTGTAGACCGCCCACAAGGCGCATGCGTTGCCATAGCGCGGCAGCGGCAGGCCGGGCAGGGACTGGCCCTTGCTGAGATGACCGGCCGGGTCCACACGCAGGAAGCCGAAACGGATGCCCTGCATGCCGGGGCGCCTGAGTGTGACCAGCCGATGGCTGACCTGCTCGAAGCTGGCGCCGTACCGGGCGCACAAGTGGTCGATGTCGTAGCGCGCGGCCACGGCGGCGGCGTGCACCGCGTCGTAAGGCATCACGATGGCAGCGGCCAGGTACGACGACAGCGCGCGCTGCGCCCGTCGGCGTGCACCGGCCGAACCCAGCAGCGCGGTGCCCTCCAGGGCCCGGGCGAGGGACTGGCCCTCGGCCAGTTCGCCGGCCAGCCGCGCCAGTTCGAAGCGACGCGACGTTGCGGGCGCGGTGTCGGCCAGGCGCAGCGTGCGGGTGGCGACGTCGAAATGGACTGCCGGGTCCTTGCCCAAAGTGGCGATCTCGGCCTCGGCGGTGTTCAGCACGTGCACGGCGTGCGTGCTGCGCAGCCAGGCGACAAGTGCGGCCTCCAGGCCGTCGCGGCCTGCCCCATCCAGCCCGGCCGCCTGCCTCACGCGCTGGGCGGCCTGCTCCAGCAGGGGGAAGTGGTTGTCGTGGTCGGCGATGAAATCGTCGACCTCTTCGATGGGCGTCACCGGTCGGGCCGGCGCGCGTGCCGTGTCGAAAAAGTGGGCCAGCGCACTGGCCACCTCGCCCAGCGCCCGACTGTCATCGCCAATCATGGCCAGGAAGCGCTGGCTCTCGGAGGGCGCCAGCGGCGTCGGCCCGGCCAAGATCTCGCAGGCCGAGCGCACCGCCGTGGCTTTGCTCAGCAGGCCGTGCACGGCGTCGCCCAGGAAGGGGTCCTGGTTGAGGCGGTCCGACAGCGCCACCACGGTCTGCGTGCGTTCACGGCAGGCCCGGTGCAGGGCCACCAGCGCACGTGCCCAGCGTGGGTGGGCGGCGGCCAGGTCGGCCGCGCCGTCGGCCTGGACCTGCAAGGGCTCGATTTCGGGGGCGGCGGCGATTTCCACCAGATCGTCCACCAACCGGCGTTCGGCGGCGCCGTCGAACTCGTCCACGGTGGCTTGCAGTTCATCGGCCAGCCGCCCCAGCACCGCACCGCCGATGCGGCGGTGGTTGCCTTCGATCAAGTTCAGATAGGACGCCGAGATGCCCACCCGCTCGGCCAGGGCCCGCTGGGTGATCCCCAGGGCACGGCGGCGGTCACGAAGCTTGGTGCCGACGAGGATGCGGGTCATGGGGGACGGCGTCCGTTTGCTGCGGTGCAGTGTCAATCATTTACAAGCGACGTCGCTATACGCTGAGGATATTTACAGAAAACCTCATTCGCTTCAACTACTTATTGAGATCTTGATCTCTGCGGGCGAAGCTTGCTTGACGCTGGAATCGACAGCGCAACCTGCCGCGACGCTCCGACGTGTCGCTCGACTGACCAAGGAGACAACATGCAACACGATGATCGACGCAAGGTGCTCAAGGGCATCGGGGCCGCGGGCGCCGGCCTGGTGGCACCCACTTTCTTCATGCGCAATGCCTGGGCGGCGGATTTCCGCAACGACCCGTCCAAGAACAAGACCGTCAAGTTCGGTTTCACCATCCCCCTGACCGGCGCTTATGCCGACGAAGGCGCTGACGAGTTGAAGGCCTATGAACTGGCCGTCAAGCACCTCAACGGGGAAGGCGACGGCGGCATGATGAAGACCTTCAAGCCGTCGATGCTCAAGGGCAACGGCGTGCTCGGCAAGAAGGTCGAATTCGTCACCGGCGACACCCAGACCAAGTCCGACATGGCCCGTTCGGTGGCCAAGCGCATGGTCGAGAAGGACGGCGTCATCATGTGGACCGGCGGCTCGTCGTCGGGCGAAGCGGTGGCGATGAACGCGCTGGCGCAGGAACTCGGCATCCTCTTCATGACCGGCCTGACCCATTCCAACGACACCACGGGCAAGGACCGGCGCCGCTATGCCTTCCGTCACTTCTTCAACGCCTACATGTCGGGCAAGGCCCTGGGCCCGGTGCTGGGCCGGGAATACGGCAAGGAACGCCGCGCCTACCACCTGACGGCCGACTACACCTGGGGCTGGACGCAGGAAGAGTCGATGAAGAACTCGACCGAGGCGCTGGGCTGGAAGACGGTGGCCGCCGTGCGCACGCCGCTGGGTGCCGGTGACTTCTCACAGTACATCACCCCGGTGCTGAACTCGGGTGCCGACGTGCTGATCCTGAACCACTACGGCAAGGACATGATCAACTCGCTGACGCAGGCCGTGCAGTTCGGCTTGCGCGACAAGATGGCCAACGGCAAGCACTTCGAGATCGTGGTGCCGCTGTATTCCGACCTGATGGCGCAGGGTGCGGGCGAGAACATCAAGGGCATCTTCGGCACGGCCAACTGGGACTGGGAACTCCCCGACGAAGCCACCAAGGCCTTCGTCAAGTCCTTCGGTGCCGCCTACGGCCAGCCGCCCTCTCAGGCGGCGCACACCTGCTACGCGCAGGCACTGCTGTATGCCAACGCGGTGGAGATGGCCGGCACCTTCTACCCGCCGGAAGTCATCAAGAAGCT
>CAIJPE010000115.1 GCA_903822435.1 uncultured beta proteobacterium | reverse complement strand
GGGCCTCGCACTGGGTCGGGTTGACCTTGCCCGGCATGATCGAGCTACCGGGCTCGTTCTCGGGGATGGTGATCTCGCCCAGCCCCGAGCGCGGGCCCGATGCGAGCCAGCGCACGTCGTTGGCGATCTTCATCAGCGAGGCGGCCACCGTCTTCAGCGCACCGTGCAGGAAGACCATCGCATCGTGTGCGGCCAGCGCCTCGAACTTGTTGGGTGCCGACTCGAAGGCATGGCCCGTGGCGGCCGCCAGCGCGGCGGCCACGCGGGCACCGAATTCGGGGTGCGTATTCAACCCCGTGCCCACGGCCGTGCCGCCCAGGGCCAGTTCGCGCAGGTGCGGCCGCGTGGTGCGCAGGTGGCGGATGCCGTGGTCGAGCTGCGCCACCCAGCCCGAGATCTCCTGCCCCAGGGTCAGTGGGGTCGCATCCTGCAGGTGCGTGCGGCCGATCTTCACCACGTCCGCGAAGGCCGCGGCCTTGGCCGCCAGTGTTTCGCGCAGGGTGGCCAGGGCCGGCAGCACCTGAGCTTCCAGCGCCTGCACCGCGGCCACGCTCATGGCCGTGGGAAAGACGTCGTTGGACGACTGCCCGCGGTTGACGTCGTCGTTCGGGTGCACGAGCCGCCCCTCGCCCACCGCCCCGCCGAGCAGCTGTGACGCCCGGTTGGCCAGCACCTCGTTCATGTTCATGTTGCTCTGGGTTCCCGAGCCGGTCTGCCACACCGACAGCGGAAACTGCGCATCGTGCCGACCGGTCAGCACCTCGTCGGCCGCGGCCATGACCGCCTCGGCCTTGGCTGCGTCCAGCACGCCCAGGTCGCGGTTGACCTGGGCGCAGCAACGCTTGACCAACGCCAGTGCCAGCAGCAGCTCGCGCGGCATGCGTTCTATCGAGATGGCGAAGTGGTGCAGAGAGCGCTCGGTCTGCGCGCCCCACAGCGCATGGCCCGGGACGGCGATCTCGCCGAACGAGTCGCGCTCCAGGCGGTGGCTGGTGTCGGTCGTTCCCATGGGGGCTCCTGGTCCGGATACACCGTGACGAGTATGCATGTCCCCGACTCAAGCGCGGCACGCCGGGGCCGATATGAACTGAACGCTCGATATCCCGTCCGTGGCGCACCCCGCCGCAAGCCCTCTTCTGGCAAACCGCTCCCAATCCGCTGTCGAAATGGCGATCAACCGACCTTGCCGTCGTCCTGCACGCGCCGCGCCATGGCCGCGGCGGCCTGCCATGGCGCGGCTGCTGTGCGCTGTCGCAGGGGTTTGCGGCCCCGCGGCATGGGCGGCACAGGCCCCCGACCTGACGGCCCTGAGCCTGGAAAGCCTGATGGAACTCTCCGTGGTGGGTGCTTCCAAGTACGAGCAGAAGCAGAGCGAAGTGGCCGCCGCCGTGAGCGTGATCACGCAGCGCGAAATCCGCGCCTTCGGCTGGCGCACACTGGCCGATGCGCTGGCCAGCCTGCCGGGCGTGCACACCACCTACGACCACCAGTACACCTACCTGGGCACGCGTGGCTTCGGCCTGCCGGGCGACCTCACCACGCGCTTGCTCATCACCATCAACGGCAACCGCGTCAACGATCCGACTTACGACCAGGGGCCCGGCGGACGGGAATTCCCGCTGGATCTGGGCCTGGTGGATCGCATCGAGTTCATCCCGGGCCCCGGTGGCGCGGTCTATGGGCAGAACGCCATGCTGGGCGTGGTCAACGTGGTCACGCGGGCCGGCGAGGACCTGGGTGGCACCGAGCTGAGCGCCACCACGCAGCCTGCGCAGGGCCTTGCGGAAGGCCGTGCCAGCTGGGGGCGCAGGCTCGACAGTGGCCTGGACCTGCTCATGTCCGCGTCCAGCCTGCGGGCCCGCGGCGCCGATCGCACTTACGACTTCGGGGCGTCGGGGACTTCCGGCCTGGCCGCAGGCCTGGACCGCGAGACGCTCTCGCAAGCCTTCCTCAGGGCTGCCCGGGATGGCTGGAGCGCCGACCTGGTGGTGGGGGACCGTCGCAAGGACGATCCGACCGCCGCCTTCTTCAGCGACCCCCTGGTGCCCAACCAGTTCGTGCGCGACTCCTACGCACTGGGCCAGG
>CAIJPE010000114.1 GCA_903822435.1 uncultured beta proteobacterium | reverse complement strand
GACGACTGAAAGCCACGGGTCGCGAGTCAAGCACGCGGAACTTCCTGCACCGCCGGCGGCGCGGCGCCTTCCACCGACCACGCGGGGTTTCGCGACCGCGTCCACACCCGCAGCGGCTTCATCACCAGCAGCCTGAACCAACAGACATACATCGCTGCTGCCGCGCAAACCAGCCCGAAGCACCAAACGGCATCGGAAGGCGCCACCATGGCCGCCGCCATTGGCACCGCTGCGAAGCCCGCCACCGCCACCGCGGACATGGCGTTGGGCGCCCAGCCCGGCAGCCCGGGCGCCGCCGCGCAAAGGGCAGCGCCCTCCTGTGGTACAGCAGGCTGTGCAGATGCAGCCGGTCAGCCGACATCACGCCACCCAGGCGCGCACGCTGCAGCTTACGGCGATAGATGCTGAACACCGTCTCCATCGTCGGATGAAAAGCCACGGCCACCACGTACCAGGGACTGACCTCCGGGTGCCGTGACAACAGCAGCAGCCACACCTGCACCAGCGCAAAGCCCTCGAAGTAAGCACCGCCATCGCCCATGAACACACGCCCGTGCGGAAAGTTGAGAACGAGGAAGCCCGCCACCGACAGCGCCAGCACGATGCACACGTCGACCAGCACCGCATCGCCCAGCCGCCAGCACACAAAGGCCGTGGCCGACAAGCCCAGCACGGCGATGCCACCGGTCAGGCCGTTCAGGCCGTCTACGATGTTCATCGCGTGGGTGTGGCCCGACACCACCAAAAGCGTGAGGAGCACGGACACCGGGGCGTAGGTGACGAGGCCTTCCAGCCCGGGCACGTCCACCCGCACGACCCGCGTGCCCAACAGCACGATGGCCGCCGCCGCCGACACGGCCGCCGCGATCAAGCGGGCCCGGGCCGGGATCCTCTCGGTGATGTCCTCCGCCAGGCCCAGTGCCACAACGGGCAGGCTGGCAACCAGGATCAACAGCAGGTAGCGCGCAGCCTGGGCGCAGTCGGCGCTGGCCGGGCTTGACAGATCGCCCGTGAACAGGAGCAGGACGCCCGACGAGACACCCGCCCCGATAGGCACGATGCCCACCCGCGGCGGCGAGCCCGTGTGATGCTTCTGCACCCCAACGGCGGCGAAATCGCCCGTCCAGAGAACGTGCCACCGGTGCGTCCACGCCACCATGAGGGCCAGGAAAATCGATGCCGCCAGGACGGCAACGATCTGAATGAAGTTCATCGGGTCTGTTTGCTCGCGGTCCGCCCGCGCTGGGGCGAACCTGAAAGCGTATGGCCGTTCCAAGACGGTCTGATGATGGTGATGAGACACCGTCATTCGCATCGCTTGAATTCGTCATCGGAGGTGGGCACCCCGCGCCGGTTCCCTAACCGCTGGCCGCGGCCAGCAGCGTTCGTTCAAGTCCGCCAGATCCGCGGCGGTTCCGCCGCCAGGCCCCACCCGGCCTGCCGCCAGGCTCCCCGCACCTGCGCCAGCAGCCCCATCAAGGGCTCGACCTTGGCTGCCAGCACCCGCACGACCAGCACCGCCGACTGCGGCGAAGTGGCCGCCGCCGTGTGCGCCAGGGGGTGGGCGGCGATGAGGCCCCGGGCAGCATCGAGCAACACCTCGAGCCGGGCCGGCTCCAGCGGTTGGCCGGCAGCCCACCACAGGGTGCCCATCACGGTGTGGCCTGCCCACCCCACGGGCGACTGCAGCAGCAGCCCGTCATCCGCCGCAATCCGCGCCCGCTCCAGCCACACGCCCGGCACTTCCAGATGCTGCCGATACCACCCCGCGTTGAACGGCTGCCCCGCCGCCGGCAGGCCCAGGGCCAGCACGTCCCAGCCCATGGCCTCGGCGCCAGGGGCCAGACTCAGTTGCAGCCGGTTCTCGGCGGCGCAGCCCGGGTGGGCGATGGCTTCCATCGGCAGCCACTCCACCCGCGCACCGGCCTCCAGGGTCAGGTGGCTGCGCTGCAGGGCCGTGGGACCGTCACTGCGATAAAAGCGTGTCGCGCCAGGGGTGGTGATCAAGGCGTGTGCGCCGGAGCCCACATGGACGTCCACGTGCAGTTCATCACCCCCCACCACCCCGCCCGGCGGGTGCACCAGCACATGGTGGCAGATGCCCGGGCCCTCGGGGTACAGCGGCTGCAGCACGCGCAGCGGACCTTCGTGGCGGTCCACGCCCACGGTGCGGCCGTTGCGCTGGGTGTAGTGCAGCTGGAGGTGGCCGCGCCAGCCGGAGGCGGTCACGCTCGGGCCTTTGGCATCACCGCCATGGCTTCAACACGTCAGCCCCCAATGGGTTCCAGATGGCGGACGCTGCGTGCGGCCCCACGCAGGCCGTGAACCCGAGCGCTGGCAGTCATCAGGGCAGCCCGTTCGGGGGTGGGATCGGGCACGCACTGATGCAAGTCCCGACCGGACCGGCTGGTGACGGTCAAAGCCAAGCCCCTCCTGATCGGATCTGCAACCCTGCATCACCAGAACCCTCGGTGCAACGCCGCAATCTCTTCCTCCACCTCCGCCACCGGGCCCACCACACTCATGGCCTTCTGCCCGGCCTCGAACACCGCACGGCACGGCAGATCCAGCGTCGGGTTCTCGGCGTGGTTGCCCGTGAGTTCCAGCAGCCGCCGCTCGCTCAAGCCATACACCAGCCCGCCGATGTGCGCCCAATACTGCGTGGCCGCGCACATGGCGCAGGGCTCCACGGTGGTCACCAGCGTGCAGCCCCAGAGTTCTTCCGCGCTCATGCGGTGCGCCGCCACACGGGCCAGCACGGCT
>CAIJPE010000113.1 GCA_903822435.1 uncultured beta proteobacterium | reverse complement strand
GCCCGGTAGCCGGCCAGGGTGTCGCCGGGCTGATCCGAGGTCTCGGCGGTCAGCGGGTCGACGTTGGGGATGCTGCAGCGGGCGCAGGGCTTGACCAGGCGCAGCGTGACCGGGCCTTCAGCGGTGCTGATTTCCAGCTCGTCGATGTGGTCTTCGTCGAAGGGCTGCAGGCCGCTGAGCACGAGGTTGGGCCGGAAGCGCTCCATGCCCACCGGTTTCAGGCCCTGCGCGGCCAGACGGCCGTTCAGGTCGTCCAGCGAGGCCAGGTTGGCCACCAGCAGCGGAAAACCGTCGGCAAAGGCGTTCTCGGCCTTCACGGTGCCGGCCCAGGCGGTGTCGGACAGCCGCTCCTGGTCGGGGTCGAAGCGCACCAGGCGGGCCGGCCGGCCGAGGAAATCGGTGAACCACTGGGCGGCCAGCGGGCCCATGTCGTAGGCCTTCACGATGTCCCCCCAGACCTTCGCGCGGGTGGGGGCTTCCACGGTGTCCAGCCGCAGGTGCAGCGACAGCATGCCGGGCGCGCGCAGCACCATGTCTTCGCTGCGCAGGGTGGGACGCACCAGCGCCATGCGGGGCAGTTCGCGCTGGGTGAGCATCTCGCCGTGCGCGTCCACCACCATCCAGGCGCGGTCGAATTCCAGCCCTGTTTCCACCAGCAGGGCGTCGTTCACGGCCACGCCGCCTACCGACTTCAGCGGATGCACGAACAGCGCCGAGAGCGTGCAATCGAGGTCGTCCGAGAAGTCGCTCACGGGGCCATCCTGGGGTCTATCCGGAATATCGATTGTGCCGCGGGGGCCCTCCCTACAATCAAGCCCATCATGCAAGCATCGATCCAGACAGCCCACGACGTCCTGGTCCGGGGCAACGGCGCGGTCGGCCTGGCCGCTGCCCTGGCCCTGTCGCGGCAGGGACTGCAGGTGGCGTTGCTGGGCAGGCTCACCGAGCCCGCCCAGGACGATGTGCGGGCCTACGCCCTGAATCCGGCCTCGGTGCGCCTGCTCGTCGCGCTGAAGGTATGGGACGCGATCCCCGCCGACGCCCGCACCGCCGTGCACGAGATGCACGTCGAGGGCGACGCCCCCGGCTCGGCGCTGGATTTCTCGGCCTGGTCGCAGGCTTCCAGCGAACTGGCCTGGATCGTGGACGCCGCCGAACTCGAGCGCGCCCTGCGTGCCGCGGCCCGCTTTGCGCCTCACCTGAGCGTGGTGGACGCCCCCGTGCCAGCGGCCTTGCAGGTGCTGGCCGAAGGGCGCGACTCTGCCGAGCGCACGCGGCTGGGCGTGCGCATGCCGCGGCAGGCCTACGGGCAGCGGGGCATCGCGGCGCGGCTGGTCAGCCCGCAGCCGCATGCCGGCCTGGCCCGCCAGTGGTTCCGCAGCCCCGACGTGCTGGCGCTGCTGCCGCTGGACCGCCCGGCCTTCGAAGGCCGCACCGGCCACGGCCTGGGCCTGGTGTGGTCGGTGCCCGACGCCCTGGCCGATGAGCTCATGGCCCTGCCGGAAGCCGATTTCACCGCCCGCTTGATGGACGCCACGGGCGGGGCGGCGGGCGCCCTGAGGCTGTGCAGCCCGCGCGCCCAATGGCCGCTGGCCCTGGCCGAGGCCGACGCACTGTGCGGCCCCGGCTGGGTGCTGGTGGGCGATGCCGCGCACCTGGTCCACCCCTTGGCTGGCCAGGGCCTGAACCTGGGTCTGGCCGACGTCGCCACCCTGGCCGAGGTGCTGGCCCGGCGCCAGGCCGATGAGCCCTGGCGGTCGCTGGGCGACCCCCGCCTGCTCGCCCGCTATGCCCGCGCCCGCCGCGGTCCCACCCGGGCCATGGCCCAGGTCACCGACGGCCTGCTGCAGTTGTTCGCCAGTTCCTCCCCGATCGCCAGGGAAGTCCGCAACCGCGGCCTGACGCTGGTCAATCGCCTGTCGCCGCTCAAGCGCATGCTGGTGCAGCGAGCCTTGGGCTGAGCCCAACCCCCCTTTTCCGAACACCGAACGGACGCTCCCATGACACTCACACCCCGCCCGCTGCTGGCCGCCCTGGCCCTGCTCACCTCCGTCAGCCTGTTCGCGCAGGAGGCCGAGATCCGCAAGAACCTGGCCGAGCGGCTGCCCAAGCTGCCCAAGATCGACGAGGTCACGCGCACCGCCATTCCCGGGCTCTGGGAGGTGCGCTACGGCGGCACCGAGATCCTCTACAGCGACGACAAGGGCGAGTACGTGATCAACGGCAACCTGCTGGAGACCAAGACCCGCACCGACCTGACCGAGCAGCGCGTCGACAAGCTCACCGCCGTCGACTTCGACAAGCTGCCCGTGAAGGACGCGATGGTGATGAAGCAGGGCAACGGCAGCCGCAAGATGGCGGTGTTCGTGGATCCGAACTGCGGCTATTGCAAGCGCTTCGAGAAGGACCTGGTCCAGTTGAAGGACGTGACGATCTACACCTTCCTGATCCCCATCCTCGGGCCGGACTCGGTCACCAAGTCGCGCGACATCTGGTGCGGCAAGGAGCCCACCGCCATCTGGCGCTCGTGGATGCTCGACGGCAAGGTGCCCGCCAAGACGATGGGCAATTGCGACACGGCCGCGCTCGACCGCAACCTGGACTTCTCGCGCGCCCACCGCATCAACGGCACGCCGTCGGTGTACTTCGTCGATGGCACGCACAAGCCGGGCGCGCTCCCGCTGGACGCGGTCGAGAAGTTGCTGGTGGCTTCGGCGGCCCCGAAGAAGGATGGCGCGGCCAAGCCTTGAACCCGGCCCCAGCGCTGTCCGAAACCCGATCGGCCACCGTACCGTGACCACCGCCGCCGCCTTCGATCCTCAGCACCGGCAGCCCCCGCTGCCGCCCTCCTGGGCCTTCCGCCTGGGCTACGCCGGGCTCTTGCCTTTCGCCCTGGGTGCCGCACTGGTGTGGCTGGTCCGCGAAGACGCCCACCCCTACGTCACGGCGGCGCTCTCGGCCTACGCGGCCGTGATCGTGAGCTTCCTGGGCGGCATCCACTGGGGCCTGGCCTTCCGCCTGCCCGAGCCGCCGCGCGCCCTGCTGGTGTGGGGTGTCGTGCCCTCGCTCGTGGCCTGGCTGGCGGTGCTCATGCCGGCCGCGGCCGGGCTGGTGGTGCACGGGGCCATGCTGGCAGCCTGCTATGCGGTCGACCGGCGCATCTACCCCACCCAGGGCGTGGGCCACTGGCTCACGCTGCGCTTCCGCCTGAGCGCCGTGGCGGCGCTGTGCTGCTTCCTCGGCGCGGCCGGCAGCTGACCGAGCCTGCCTTGGCCGGGCCCAGGCACCGCGGGCGGCTTGCCGCGCTGGCCGCCGTGGTGCTGCTGGTGCACTTGTGGCTGGCCAGCGGTTTCCTGCCGGCCCGCCTGGGCGAAGGTGCGGCCGACAGCCCGCCCCGGCGCCTGGACATCCGCTTCGAACGCATCCTGCAGCCCTCGGCACCGCCTGCCGCACCGGCCGCTCCCAGCCCCCCGCTTCCACGGCCCCGCCGGGTGGCTGCATGGCCCGAGCCGGCAGCTTCGGCCCCCGCGCTGGCAGAGCCACCCACGGCCGTGGCGCAAGTGGATCAGGCCGAGCTGCCGCCGCCGCGTGAGCCGGCACCCGTGCCGCTGCCGGTCACCCCCATGCCCGAGCCCGCTGCTTCAGCCCCGCCGGCCACCGCAGCGGCTCCGCCGGATGCGGCCGCCTCGGCCGCATCGGCCGGGTTCGACTGGCCACCATCGACCCGGCTGAGCTACCGCGTCACGGGCAATTACCGGGGTCCGGTGGACGGCCAGGCGCAGGTCGAGTGGCTGCGCTCGGGCTCGCACTACCAGGTGATGATGGAAATCAGCATCGGGCCCGCATTCGCCCCGCTGGTGCGCCGCAAGGTGATCAGCGACGGCGAGATCACGCCCACGGGCCTGTACCCCAAGCGCTACGACGAAGAGACCAGGGCCGTGCTCGCGTCGCCCCGCCTGCTGACCATCTTCCTGGATGGCGACAGGGTGCGCCTGCCCGGCGGCATCGAACGCGCCCGGCCCCTGGGCGTGCAGGACAGCGCCAGCCAGTTCGTGCAGCTCACGTGGCTGTTCACCACGCAGCCGCAGCTGCTGCAGCCCGGCCAGTCCATCGACATCCCGCTGGCGCTGCCGCGCCGCGTGGAGACCTGGACCTACGACGTGCTAGGCCCCGAGGTGCTGTGGACGCCGGCGGGCCCGGTCGATACCGTGCACGTCAAGCCGCGGCGCGAAGCCGGCACCGGCGGCGACCTGACCGCCGAGATGTGGGTCGCGCCGACCCTGCAGTACCTGCCCGTGCGCATCCTCATCCGCCAGAGCGCCGAGACCTACCTCGACCTGAACATCGAGAAGTTGCCCGAGCAGGCGGCCGAGCGGCGCTGAAACACAATCCACGGGGTGCGCCGGCACGGTCCGGCCCTGATCCGATCCACTCCCGAGGAGACCCCATGTCCGACGTTTCAAGCGCCCCGGCGGCGTCCGATGCCTTCATCCTGACCGAGCTGCGCGGCCGCGGAGAGCGGCGCATCGGCCTGGCCACGCTGAACCGGCCCAAGCAGCTCAATGCGCTGAACGATGCGCTGATGGACCAGCTCGGCGCGGCCCTGCTGGCCTGGGACCACGACGACAGCATCGGCTGCATCGTCATCACCGGCAGCGACAAGGCCTTCGCGGCCGGGGCCGACATCGGCGCCATGGCCACAAAGACCTTCATGGATGCCTACAAGGGCGACTTCATCACCCGCAACTGGGAGCACATCCGCCAGGTGCGCAAGCCCATCATCGCGGCGGTCTCGGGCTTTGCCCTGGGCGGCGGTTGCGAGCTCGCGATGATGTGCGACTTCATCATCGCCTCCGAGACCGCCCGCTTCGGCCAGCCCGAGATCAAGCTGGGCATCATCCCAGGTGCCGGCGGTACGCAGCGGCTGCCGCGGGCCGTGGGCAAGGCCAAGGCCATGGACATGGTGCTGACCGCCCGCATGATGGACGCGGCCGAGGCCGAGCGCGTCGGCCTGGTTTCGCGCGTGGTGCCGGCCGACAAGCTTCTGGATGAGGCACTGGGCGCGGCAGAGGTCATCTGCGGCCTGAGCGCACCCAGCGTGATGATGGCCAAGGAGTGCGTCAACCGCGCCTTCGAGGGCGGCCTGGCCGATGGCGTGAGCTACGAGCGCCGGCTGTTCCATTCGCTGTTCGCCACGTTGGACCAGAAGGAAGGCATGGATGCCTTCGTGGCCAAGCGCAAGCCGGCCTTCAAGCACATCTGAGCACCCTGAGGCGGCGGCGGCCGGCGGGCCGCCCGCCTGAGTTCATTCCTGATTCGCGAATGGTGCGTTGCGCGCCCGGTCCTTTCTTGTCCACGGGTAACTACTTAATCTTCAGCCCATGGACGAAGCCGGTCATGCATCCACCGACTGCACGGTCCTCCCACCGTCGGATGCGTTGTAGGAACCTCAAATGAACAAGTACTCATTCCTCGTCTACCCAGCCGTTGCGCTGTTCGCTCTGGCTGCCGCTGTCACGGCCTCCGCCCAGGAAGTCACCCCGGACGACAGCGCCACCCAGGTGTGGGCCCACACCAAGACCCGCGCCGAAGTGAATGCCGAGCTGGCCGCGGCACGCGCCGACGGATCGCTGGGCAAGCCCTGGGCACGGGAATACAACCCCGCAGCCACTTACCAGACGGTGCGCAATCGCACCGAGGTGAAGGCCGAGGCCCTGGCCGCACGCCGCACCGGCTACACCGACGCCATGTACGGTGAAGACAGCGGTGCCTTCTATCTGGCCCACCGGCCGGTGGCGCGCGATGCCGGCCGCGTGCTGGCTGCCGCGTCCGCCCGTCCGGCACGCTGAGGCCGCAAGCCGGGCGGTGCAGGTTGGCTGCCCCTCAGGGCGCGAGCCAGCACCGCCCGGTCGGCTCGAACAGCGCCCGCCGGTGGCCCAGCGGGTGCAGTTCCAGCCAGTCGACCGACACCACCTCGGCCGTGAGCACTGCGAAGTGCTCGCGGCTTTCTCTTGAGGGGTCCGGCGGGGCCTGATCGGGTGCGGGGCCCTCCAGCGGGCTGCCCGGCGGCAAGGGCGAAAGATAGTCGAAGCGCGCTGGCGTGAGCTTCAGCCGCGCCCAGCGCGAAGAGACCGCCAGGCCCGAGATCTCCACGCCCAGTCGCACGCGCACGCGCAACTGCCACGTGAGCTCGGGCGACCACATCACCAGCATGCCCGATGGATGGGCTGCGATCTGCTGCGCCTTGCGGCTGCGCGAATCCGTGAAGATCAGCAGCGTCCGGGTGGGTTCGTCCCACTCGCGCAGCACCACGTGGCGGGCATCGACCGCGTCGCCGTCGTTGGTGGCCAGGACGCACAGCCGCCACCCGTGGGCCTTGTGGTGCACGGCGCGGTCCAGTTCGTGCCAGACCGCCGCCTCGATCGCTTCCAGCGTCTCCAGGCGTGGCGTGGTCATCGTGCTCAACCCTCGCGCCGCAGGGCCGGGAACAGGATCACGTCGCGGATGCTCGGGCTGTCGGTCAGCAGCATCACCAGGCGGTCGATGCCGATGCCACAGCCGCCGGCCGGCGGCATGCCCACTTCCAGGGCCCGGATGAAGTCGGCGTCGAAGTACATCGCCTCTTCATCGCCGGCCTCCTTGTTGGCGGCCTGGGATGCAAAGCGCGCGGCCTGGTCTTCGGCGTCGTTGAGTTCCGAGAAGCCGTTGGCCACCTCTCGCCCGGTGATGAACAGTTCGAAGCGCTCGGTGATGGTGGGGTCGTTGTCGGCGGCGCGGGCCAGCGGCGAGACTTCCACCGGGTAGTCGATGATGTAGGTGGGCTGCCAGAGCTTGGCTTCCACCTCGGCTTCGAACAGGCCGAACTGCAGCTCGGCCAGGCTCCAGTGCGCGGGTGCTGCTTCACCCGCGGCCTCGATGCGCTGGCGCAGCAGCGTGGCGTCCAGCGTCTGATCGGGCGTGAGGCCCGCGTGCTCGACGAGCGATTGCCGCACGCTCAGGCGCGCAAAGGGCGGCTCCAGGTCGACGGGCTTGCCGGCATAGCTCAGCGTGGCCGAGCCCGTGGCGGCGCGCGCGGCGTGTCGCAGCACGGCCTCGGTGTAGTCCATCAGATCGTGGTGGGTCCAGTACGCCGCATAGAACTCCATCATCGTGAACTCGGGGTTGTGGCGGACGCTGATCCCCTCGTTGCGGAAGTTGCGGTTGATCTCGAACACCCGCTCGAATCCCCCCACCAGCAGCCGCTTGAGGTAGAGCTCGGGCGCGATGCGCAGGAACATCTGCTGGTCCAGCGCGTTGTGGTGCGTGGTGAAGGGCTTGGCGTTGGCGCCGCCCGGGATGGGGTGGAGCATGGGCGTCTCGACCTCGAGAAAGCCGTTGTCCACCATGAAGGCGCGGATCGAGCTGACGGCCTTGCTGCGCGCCACGAAGCGCGAGCGGGCGGCCTCGTCGGTGATCAGGTCGACGTGTCGCTGGCGGTACTTCTGCTCCTGGTCGGCCATGCCGTGGAACTTGTCGGGCAGGGGGCGCAGGCTCTTGGTGAGCAGGCGGATGCGGGTGGCCTTGACCGAGAGCTCGCCGCTCTTGGTGCGAAAGAGCAGGCCCTCGCAGCCCAGGATGTCGCCCAGGTCGTAGTGCTTGAAGGCGGCCAGGGCCTCGGCGCCCACCGCGTCCTGCGTGATGTAGAGCTGGATGCGCCCGTGCGTGGCGCCGAAGGAGCCGTCCTGCAGCGTGGCGAAGCAGGCCTTGCCCATCACGCGCTTGAGCATCATGCGGCCCGCCACGGCCACCGCGATGCCCTGGGTCTCCAGGGCTTCGTTGTCCAGTGCTCCGTACTGCCGGTGCAGCGCTTCGGCGTGGTGCCTGGGCTTGAAGTCGTTGGGGAAGGCCACGCCGGTGGCGCGGATCGCCTTGAGCTTCTCGCGCCGCTCGGAGATGAGCTGGTTTTCGTCGATCGGTGTGGCGGCAGCGGGCGGGGTCGGATCGGCCATGGATGTGGGTCTTGCAGGAGTGCGGCAGCGGTGCTGCGCAGGGCCAATGATTGTAGGGGCGTGGCCTATCATCAGCGGTTTGACCGCGGCGCTCCGCCAACCGATGCGCAACCCCCAGCTGTGGAAGCCGACGAAGATCCGCACGCCTTCGCTGACGGTGCCGGCCGACCCCGCCGCGGTCGGGGCCGGCTCCACGCTGATGGCCACGCTGGTGGGGCGGTGGTACGCCCAGGTGCTGGCCCGGCACGCCCGGGGCGTGCTGCTCGAACTCGGTGCCGGCGCCATGCCCTACCACGCGCTGTACCGCGACCAGGTGGACGCCGTGTGGTGCCTCGACTGGCCACAGAGCCTGCACCAGCAGCCGCACGCCGACCTGTGGTGCGACCTGAACGCGGGCATCCCGCTGCGTTCGGAATTGGCCGACACCTTGATCCTGGCCGACGTGCTGGAGCACATCTACCGCCCGCAGGCCCTGCTGGCCGAAATGCACCGGGTGCTGCGCCCGGGCGGGGTGGCGCTGCTCAACACCCCCTTCATGTACTGGGTGCACGAGGCCCCGCACGACTACTTCCGCTACACCCCGCACGCCCTGCAGCGCATGGCGCAGGACGCGGGCTTCGAGGTGCTGGGCCTGGATGCCGTGGGGGGCAGCCTGTGCGTGCTGGCCGACGTGGCGGGCAAGCTGCTGCAGTCGCTGCAGGTGTTCGGCTGGGCCTTCGGCGCCCCGCTGGCCCGCGGGCTTCAGCGGGCCGTGCTGGCGCTGCAGGCCGGCCGGGGCCCCTTGCCGCTGTCGGCCAGTTCGCCGCTGTTCGTGGCCGCGGTGCTGCGGCGCCATCCATGAGCGGCGTGGCCATGGCCGAGCGCCCCAAGGTGCTGGTGTTCCGCTCGCGCGCCCTGGCAGGGTCGGAGACCTTCATCCGCACGCAGTTGCGGGCGCTGCAGCGATGGCAGGGCGTGCTGGTGGCCGAGCAGACAGTGCCCGGCGGCCTGCCGCTGGAAGGGCTGGACGTGCGCTGGCTCTCGCCCCGCGTGCCGCTGGCCCTGCGCCGCCTGCGCCGGCGCGTGCCGGGCTGGCGCGAGGGCGCCTTTGCCGCCGACGTGGCGTTGCTGCGGGCCGAAGGGGCGCGGCTGATGCACGTGCACTTCGGCACCGATGCGCTGGAGGCGGCGCCCCTGGCCCGGGCGCTGGGCCTGCCGATGCTGGTCACGCTGCACGGCTTCGACGTGCACGTGCACCCCGAGTGGTGGGCGGCGGGCCACGGTGGCCGGCTGATGCGGCGCTACCCCGAGCGGCTGCGGCGCATCGCCGCGCAGCCCGGCGTGCGTTTCGTGGCGGTGTCGCAGGCGGTGCGCGAAGGCGCCATCGCCTTCGGGCTGCCGCCCGAGCGCGTGGACGTCAGCTTCATCGGCGTCGACCTGGCGCGGGTGGTGCGCGGGCTGCTGCCGATGGCCGACAGGCCGCGCCGCGTGTTGTTCGTGGGCCGTCTGGTGGAGAAGAAGGGGGCCGATGTCCTGCTGCGGGCCATGGCCGATCCGCGGCTGGCCGGCGTGGAAGCCTTGATCGTCGGCGACGGGCCCTTGGACGGAGCCCTGAAGGCCCAGGCCCGTGCCCTGGGTCTGCGTTCCAGCGTGCGCTTCGCCGGCGCCTTGCCGCATGCCCAGGTGCTGGCCGAGATGGCCCAGGCCCGCGTGTATTGCCTGCCGGCCGTGACGGCGGCCAACGGCGACGCCGAAGGCCTGAACACCACGGTGATCGAGGCACAGGCCGCCGGCCTGCCGGTGGTCACCTCGGCGCGCGGCAGCACCACCGAAGGGCTGCGGGATGGCTTCACCGGCATCGCCCTGGCCGAGGGCGACGTGGCGGCGCTGGCCGACGCGCTGGTGCGGCTGCTGGACGACGACGCGCTGGCCCAGCGCATGGCCGACGCCGGCCCTGCCTTTGCGGCCGAGCGCTTCGACGCGCTGCGCTGCACGGCCCGCCTGGAAGCGCTGTACGACGCGGCCGTCGCACCGGGGGCCGGCGCGTGAGCGCGGTCCAGAGCCCCTTCGGTGGCCCGGCCCGGCAGGTGCTCTCGCTGCCCACGGCCGAGCTGATCGCGGCCTACCGCGCCAAGTGCGGGCTGGATGTGACGCCCTGGCTGCAGGGCTTGGACCCGCTGGGCCTGTACGCCTGCGAAGCCACCGGCATGCGCTTCTGGCGGCCCGCCTCAGCCGCCGGTGACGAAGGCTTCTACCGCGCCCTGAGTGCGGCGTGGCCCGGCTACTACCGCACCGAACGCTGGGAATACACCGCCGTGCGCGGCTGGCTCGATGCCGCCGACCGGGTGCTTGAAGTGGGCTGCGGACGCGGCTGGTTCCTCAAGAGCCTGCAGGGGCGCGTGGCGTCTGCCACCGGGCTGGAGCTCAACCGCGAGGCCATCGCGGCCACGGTCACCGACTTTCCGGTG
>CAIJPE010000112.1 GCA_903822435.1 uncultured beta proteobacterium | reverse complement strand
CGGTCTGCGCCAGGAGGGCAAGGGTTTCACCTACCAGACACTACAGTTCCAGGAAGAGCGCCTGTATGCCGCCGTCGGCGCCCTGCGCGCCCTGGACCGGCTGATCGACCAGGCCATCGAGTACACCCGCCAGCGCAATGCCTTCGGCAAGAGCATCCTCGACAACCAGGTGGTGCACTTCCGCCTGGCCGAACTGCGCACTGAGGTGGAGATGCTGCGCGCCCTGACCCACCACGCCGTCGCGCGGTACGTAGCCGGGCAGGACATGACGCGACTGGCCAGCATGGCCAAGCCGAAGGCAGGGCGGCCAAGCCGGGAGGTGCCCGACGCCTGCCTGCGGTACTGGGGAGGCATGGGTTTCACGGCCGACAACCCCATCTCGCAGGCCTACCGCGATAGCCGGCTGATCAGCATCGGAGGCGGCGCCGAAGAGGTCATGCTCGGCATCATCTGCACGCTCGAAGGCACCCTGCCCTCGGACCGGCCGCAATGCACGGGGAGCCGCGCAGCGACGCCGAACAGGCCCATCTGGAAGCCACCCTGGTCGACCGTTTCGAGCGGCGCATCGTCTTCAACCAGATGCTGGGCCTGAAGATCGCGCGGGCCGTGCCTGGCGACGTGCGCGCCACCTTCGCCATCCGGCCCGAGCTGGTCGGCCATGCCACCTATGGCCGACAGCGCGGCGGGGTGCTCTCCGCCGTGCTTGACGCCGTGGGCGGGCTGGCGCTGATGGTGGGCATCGGCGAGCAGCACGCGAACGAGAACACCCTGCAGGTCATGCAGCGCTTCGTCAAGATGGCCACCAGCGACCTGCGCGTGGACCACCTGCGCCAGGGCCTGGGCCAGCACTTCGTGGCCACCGCCGAGCCCACGCGTCTGGGCAGCCGCATCGGCAACACGCAGATGCGGCTGGTCAACGACGAAGGGGTGCTGATCGCCACGGGGGCGGCCGCGTACATGGTGGGTTAGCCAGCGCCGGGCCGAGACTCATCCCACAGGCGGAGGAGGCGCACTCGCGGCGGGTAAAGTCTGTGACAGACTGCATACCATGGACCTCGCCCAGTCCCGTCGCCCAGGCGCCACGCAGGCGCTGGCTTCGCGTGGCCGCTGCGAATGACCGCCCGCCGCGCTGAGCTCCAGGCGGTCATTGCGGCGCTGGAGTCCCAGCGCGCCCTGCTCGGGGCGGCCATCGTCGAGACCGCCCTGGCGCCGCTGCGCCGTGAGCTATCGCAGCTGCAGGCCGAGGTGCCCGCACAGCAGCTCAAGCAGGTCTCGGTGCTGTTCGTCGACGTGGTCGGCTCCACCGCCATGGGCCAGCGGCTGGACCCCGAGGCCATCCACGCCGTGATGGACAGCGCCCTGGAGCGATTCACGGCGGCCGTGCAGGCCCACCATGGCCGCGTGCTGCAGTACACCGGCGACGGCATGTTGGCCGCGTTCGGCACCGTGACCGCTGGCGAAGACGATGCCACGGACGCGGTCCGCGCCGGCCTGGACATCGTGGCAGCCGCGCACGACCATGCACCCCGCGTGCGCACCGAGTTCGGCGTGGCTGACTTCAACGTGCGGGCCGGCATCCACACCGGGCGGGTGCTGCTCGGCGGGGGGATGGACGCGCAGGGCAGCATCCGTGGCGCCACCCTGAACATTGCCGCCCGCATGGAGCAGAGTGCGCCCGTGGGGCGCCTGCGCATCAGCCACGACACCTGGCGGCTGGTGCGCGGCCTGTTCGACATGCAGGAACAGGCGCCGATCCAGGTGAAGGGCGTGGACGAGCCGCTGCGCAGTTGGCTGGTCGGCCGCGAGCGGCCGCGCGCCCTGCGGGTGCCCACGCGCGGCATCGAGGGCATGGACACCCGCATGGTCGGCCGCAATGCCGAGCTGGCGGCGCTGTGTCAGGCGCTGGACGACGTGGCACGCGAGGGCCGGTCGCGCGCGGTCACGGTCCTGGGCGAAGCGGGCCTGGGCAAGAGCCGGTTGCTCCTCGAGTTCCAGAACCAGATCGACCCGGTGCACCGCAGCGCCTGGCTGCTGGCCAGCCGGGCGGACCCGCGTAGCGCGTCGAGGCCTTATGGCCAGCTGCGCGATGTGCTGTGCGGCCAACTGCAGATCACCGAGGGCGATGCGCCCCAGGCGGCCCGCGACAAGCTGCAGCAGGGCCTCATGCCCCTGCTGCCGGAGGGCGACGAAGCCCGGCTGCACGCCCTGGGACAGCTGATAGGGTTCGACTTCTCGGCCAGTCCGCACCTGCGGGACCTGGTCGACGACGAGGCACGGCTGCGCGCCCTCGGCTTCGACACTGCCCGGCACTGCCTGCGCCGGCTGGCCGTCACGCGCGCCATGCCGCTCGTGCTGGTGTTCGACGACCTGCACTGGGCCGACGATGGCTCGATCGCCTTCGTGCAGCACCTGCTGGCCGATCCCCTGGACACACCGCTGCTATGCCTGATGCTGGCGCGGCCGCTGCTGCTGGAGCGGCAACCGGGCTGGGCGTCGGGGGCTGTGAACCACGCCTGCATCCCCTTGCGGCCGCTGGACAGCGCCGGCAGCCGCGAACTGGCCGACGTGTTGCTGCAGCGCATGCCGCGGATACCTGACACTCTGCGCGCCGTGGTGACCGGCGGGGCAGAGGGCAACCCGTTCTACATGGAAGAGCTGGTGAAGATGCTGCTCGACGACGGCGTGATCGTCGTCGCAGCGGAGGGATGGAGCGTGCTGCCGGATCGCCTGGCAGAGGTGCGGGTGCCGCCGACGCTGGTCGGCGTGCTGCAGGCGCGGCTGGATGCACTGGCGGCCGGCGACCGGCGCGCGTTGCAGCAGGCCGCCGTGGTCGGGCACGTCTTCGGCGGCGAAGCGCTCGCGGCCATCGAACCCGAAGCCATGGCTGCCCTGCCCGCCTTGTTGCGTCGGCAACTGGTCATCCGCCGCGAAGCCTATGGCGATGCCGGCGAGTACGCGTTCCAGCACCACCTGCTGCACCAGGTGACCTACGACAGCGTGCTGAAGGAACCGCGGCGGCAGGGGCACGAGCGTGTCGGCGCCTTCTGGAGCGAGCGGGCCGAGGTACGAAACCCACAGGCCGTGACCCCCAGGTCATGCCATGCGCTGCTGGAAGCCTGCGAGCACCGGCGCCACACCGACATCGCATCGCTGGCCCGCTGGTTCGACGGCCAGTTCACGTCGTACCTGAATGCGTTCGCCCACCAGACGCTGCGCCCGCTGGCTCATCTGCTGGTCCAGGCTTGCGAACAGCAACTCGGCCCGGATCACGAGGACACGGCGCGGGCGCTGACCAACCTTGGCCGGGTGTCCGTCCAGCGCCGCGAGATGGAGGTCGCCGAGCCCGCGCTCCGGCGGGCCCTGTCGATCCAGGAGCAAGCCCTGGGCGCGGACCATCCCGACACTGCCCGCACGCTGGCGGTGCTCGGCGGCTGCTTCATGGGCCGGGGGGACTACGCCTCGGCCGAACCCCTGTTCCGTCGCGCGCACGGGGTGCGCGCCCGGGCGCTGGGCGCCGAGCACGCGCTGACGCTGGCCACCCTGCGCAACCTGGCCTTCATCGTCAAGGAGCTGGGCCAGCTGGAGGAGGCCGAATCGATGAGCCGCCATGTGCTGCAGGCGCTCGAACATTCAGCCGGCGTTGACGCGCCTGAAACCGCCCGCGCACGGACGTCGCTGGGCGAGGTGCTGGTGCGCAAGGGTGACCCAGCGGCGGCAGAGCCGCTGCTGCGGCATGCCTTGGCGGCGCAGCAGGCCTGCCTGGGCGGTCATCACCCCGAGGCGGGCACGACGATGTGGCACCTGGCGGAAGCCTTGCGCACGATGGGCCGCCCCGACGAGGCTGAACCCTTGGCCCGGCTGACGCTGGACGTGTGGGAAAAGGAAATGGGGCCCGAACACGAGTGGACGGCTTGGGCACTGGGCAGCCTGGCCGAGGTCTGCCTCGCTCAGCGGAACGCCGCGGAAACCGCCGCACTGGCCGAGCGGGCCCTGGTGATCCACCGCCGCAACTTCGGCCAGGACCATGCGCAAGTGGCGGCCATGCGGGACCTGCTGGCGCGCGCCCGGCGGGCTCTCGCCGCCTCAGCCACCGAAGGCAACGGCGAGGCCGGCGACACGGCCCGGACGCCCTGATCGAGGTGCCAGCCCCTGCACCGGGCTTGCGCCCCCCCGTTCATGGGGGCGCGGTCGCAAAACCTCTGCCCAGTGAGAAAAAAGGCCGAAAATCGTGCCGTCGCTAGAAGACCTTCGCCCGTCTTGGCAGGGTAGGCCCACGGGCATGCGGCGGGTGCGTGCGGACGACTCGTACAACATCATCACCAGGGAGCGGCCGACATGAGGTTGTGCACCACTTTCCGGGCCACTGCAGCCACTCGCCACCGCCTGACGTCCACGGCCGCTGCCGTTCTGGGACTGATGCTGACAAGCTCGCAGGCGCATGCGGCGTATTACGACTTCAGCGGTTCGGTCAATACGTTCCCCACCAACGTATTCCCCATCGACCCGGGGATTGCCGCGCTCGACTTGGGGCCTGCCACGTTCCTGAGCGTGGGCAATGGCGGCGCGGGTAGCTTTTCGGCTCTGGCAGGCGCCCAGTTCTCGGCCGGCGGCGTCAGCGTGGCGGACGGCCAGGGGACCGGCACGGCCACGTTTACGGGCGCGGGTACGGTGGCGGTGCTTTCCGGGTCGACAGGAGCGGTCCGGCTGAGTGTCGGCAACTGGGGCACCGGAACCTTGACGGTCTCGGGCGGGGCGCTCATCGACGCGGCTCAGAACGCCGCAGGCTGCGATACGACGAACCCTGCATTTTGCTCTAGCGGCGTTGGCGGAGGCGCGGGCTCCACCGGCACGCTGAACATCACAGGCGCGGGAAGCGAGGTCCGCACGGTGCGCAACTTCACCGTGGGCGATGTGGAGGGTCATGAGCTCGGGGAGCTTGAGGAGGGAGAGCTTCTCGGTCGAGTCGTGGAGCCGCTTGCAGTGCTCGCAGAGGTACTGCTCCTTGCCCATCAGCCG
>CAIJPE010000111.1 GCA_903822435.1 uncultured beta proteobacterium | reverse complement strand
GGTCGCGAACGAAGCCGGGCCGGGTGCCGTCCACCATGAAGGCGGCGATACCCCGCGCCCCCCTGGCCTGGCTCGGTCTGCGCATACAGCACCACCACATCGGCTTGCGTGGCGTTGACGATCCAGGTCTTGCGTCCATCGATCAGCCACTCATCGCCGACTCTGCGCGCCCACTAGGCGCCTCGGGATGTCAAACGGCCGGCTACCCCGAGCGCGCAGGCTGCGGGGCAGACATGGGCCCCGGCTCGGCAAACCGCACCTTGCCACCCCAGCGTGCGCCGCGGGTCAGCAAGCCGGGCCAGGCCTGCACCACGTGCATCAGCACAGCAGCGCTGCGCGGCCGCATGGCCACGTGGGCGAAGGTGGCCGCCAGCCGCAGGCGCGGTGCAAAGGCCCCGCGCCAGGCGACGGCATAGCGACGCTGCAGATCGGCCTGCGCGCGGCCATCGGGCAAGGCCACGCCGTGGGCGCGGGCGGGCAGGATCGAACACAGCATCGCGGCCGACTGCAAGGCCATGCTCATGCCTTCGCCCAGGATCGGGTGCGCTTCGCCCGCTGCATTGCCGATCCTGAAGATCCCGTCACGGGCCTGGACGTGCATGCCCGGATCGAGCGGCCCGGCCGTCAACCAGGGCCCGTCCCGCTCGGCCCCTTTCAAGGCCGCATGCACGCCGGCGCAGCCCTGCTGCATCCAGGCCTGCACCGCTTCGCCGGCTCGCAGGCCCGGGGAGGCCGCGCGCAACTGGCCCAGGCGGTCGCGCCGGATGCAGCCGGCGACCGTGGTGATGCCGCCGTCGGCCACCACCATGCCGCCGTACCCGCCATCCAGGGCGAGCACGCTGATGGCGCCTTCGGGCACCGCTGCCCCGGTGAAGTTCGCCTTGAACGCGAACAGGTCCGCGGCACCGCGAGCGAGTCGGCGCCTCGGGCGATCGGTCGGCAGGTCTTCCCACGATCCGTGCGCATCGATGACGACCGACGCGCGCAGGCGCAAGCGCACCGAGGTCTCGAGCGCTCGCAACTCGCAATGCCAGGCGCCGGCCGCACCGAGGATGGACTGCACCGCCCAGGGCTGGAAGACCGAAGCACCCGCAGCACGGGCCCGCTCCAGCAGCAGGTTGTCCAGCGTTTCGCGCCCCAGCGCCCGGCCCCACCTGAAATCAGCGTGATCGGCGGCGGGCAGCTCGGCCGTGACCGAGCGTTCGCCCTGCAGCAGGGTGACGCGACGCAGTTCCGGCCCGGCCAACGCCTTGAACGCTTCACCCACGCCCAGGGACGCCAGCAGGGGGAGGTTGGTCGCCGCGATGCATTCGCCGCACACCTTGCGGCGGGGAAAGCGCTGCCGCTCCACCAGTGCCACGGACCATCCGGCACTGGCAAGCCGGATCGCCGCGGAGGAGCCGGCCAGACCTGCGCCGACGATGACCACATCGAATGCCGTACGTGTGGATGCCGTCACGGCGCACCGCCGGCAAGGGTGGCACTGAAGCGATGCCCGAACAGGCCGGCCGTACCCTCCTGAAGCTGCCAGGCGCCGCCGGCCTTTGGCCACCGTGCCGAGATCTCGAAGCCGCGAAAGCCGGCGTGCACGCTGAGCACGGCATCCTGGCGCGTGACGGCGTTCGCACCGATGGCCCCCACGAGATGGCTGCCCACCAGGGCCGGCCAGGACCGGCTGGGTTCCACCGCAAAGAAGCGATCCGACCGCGCAGCCACGGCCGCCAGCAGCGCATCGAGCGCATCCCCCTGGAAGTGGTGCAGGAACAAGCTGGTGGTGATCAGGTCCCAGCGCTCGAAGACCCCGCCGGGTAGCGGGCGGGGCGGCCGAGCCGCCCAATCCAGCACATCCACCGCCTGCACCTGCACGGCCCAGCCCATCTTCGCGAAGCCCGCGAGCGTGGCCGGGGTGACGATGTCCTGGCGGTCCAGCAGGCACAGCTGAACCCGCGGCCAGCCGGGCGCGAGCGAGCGTGCGACGCGCAGCAGCAGGCTGCCATCGCCCGCACCGATCTCCAGGATCCGCAGCAGACCCCCCGCGCGGGGTGCGGGCACCAGCGCCTGCCAGCCGCGAGCCACGATCGACCGTGTGCCCATCACGCGGTGCACCCGCATCAAGTCGCGCCTGGACCGCCTGGCTGCCGGGTCGTCCGGCGGCAGATGATCCAGCGTCTCGGCCGCCACGACCCTGGGCAACATCACTGCACAGACAGCAGCGCACCGTGGCAGCTGAAGCCTGCTCCGAACGAAGACAGCCACCACCAGCCGGGGGCGGCACCGTCCTGCAGCGCCGCCTCGAGGACGAAATAGACGAAGGCGCTGGACAGGTTGCCGTATTCGCGCAGCATCGCGGCGCTGTAGCGAAGGTCATCGGGCCGCAGTTCGAGCCGCGTTTGCAGGGCCTGCAGCACATCGCGGCCACCGGCGTGCATCACCCACGTGCCGATGTCGCCGGGCTGCAGGCCGGCACGTTCCAGCACGGTGCCCAGCACGCGCTGGGCATAGTCGGCCGCCAAGGCCGGTACCGCCCGGGTCAGGATGTTGCGCAGCAGGCCGTCGCGCTGCTCGAACATCAGCGCGCTGCGCTGCGCCGGCTCGATCAAAGAGGCGCTGTCCTGCCACTCGATGCGGCGGCTGCCCACCGTGGCCCCGGGCCAGCGCGACAGCACCGCAGCGCCGGCGCCGTCTCCGAACAGGCAGGCGCTGATCAACACACCCGGATCGTTGTCGAGGTACATCGCTGCGCTGCACACCTCCACGCAGACCGACAGGACGTGCTCGCAGGTGCCACCGCCCAGGATGGCGCGACCGAGCATCAGGTTGGGAAGCGCGGCTGCGCAACCCTGGCCTACCAGGTCGAAGGCCTGCACGTCGGCGCGCAGCCCCAGGCGCTCGATCACGTAGCCCGACAGCCCGGGGCACAAAGTCCCGGTGCAGGTGCTGACGATCACGGCGTCGATCTGGCGCGGCTGCAGCCCGGCCCGCTCAAGTGCATGGTCGGCGGCCTGGGCAGCCAGTTGGGGCGCGTGCTTCAGGAACCGTTGCGACAGCGTGTTCGGGTCGATGGCGAAGACCTGATCGAGCGAATCCACCGCCAGCCGGCGCGCGTCGATGCCGTTGTCGCGCTGCAGCACGGTTCTGGCCACGAAATGGGCGCGCCCATTCAGCCGTGTAAACCAATCCGACTGCTCGAAGGCCTGCAGGCATTCGGCCTTGGTGTAACGGGCCGGCGGGCTGGCCGTGCCGACGCCGACGACGTGCACGGCTCAGTGCGCGCCGACGGCGCCCGCAAGAGTGAACTCATCGATCTGCCCGGGCCGGCTCATCGAGCCTTCCCGCCCGCTGCCGATGGCGCCGAAAGGCCGGCGTGCGAACCGTGCTCGCCCATGGCGACGGGCTTTCCGGCCAGCACCGATGCCAGCACGCCGAAAGCCCTGACCATCTTGCTGTTCGGCCCGTCCCAGAAGTCGACCGCATCCGGAACGAATTTCAGCAAGGCGAGGTTGGGCGATTCCGGACCGTCGGGAAACCACGGCTTGGCGAAGGCCGTCCACAGGCGCTGGATGCGCGGCCGGTCGGTATCGATTTCGCCACGGCCCGACAGCGAGACGTAGATGGCGTGGCCCGCATCGGTGAAGGTCAGGTTGGCCACGCGCAGGTGCTCGACCTTCGATGACCTCAGGTCGGTGAAGAACCAGAGGGCGCCCTGGGCGTCCATCTCCAGCACTGCCATGGGGCGGCTGGCAAAGGCGCCATCGGCCTCGATGGTGGTCAGCATCGCGACCGGAATGTCCCCGATCAGCTTGGACACGTGGGTGAGTT
>CAIJPE010000110.1 GCA_903822435.1 uncultured beta proteobacterium | reverse complement strand
TGGCAAGGGCGTTGAAGACAAGCTCGGCCGCCTGAACCCGCTGCGCCGTGCCGCGCAGCCCGAAGAGTTGGCGCAGGTGGCGCTGTTCCTGGCTTCCGACCAGTCCAGCTACGTCAATGGGCAGGCCATCGCGGTGGATGGCGGCCTGTCCAGCTCGCACCCCGTGACCCGGCAGCTGCCGGGTCGGACCGCGGTCTGATCCTCAAGAATCGAACCGAAAGACCCCATGGACCTGAACTATTCCCCCGAGGAACTGGCCTTCCGGGACGCGGTGCGCGGCTGGCTGGAGGCCAACCTGCCCGCCGACATCCGTGCCAAGGTGGTGGGCTACCACGGCCTGAGCAAGGAAGACTACCTGCGCTGGCACAAGATCCTGGCGGCCAAGGGCTGGTCGGTGCCGCACTGGCCGGTCGAGTGGGGCGGCACGGGCTGGGACATCACGCAGCGCTATCTCTACGAAGAGCAGTTCGGCCTGGCCGGCGCGCCCAACCTGCCGCCCTTCGGGCCGAGCATGTGCGCCTCGGTGCTGCTGCGCTTCGGCACCACCGAGCAGAAGGCCCGCTTCCTGCCGCGCATCCGCGATGGCGAAGACTTCTGGGTGCAGGGCTACTCCGAGCCCGGCGCCGGCTCCGACCTGGCCGCGCTGAAGACCCGTGCCGTGCGCGACGGCAATGTCTACCGCGTCACCGGCCAGAAGATCTGGACCACGCTCGGCCAGTACGGCGACTGGATCTTCTGCCTGGTGCGCACCGACACCACCGCCGAGAAACGGCAGGAGGGCATCAGCTTCCTCCTGATGGACATGGCCACGCCGGGCATCACCGTGCGGCCGCTGATCCTCATGGACGGCGGGCACGAGGTGAACGAGATTTTCTTCGACGACGTGAAGGTGCCGGTCGAAAACCTGGTCTTCGAGGAGAACAAGGGCTGGACCGTGGCCAAGTACCTGCTGGGCCACGAGCGCATGGGCTCGGGCAGCGTGGGGGCCTCGCGCCGCGAGCTCGCAGCGCTGAAGGAACTGGCCACCCGGGAACGAAAGGGCGGCAAGCCGCTGATGGACGACCCGCGCTTTCGCGACAAGCTCACCCGCACCGAGATCGAGCTCGATGCGCTGGAGCTCACCTCCATGCGCTTCCTGGACAAGATGCGCCGCACCGGCCAGCCGCCGGGCGCCGATGTGTCGATGCTGAAGATCCGCGGCACCGAGGTGCAGCAGATGATCACGGAGCTGATGATGCAGGCCGTGGGGCCCATGGCCCAGCCCTTCAAGGCCGTGGACCATGGCGCCATCGACCATTACACCTCGCGCCTGGCGCCGCGTTACTTCAACTACCGCAAGGCGAGCATCTACGCCGGCTCCAACGAGATCCAGCGCAACATCATCGCCAAGATGACGTTGGGGTTGTGAGATGGAGCCCCCAAGCTCGCTGGCGCTCGCTGCCCCCCGAGGGGGCCGTCCGCCTGCGGCCCGGCGGAGCCGGTTCCGCGGTGGGAAGCTTGGTCTGAGACCAGCGGCGCAGCTCGTGTTGTGCACGAAGGACAACTGACATGAATTTCGAACTCACGGACGACCAGCAGCAACTTGCCGACTCGGTCCGCAAGATGCTGGCCATCGATTACGGCTTCGAGGCCCGCCAGGCCATCGTGCGTTCGGCCAGCGGCTTTTCCGACAGCACCTGGGGCACTTTCGCCGAACTGGGGCTCACAGCGCTGGCCTTGCCCGACGCCGATGGCGGTTTCGGCGGCGGGGCCATGGACTTGATGTCCACCATGGAGGCCTGCGGCGAGGCCCTGGTGGCCGAGCCGCTGCTGGACAACATCGCCTTCGGTGGGCGCCTGCTGGCCCGGGTGGGCAGCCCGTCGCAGAAGGCGGCGCTGCTGCCGGGCTTCGTCGAAGGGACCCGACGTTTTGCCTTCGCGGCCCTGGAGCCCGGGCAGCGCTACGCCCTGGCGCCCGAGCTCACCCAGGCCCGGGCCGAGGGCGGCGGCTGGGTGCTGGACGGTCGCAAGAGCGTGGTCATCGGCGCGCCGCAGGCCCACACGCTGATCGTCTCGGCCCGCACGGCCTCAGGCACGAGCCTGTTCATCGTCGGTGCCGGTGCGAGCGGCGTCTCGCTCAACCCCAGCCGCACGGTGGACGGCCAGCGCAGCGCCGACATCCGCTTCGAAGGCGTGAGCCTGGGCGCCGACGCCTTGCTCGGTGCAGAAGGCCAGGCCCTGCCGATCATCGAGGAGGCCGTGGACTTCGCCACCGCGCTGCTGTGCGCCGATGCCATCGGCGCCATGCGCTATGCCAACGAAGCGACACTCGAATACACCAAGACGCGCCGGCAGTTCGGCACCGCCATCGCCTCGTTCCAGGTGCTGCAGCACCGCATGGTCGAGATGCTGATCACCTTCGAGCAGGCCCGCTCCATGGCCATCCTGGCCGCAGCCAAGGTGGATGGTGGCGCCGATGCCGCCGAGCGCAGCCGGGCCGTTTCAGCCGCCAAGATCAAGATCGCCGACGCCGCCCGCCTGATCAGCCAGGAATCGGTGCAGCTGCACGGCGGCATGGGCATGACTGAAGAGCTCAAGATCTCGCACACCTTCCGGCGCCTGACCATGATCGGCCAGCGCTTCGGCGATGCCGATCACCACCTGGAGCGTTATGCGGCGCTGGGCTGAACGGCCGTGAACGGCCCTGCTTCCAATCTCGCGCAGCCCGGCCTGGGCAGCATCGACGGCGTGATGGCGCTGCTGCAGGGCGTGGGCTACATTGCCACGCGGCAGATCGCCACCGCGCTGTACCTGGCCCACCACCTGCGCAAGCCCGTGCTGATCGAAGGCCCGGCCGGCGTGGGCAAGACCGAGCTGGCGGTGTCGGCGGCGCAGGCCCTGGGCTTTGCGCTGTTGCGGCTGCAGTGCTATGAAGGCCTGGACGACAGCAAGGCGCTGTACGAGTGGAAGTACGGCAAGCAGCTGCTGTACACGCAGATCCTCAAGGAAAAGATCGGCCTGCTGGTCAACGAGGCCGACACGCTGGAGGCCTCGTTCGCGAAGCTGGGCGGTTTCCAGGACCTGTTCTTCTCGCGCGACTTCATCCAGCCCCGGCCCCTGCTGCAGGCCATGGAGCAGCCGGGCGGCAGCGTGCTGCTGATCGACGAGGTGGACAAGTCCGAAGAGGCCTTCGAGGCGCTGCTGCTCGAGGTGCTGGCCGACTACCAGGTGACCATCCCCGAGATCGGCACCGTGAAGGCGCAGGTGCCGCCGCTGGTCATCCTCACGTCCAACAACACGCGCGAACTGGGCGATGCCCTGAAGCGGCGCTGCCTGCACCTGCACATCGGCTTCCCCGACGCCGTGCTCGAGCAGCGCGTGCTGCGCTCGCGCGTGCCCGGCATCGGCGCGCAACTGCTGGCGCAGCTGGTGGCTTTCGTGCAGGCGCTGCGGGTGGAGAACATCCGCAAGCCGCCGTCCATCGCCGAGTCGGTGGACTGGGCGCGCACGCTGCTGTTGCTGCACGCGCAAGTGCTCGACGTGGACCTGGTGCGCGACACGCTGAATGTGCTGCTCAAGCGCGAATCCGACATCCGCGAGTTGGAGCCCCGCCTCCCCGCGCTGACACAGGCCGCCCGGGCCACAGCCGCCGCGGCGCCGACCCCACCGGCCACGCTGGCCTGATGGACGGCGCCCTGGCCGGCTATGTCCGCGCGCTGCGCGCCGCTGGGGCCGAGGCCTCTACCGCCGAGACCCTGGACGCTGCGCGGGCCGTGGCGCTGCTCGGTTATGCCAGCCGGTCGGACCTGAAGACCGCGCTGGGTGTGGCGCTGGCCAAGTCGGAGGAAGACAAGGCCATCCACGACCAGGTCTTCGAATTGTTCTTCGCCGCAACTGCGGCCGCCGTGTCGCCCGAGGCAGGGCAAGCGAGCGGACACGCGACCGATTCAGGCGCCGCGACCGAACCCCGCGTGACCGGGGATCCTGCAGTCGACCAGCTGCTGTCCTGGGCCGAGGCCGCGCGACCCGGTGCCCCCGCCGATGCCGCGCAAGACCTGCACCGCGCGCTGGGCCGCGCGGCCGAGCTGGCGGGCGTGGACGGCATCCGCTTCCAGACGCAGACCGCGCACCTCACGGGCCGCATGCTGCAGCAATTGGGCATGGCCGCGCTGGACGCGCGGCTGCTGCAGCGCATGGACGATGCTTCGCCCGAAGCCGCCGCCGAGGCCCGCCTGCTGCAGCTTGCGCGCGATACCTTGCACCGCCGTGCGCGGGCGTGGGTGGGCCAGCGTTTCGAGCTGTATGGCCGCCCCGCCACCGAGGCCTTCATGACCGAGGTGGCCGTGCAGCGCCCGCTGGGCCGCATGGCCCCGCAGGACATGGAGCGGATGAAGGCTGCCATCGCCCGGATGGCGCGCCGGCTGGCCGCCCGCCATGCGCGCCGCCAGCGCGTGCAGCTGCGCGGCCATCTGGACATGCGGCGCACCCTGCGCGCCAACGCCGGCCACGACGGCGTGCCCTTCCACCTGGCCTTCAAGCACAAGCGCCGCGACAAGCCGCGCATCGTGGCCGTATGCGATGTGTCGGGCTCGGTGGCCTCGCAGGTGCGTTTCCTGCTGCTCTTCCTGTACGCCCTGCACGACGTGGTGGGCGACCTGCGCAGCTTTGCCTTCGCGCACCGCCTGCAGGATGTGAGCCCCGCGCTGGAGACGCTGCCCTTCGACGAGGCCATGGCGCTCATCCTGCGCGAAGTGGGCATGGGCTCGACCGACTACGGCCAGGCCTGGTCCGACCTGCACGAACACCATGCCGGCTGCGTGGACCGCCGCACCACGCTCATCGTGCTGGGCGACGGCCGCAGCAACGGCACCGATCCACGCCTGGACCTGTTTGCCGAACTGGCCGACCGAGCCCGCCGCGTGATCTGGCTCTGCCCCGAAGTGCCCGGCCGCTGGGGCAGCGGCGACAGTGCCATCCTTCAATACCGCCCCTGGTGCACCCACCTCACCCACTGCGCCAGCGCCACCGACCTGGAACGCGTGCTCGACGAGGCGCTCCAGGCCTGATCCACCTCCCAGGAGCCCCTGATGCCCGAGACCCGAGATACCGGCACCCCCGACCTGCTGGCCAGCCTGGAAGGCGGCGTGCTCACGCTCACCTTCAACCGGCCGGATGCGCGCAACGCCATGTCG
>CAIJPE010000109.1 GCA_903822435.1 uncultured beta proteobacterium | reverse complement strand
TGAGCTTCCATTTGCATAGACCCAAATATATACTCCACCATCCGGTCATGCAACCGGTGCTGCTGGGGCAGGCATCGCGATGCCGTCGCAGTCACCGAAGAAGGGCAGCCGCTCCACCCACTGCAGAAGGTCCCACGTTGACGTCACCAAGTCCCGGTCTCGACCGATTCGCCGCGAACCCATGATGGCCTTGCGCACGCTGCGGCTTCAACTGCGCTTCCTGTTGCCGCTGGGGATCACGTTGATCGCGGCAGCGTACCTGGCCGTTCCGCTCATGGACCAGGTCACGCTGCGCTGGTTCAGTCGCGACCTGAACAGCCGCGGGACCTTGGTCGCCAACGCGCTCTCCGACTCGATCACGGACGCGGTGGTGTCCCAGAAGACCGCACGGCTGCGGCCGCTCTTCGACCGGGCGGCGCAGGACGAGCGCTTGTTCGCGCTGGGGCTTTGCGGCCTCGATGGCCAGCTGATCGAGTCGACAGAACGGTTCCCGGACAGCTTGTCCTGCGCACGCGCTGCCGAAATCGCGCGGGAGGCCGAACCCCGCCTGTCCCTCTCGGGTGGCCCCGTCCACGTCGGCGTGCAGGACATCATGGGCTCACGCCCCGTGGTTCGACCCGCACAAGGCATCGTCGACGAGCCGGCCGGTGTTCGTCGGGCCATCGCAGCGGCCAGCGATGCCGCTTCGGCACCCGGTGTCGTGGAGCTGGGCCCTCGGGTCGTGCTGGCAAGGCTCGTCCTGCTGCACGACCTGAGCTTCATCGAACGTCGCAGCCAGGATACGCGGCGCTATCTGATCGGACTGATTGCCGCGTTGGGAGGGGTGATCGCACTCATCACGGTGGTCGTCGCCCAGTTGAGCTGGCGCGGTTGGGTCAACGGTGTGCGGGCCCTGCTGCGCGGTGAAGGCCTGGTCAGTCCGATCCAGTCATCGGTACCCGAACTCGCGCCTTTCGCGGCAGACCTTCGTGCCCGGATGCGCGATCTGGAGGACGAGTACCGCCGATCGGCAGGTCCTGAAACAGAGTGGACGGCCGAGCGACTGCGTACGCTCTTGCGCACCCAACTGAGCGGCGATCAGGTCATCGTCGTCTCCAACCGTGAACCCTACATCCATGACAGGACGGCCGATGGGGTGGTTGTCAAGCGCCCGGCCAGCGGCCTGGTCACAGCCGTGGAGCCCGTCATGCGGGCCTGTTCGGGCACCTGGGTGGCTCACGGCAGCGGCAGTGCGGATCGGGAAGTCGTGGACAACGCCGACCGGGTTCGCGTGCCGCCGGGGCACGATGAATACTGGCTGCGCCGCATCTGGCTGACCGCGGAGGAAGAGCAGGGCTACTACTACGGCTTTGCCAACGAAGGCATGTGGCCGCTGTGCCATGTTGCTCATGTGCGACCGGTGTTCCGCGAATCCGACTGGGAGGCTTACCGGGCCATCAACCAGCGCTTTGCCGACGCGGTGGTTGCCGAAGCACGCAGCGCAGATCCAGTGGTGCTGGTGCAGGACTACCACTTTGCGCTGTTGCCGGCGATGATCCGCGAGAAACTTCCGCAGGCCACCATCCTGACGTTCTGGCACATCCCCTGGCCCAACCCCGAATCGTTCGGGATCTGCCCCTGGCGCCGTGAGATCCTGCAGGGCATGCTGGGCAGCACGATCCTCGGCTTTCACACCCGCTTCCACTGCAAGAACTTCATCGAGACGGTCGACCGCTACCTCGAAGCACGCATCGAACACGAACACTCGACCATCGCCTTCCAGGAGAAGGAGACGCTCGTGGAGAGCTATCCCATCTCTATAGAGTGGCCGGGCGAGGCGGAGGTGTCGACGTGGTCGACGGTTGCGGAATGTCGGCAAGGCGTGATCGACCGCTTGCGCCTGCCCAGTGATGTCTGCCTGGCGGTCGGCGTCGATCGGTTCGACTACACCAAGGGCATCCTGGAAAGGCTGAATGCCGTGGAGCGACTGCTGGAGAAGTGGCCGTCGTGGATCGGGCGCTTTGTTTTCGTACAGGTGGCGGCTCCGACACGAAGCGCTCTGGACGAATACCGCAGCTTCCAGGAGCGCATCCAGCGCGTGACCGAGCGCATCAATCAGCGCTTTGGCCGGCCGGGCTACCAGCCCGTGCACCTGCTGGCGCAGCACCATGAGCACCATGCCGTCACCCAACTGTTCCGTGCCGCGGACATTTGCGTCGTCACCAGCCTGCACGACGGCATGAACCTGGTGTGCAAGGAATTCGTCGCGGCACGCGATGACCTGCTGGGCGTGTTGGTGCTGAGCCGCTTTGCCGGAGCAGCGCGCGAAATGCCCGAGGCCTTGATCGTCAACCCTTATCACGTGGAGGAGACGGCCGATGCGCTGAACCGGGCAGCCACCATGCCAGCCGCGGAGCAACGCGAACGCATGGCCAGTCTGCGCAGCACCGTGCGTGAGTTCAACGTCTTCCGATGGGCCGGCCGCATGCTGGCGGACGCCGGTCGCTGGCGGTTGCGCGCGCGCATCGAGGCGCGCGTACGCAGTCATCAGGCGCGATGATCATGGCACCGTGGCGACCAGCATGATCATGCAGCACTTGTTCAGCGCGGAAGGCGAGAGCACCTTGGCCCGAACCCTTCAACGTCGGCCCTTGCTGGCCTTTGACTTTGACGGCACGCTCACACCCATCGTGGCGCGCCCCAACGATGCGCGGCTGTCGAAGGCGGTCTCGGCACGCCTGGCCACGCTGGCAGCCCATCTTCCGGTCGCGATCGTGACCGGGCGCAGCGTCGAGGATGTTCGCGGACGCCTCGGCTTCGAACCCTCCTTCATCGTCGGCAACCATGGCGCCGAGGACGCCTGCGATGGGGCCGCTGCCGGCGAGTCGTTCCAAGCCATGTCCCGCATTCGCGCACGGACCGTCGACATGTTGCCTGCGCTGGAGGCCGCCGGTGTGACCGTCGAGGACAAGGGCCATTCGATGGCCTTGCACTACCGCTTGTCGCGAACGCGTGACCGGGCACTGCAGGCCATTTCGGACTTGCTGGCCGATCGCGACGACGCCGTGCGGGTCTTCGGCGGGAAACTTGTCGTCAATGTGGTTCCGACGCTGGCGCCCGACAAGGCCGACGCCGTTCGGGCACTGGTGCATCGAAGCGGCGCCTCGTGCGCCATCTTCGCAGGCGACGATGTGAATGACGAACCCGTCTTCGCCAGCGCACCGGAGGGCTGGCTGACGATCCGCGTTGGCCGTGACGACCCACGATCCAAGGCGCAGTACTTTCTGGACAGTCCGGGCGAGACGGCCATGCTGCTCGATCGCATGGTGTCCCTGTTGGCCCTGCCATAGCCTCTCGAGCCGCACCTTCGGGTCTGGTCCTCGGGCATGGCCCGGTGCCCGACCTTCGAATGTCAAGGCTCCGGAGTCACATCTGGCTCAAGGGAATATTGGCAGCGCGCTCGTCCGCCCCGAGGACCTTGATGAGCACGGCCAGATCCTGCTCCAGGCGTCCAAGGGTAGCGGGATCCAACGTGGCCAGCGCCTCCGGCAGTACCCCGGTGAAGGGCCCTGGAGCGCGACGCAGCACGCGGGCGCCGGCCGGGCGAACGTGCAGCATCACGGCCCGGCCATCGCGCTCGTCCTTGCGCACTTCGATCAGGTCTTGTTCTGCCAGGGCCTTGACCAAGTTGCTGGCCGTGGGTTGCCGGACATCCAGTGCGCGCGCAAGGTCATTGACACCAATGCCCGGTCGGTCGCGTACCACGCTCAGCGCCCAGACCTGCGCACCTCCGAGCCCGGCACGCTTCTCCGTCTGCTGAAAGTGCGTCTTGACGGTGTTGAAGACCAGACGAAACTGCCGGAGCACACGGACAGCGCCTTCCGCGGCAGACTGGGCATTTGCCGGTTGCGCATCAGGGGTCACTTTCGGTACGGTTTTGCGTGTAGCCATGAAAGACATCATAGAGCGCCGAACCGATGCGTCGTCCCAAGAAAAAGGGGCTCCAGCATGTGGAGCCCCAAAAAGGGCTCTTGAGCCCCGCCTGAGCTTGAGGACACAAGTCAGGGGTCAAGTGTATTGGTGTCGATATACATTTGCAATGCCGAGATGGCGCGCAAGGCTCAGCAATCGTGCGATGGGCCGGGCTGCGCGGCTCCGGCGTCGATAGGGACATCGTTCCGGGGTTCGGAGAGCGCCGCCGATCGCGTCAGCGCCGCCAACAGCCTGGTCAGGCCGGACTCCAGCCTGAGGAGCGAAGCGCCATCCAGCTGTGCCAGTGCCCTTGGAAGGCGATCGCCGAAGTCGAAGTGCGCAGGAAGGCAGCGCAGGACGGCCAGGCCGTCGTCGGTGGCCTGGATCTTCACGGCGCGGCGGTCGCGCCGATCGCGCTGCACCTGGACAAGGCGTCGTTGCGCCAAGGCTTTGACCACCTGGCTGGCTGTGGGCTGCCTCACGCCCAGAGCGTTGGCGAGCTCGTTGACGCCCATGCCGGGCAATTGAGCGATGGCGCTCAGCGCCAGCAGCTTTCGATCGGCGACGGCGTGCGTTGTGCCGACAGATCGGGCACACGACCTGACCGCGTTGGCGATGACCCTGAATTGCAGCAGCACGCGCTTTGACGCAGGCATCGCGGCAGCTCGTTGCCCATCGCCGAATGCGACGAAGACGTGCGGCACCTGCGGTCGTTCGAGCGCAGCCATGGGGAATGCGGCTCTTTGGCGTCTGCGTGAGGGGGTCCTGCTCCCTCAGCGCACGTGCAGTTGAGCGGCGTGCGCCGCTGCGGCCGCTGCGGCGCGCCGGTGCCGATGGATACGCCGCCGCGGTGTACGCGGTTTCGGCGGATGTTGAGGCTCGCGGCAGATCAGGAGCGGTATCGCCGCCGCAGAGATCAGGCCGGGAATCAGGCTGCCCGAAAGCAGACGCGTCAGCGCGTTGCCGCCACGATGTCCGATCACGATCAGGCCGCAGGCTCGGTCGGCCGCCAGGCGCGCGATGTCTTTGGCAGTCGTGCCCGCCGGCAGGCTCGTGCCTCGCGCCGTCAGACCCGTCCTCGCGGCATGTCTGCAGGCTGACGCCAGGAGGCGTTGCGATTGGAGCTGGATCTCGGCGGTGAGCTGGTCTTCCATATCGGCAACCAGACCTGACACATCGATGACCGGCGCCAGGCCGGACGGCCTGATGTGAACGAAGAGCAGATCGGCGGCGAGCTCGCGCGCCATATCCAGTCCCTGTATGCGTGCCACCTCGATCGACCCGTCGTCCTCGAGAACGATCATGATGCGGCACAGGTCGGTGCCGCGTGAAACCTCGTGCCACGGTCGAGGCAAGCACACCATGACCGGTACGGGTGACGCCGTCACCAGACCCGGAATGATGCTGCCGTTCAGCAGACGCACGACAGCGTTGTTGCGTTCGCTGGCCGTCATGATCACGTCGCAGTAGCTCGACTGCGCGGCATCGACGATGCTTCGAATCGGATCGCTTGCGGCCGCCATCACCGATCGAGCCCGCACACCCAGACCGTCTGCCATCTGCAGAGCTTTCGCGTGCAGCTGACCGGTCAGCAAGCGCTCGTCGTCTAGCGAGTCCCACTGCGCCGCCATCACTGGATCAGGCAAGTCCGTCAGGGGAACGCGCGTGCGCCCCAAGCCTGTGTAGAACACGACTTCAGCAAGGCAGGAGCGCGCCATCGCCAGGCCAGTCTGGATCACGGCGTCAGGATGACCGCCATGTTCCAGCACGAGCAACGTGCGTTTGAACATGTGCACACCTCCTTCGTTGGAAGGGTTGAGCCGGCGACATGCCGTTGGCAAGAGTATAGAGACAAATGTAGGTGGTCAAGCTGACGCTCGGGGGCAAGATCGGGACGATCGAGCTGTGGCCCATTGACATGGCACATCGAACCAAAGATGGCGTCATGAATGACTGCTGCGAGTGCGCAGACCGCGGCGCAGTCCAGCATGGATTGGATGGGCTTCGGCGGGCTTGGTAGCCTTGGTCTGCATTTTCCTTGAGAGCCTTGCAAGCCGGGCCCACGATGACTCCCGCAGACACCCCTTCGCTCGCCATCCCGGTATTCGTCCAAGGTCTGGCCTTGAGCCTCGGTCTGATCGTGGCCATCGGCGCCCAGAACGCTTTCGTGCTGCGTCAGGGGCTGCGCCGTGAGCATGTGGGCAGCGTGGTGCTCTTCTGCGCGATGGCAGACGCCGTCCTCATCGCAGCAGGCGTCATGGGCATGGCGCGGGCGCTGGGCCAGAGCCCGAACCTGGCGCGGGCCCTGGCATTGGCGGGCGCCGTCTTCCTGGCGGTCTATGGTTGGCGGGCGCTGCGTCGCGCGCGGCAAGAACATCGCCTGGATGCCGCCCGAGCCGGTTCGGCGGCCAGGCTGGGCGCGGTGCTGGCGCAGGCGGCCGCCTTCACGCTGCTCAATCCGCATGTCTATCTGGACACTGTGCTGTTGGTCGGCAGCATCGGCGCACAGCAACCGGCCGCGCTTCAAGGCTGGTTCGTTGCCGGTGCCAGCAGTGCGAGCCTGGCCTGGTTTGCAATGCTGGGCTTCGGCGCCCGGTGGCTGGCGCCGTGGTTTGCCCGACCCCGAGCCTGGCAGCTGCTGGACGCCCTGATCGGCGCGACCATGTTCGTGCTCTCGGCCATGCTGGCCAGGCAGGCCTTCTTCGGCCCGTGAAGGTCTGCAGGCCGCCTCGTCGCGCGCTGAGCCTGTGGCGGGGTGAGACGAAGTCCGCGACCCCTGCTGCAGGCGCCCATTGCCGCCGCCACTTCTATGCGCTATACCCTCGGGACCGGGCCCGGCAGCAAGGGCCCTGCTCAGGCCCGCGGGGAGAACCCATCACCATGCCTCCGATCAAGCATGTCTTCGTTCTCATGCTCGAGAACCGGTCGTTCGACCACTTCTTCGGGCTGTCCGACATCTACGGCATCCAGCCGCCCCCGGCCGGGTCTGGATTCGGTCCCGGCGCCCAGGACAAGGCCCCCGACGACCCGCCGCATGAGTTCGCCAACGTGAACGAGCAGACGGACGGCGGAAAGATGGACCGGTTCACGCCGACCGGGAAACTCGGCTTCAACCGTTCAGACATCCCGGTCGTGAGCACGCTCGCGTCCAACTACCTGCTGTTCGACAACTGGTTCTCTTCGATGCCGGGCCCGACCTGGCCGAACCGATTCTTCGTCCATGCAGGCTCATCGGGCGGGTTGACGGACAGTCCGTCCGGCTCGGACGCAGCGCTGTCCGTGCAGCCCTGGGGGGCGTCCTTCAGGTTCGAGAACGGAACGCTGTACGACCGCCTGGAAGGCGCTGGCCGAAGGTGGCGCGTCTACTACGGGGACGTGACGCCCCAGATTCTGGCCTTGCAGGGGATGACCCGGAAGATCTTCGATACCGGGCATTTTCGGCCGATCTACGCCAACGACTATTCGGCGGGCGATTTCGCAGCGGACGTCGCTGCCGGTGATTCGTATGGAGTCGACTACACGTTCATCGAACCCCGATACGGCATTCAGGCCACGGGCCAGTTCGTCGGCGACTCCCAGCACCCCAACGATTCGGTCAGCGCTGGCGAAGGGCTGATCAAGTACGTGTACGAGTCGCTTCGCGCTTCGCCTTTGTGGGATTCCAGCGTGCTGCTGATCACCTGGGACGAGCACGGTGGCTTCTACGACCGCGTGCCACCGCCCCAGGCCACACCACCCGCCGATGCACCACTGAATTTCAACCGAGGGACACTCAACCAACCGACGCCCCCGGCCTTTGCGTTCGACCGGCTGGGGGTCCGCGTGCCGGCCATCCTGGTATCGCCGTATGCCCCCCGGGGCCTGGCCAGCCTGTTGGCGGGCTCGGGTTTGTGCTTCGACCACACGTCGGTCGTGCACTCGGTGCGCGATCTGCTCGGCATCGAAGCTGCGTTGACCGCTCGCGATGCGGCGTCCCCTACCTGGTGGCCGCTCTTGCAGGATACCCCGCGCTCGGATGCAGATTGTCCGGCTTCACTGCCCGCGCCATCGACTGGGGCCGGCCCGCTATCGAGGGCTGCCGGAGTGCCCGTTCAACCGGTCCCCGTTGGCGCGCAACCCGAATCCTTCGTTGCCGGGACGTCACTCATCGCCTATGACCTGGACCAGTTGGTCGCACACCGGACGGGTCGGCAACCCCTGTCGCGGGCGCCGCAGCACGCACTGGCCTTCGATCACCTTGCACGCTCGCGTGCCATGGCTACGGGTGCGCCGGATGGCCACCTCGCGATTCAACGCTATATCTCGGAGGTGACCCGGCGCGTGCAGCAGCATCAGCGCGAGTTGAAGCCAAGGTAGGCGGGCTCTCGGGTCTGAAGATTGAACTCCACGGGAGCATCGGTATGAGCAATGTCGCGGGCAAGGCCTACGCGATGAACGTCCTGACACCCATGACGCCGTGGCGCACGAAGATCAATGTCTTCATCTTCATCGCCGCGCGCGCGCTGCCCGAAAAGCTCGCGGGACTGCTCGGCCTGTCCATCATCCACTTCGCGCGCTGGGTGATGGTGCGCCGCGACCAGTGGCCCGATCTCGGGCAGGGGCGTGAGCAATTGGCCAACGACTACATGATCTTCTGCAGCAATTTCAACGGCACCTGGGATCAATACATCGACGCCTTCTCCGACGGCTTGCCCAATGGCCTGGACATGTTCTGGTACTCATCCACCAAATACCCGAAGTCCGTACCGATCACACCTTTCAAGGACTACATCCGGGCCAACCAGATCTACACCGACTACTACTACAACGCCACACCGGGTTCGGCCCAACGCGACATCAAATGCGCGCTGCGCGTGCGCACCGCCGTGGCGCGCCTGGCCGCCGCCCATGCGCAGGCGAGCCCCGATGCGTTCGCGACGCTGTGGCGCCAGGCCCTGGTATCGGTCCAGAACGATCTCGGCTCTCCGGGCTTCGCGCCGGTGGCGAGCAACGACACGGCGACAGCGGACCGCCACCGGCAGCCGTTCGTGCGGGCTCGATGGGGCGGGGGGCTTTAAGGTGGCGAACGTCGACGGCGGCCACTATTTCCTCACCACGCTGATTCCCGTCAAGCGCGAGCCGATCCGCCGCGCGGATGGCAGCTTCACCTCGCCCAGCCACCTCCTGCGCGAAGTGCTCGGCACCATGCCCACGGCGCAGCAAAGCCCGTCGTGCGTGGCCGCAGGTTTTTCAAGCCCGTTTTCCCGGTGCAGCCGCACGCATTTCGTCCGTGCCGTCGTGATCGACCAGCCGATGTACAACGGGCGCGACGGCGGCGATGCGCTGATCCAGGGCCTGCGCAACGTGAATCTCCTGGCGCACCAGCCGGTGGACAACCTGTCGTCTCCCTACCTCATGTTCACCGCCGACCTGGATGCGCGTGTCGAGGAGGCGGATGGCGGATTGCGCAGCTGGGCCGTCGGACTGTGGGAGAAGCTGGAGCCCGAACTGCACGCCATGTTTTCGCCTTGTCTCGGTTTCGACCAGGTGCGCGATGGCCAGGCCTTTGCCAGCTGGCTCGAACGCTGCCAGGTCGAAACCACCATGAGTTTCAACGACTACTACGTGCCGATGCCCGACTTGCACGGCTACACCTTGAAGCAGGTGAGCAGCTGGATCCTGGGCGGTTCCATCGGCTTGTCCGCCTTGGCGCTCGGGTCCATGTGGGCGCTGGCCATCCCTGCAGGGTGGCTGCTGGCGGCGGTGCCGATGGCGGCCCTGCTGTCGTTGGGCATTGCGCTCTGGCTGCTGTGGCGCAAGGGCAGCCAGCCCTTCCCGGCCGGCCCGGACACGGACCTGCCGTCCATCCTCAAGTCCCTGCACGTGCAGCAGCACTTCGCCTTGCTCGCTGCGCAGCTCCAGGGCGCCGATGCAGCCACCGTGCACGCGCGATTCGGCCAGTTCCTGCAGGAGGTGAGGCCCGGCGACACGGCCTCGCCCACGCAGCCGCCCGGTGTGATTCGCTCCGACGGCGTTCCGCTCGTCGAGCACCGGACCGTGGCCACTGCTCGAGGGGCTGCATGACATCCAAGCTCGAGCTTGCGGACATCCAGGGCAACATCCTCACCGCCTATGGCCGCCTGGGATTTCCGAAGGCCCGCTACCTGCTGTTCCATGTCGGGCAGGCCGAGGCCGGCCGCGCCCTGGTGCAGTGGTTGCATCCCCGCGTCACCACGGCCATGCGCTGGGCCTCCTCGCGCCCGGGTGCCCTGCAGCCGAGGACCCCGGTCCCCCGACCCGCGGTGACGGTCAATGTGGCATTCACCTTCCGTGGCCTGCTCGCGCTCGGCGTGCCCGTTCGCACGCTGCGCGGCCTGCCCGACGACTACATCGACGGCATGCCGGCCCGGGCCGCAATCCTGGGCGACGATGTGCTCGACAACACCCCCGATCATTGGGACCCGGTCTGGCAGCCGGACCGCCCCGGCGTGCACCTGCTCGTCGCCTTGAATGCACAGGCCGATGCCGAAGGTCGCCCGGTGCCCGATCTGGCTGCGATGACCGACCTGATCCTGGAGCAAGTCGCCTCGCTGAATGCCGGCGGCTCCGAGGCCCTGGTACTGCTGGAGGGGCACCGCGGGCCTTCGGCACGCTGGCAGGAACTGTCCGCGTTGATGCAGGGCGGGCAGCCCACACCCGTGGAACACTTCGGTTTCATGGACGCCATCGGTGACCCGATCTTCTCGGGGCAGTACCCCGAGGGTGAGGAGCAGGCCCTGGCCATCGGCCAGGGCGCCGTGGATGGCCTGGGGCGCTGGCGGCCGCTGGCCACGGGCGAGTTCCTGCTCGGCTGGGCCGACGAGGCGCAAGAGGTGGCGGGGGCGGCCATGCCTCAGAGCTTCAGTCGCAATGGCAGCTTCTTCAGCTACCGCAAACTGCATCAGCATGTCCCGGCGTTCGAGGCGTGGGTCGGCGCCACATCGCAGGCCTTCGCGCGGGCGTGGCAATTCCAGTCGGTCGACGACGCCCGCCAGACCCTGATGGCGAAGATGGCCGGCCGCTGGATCGACGGCGTGCCCCTGATCGCTGCGCCCGACATCGCCGGTTGGGTCGAGTTCAACAGGCGCTACCCGGCGGGCACGGCCGCGCGACTGCGCGCCTTGGTCGAGTTCCGCTATGACGCGGACCGTCAGGGCACGCGGTGCCCGGTGACTTCGCACATGCGGCGGATGAATACGCGCGACTCGCTCGACCCGCGGGCAACGGCCGAACCGAAGGAGCGCATGGGCAGCGCGTTGAACAACCGCCGACGCATCCTCCGACGGGGGCTTCCCTATGGCGCGCGCGACGACATCGACGGTGAGCACGGCATCGTGATGATCTGCCACTGCGCATCGCTCAGCCGACAGTTCGAGTTCGTGCAGCAGCAGTGGCTGAATTTCGGGCTCGATTTCAACGCCGGCAACGACAGTTGCCCCCTCGTGGGCAATCACCCCGAAGGCGCGCGCTTCGTGATCGCCGCAGACCCCGCCAGCGGGCATCCGCCATTCATCGCCACGGCGCTGCCGCAATTTGTCTCGACCCGCGGAGGCGACTACTTCTTCGCGCCCAGCATGACCGCCCTCCAGATGATCGGGATGGGACTGATCGACCCGACCTGAGCCTGCGAACGTCGCCAACCCGTGCAAGGTGAGGATCTGGAGCGATGGGCAGATGCGCAGTTCGCCATCTGGCGTTGGCGCCTTGCGGTCCCGCACACTGGCTTGCGGTGCGGCCTATATTCCCGTCGATGCGAGATGAACTGCCCCCTTTGCAGACCGGCCCCGAAGTCTGGGCCGGACCCGAGATGGCCGCGCGCCGCGACTGGATCGAGCCACTTTCACAGGCCGAGATCGCCGAGATCGAAGCCGCCGCGGGGCGTCTGGTGCGCAGCGAGGTCGACATTGCCGCGTTGAAGCCCGACGACTTCCCGCTGCCGACCTTGGCGCCCCGCCTGGGCCGTATGCGCGCCGAGGTGTTGTGCGGCCGCGGCTTCGTGCTCTTGCGCGGACTGCCTGTCGAGCGCTGGCCGCTGCGACTGAGCGCCACGGCCTTCGTCGGCATCGGGGCGCACCTGGGCACGGCCGTGAGCCAGAACGCACAGGGCCATGTCCTGGGCCATGTGCGTGACCTGGGCCTGAGTAGTGACGACCCTGCCGTGCGCATCTACCAGACCGCCGAACGCCAGACCTTCCACACCGACAGCTGCGACGTTGTCGGCCTGCTGTGCCTGCAGACGGCGCTCCGCGGCGGTGAGTCGGCGCTGCTGTCTTCAGGCGCGGTTTGGAACGACATGCGCCGGCGCCGGCCCGACCTGGCGCGCTGGCTGCTCCAGCCCGTGGCCACCGACAGGCGGGCCGAGGTGCCACCCGGCGCGCTGCCCTACTTCACGATCCCGGTCTGCAACTGGTTCGAAAACCGGTTGTCCGTGATCTACCAGCGCCAGTACATCGATTCCGCGCAGCGCTTTGCCCAGGCTCCTCGGCTCACGCCGGAACAGGTGATGGCGCTGGATCTGTTCGACGACATTTGCAACGACCCCGCCTTTCACTTCCTGATGCAGCTGCAGCGCGGCGATATCCAGCTGGTGCACAACCACACCCTGCTCCACGACCGCACGGCGTTCACCGACCATCCCGAACCCGAGCGCCGCCGGCATCTGCTGCGTCTGTGGCTGGCCCCGGCAGATGCACGGCCGCTGCCGCCCGTGTTTGCCCAGCGCTATGGCAGCGTGGTGCCGGGTGCCCGGGGCGGCGTACCTGCGCGCAGCGGCCGCCTGGTTGCGCCGCTGGCCAGCTGAGGGCGGTTGCATTCCGTCCCTGCCGCCCATCCGTTTCAGACTCTTTGGCCTGCCATGCGGCGAGGTGGGCCATGGCTGCGTTCCGGTGGCCGTCAGCCGCCCGCACCAACGGCTGGCGCATCGGGCCGTCACCGGGGCCTGGCAGGGTCGGGACCACATTGCGCAGCCGTTCTGGCCGGAAGGGGCCATCAAGGTCGCTCGCAGCAACCTGCGCAACCTGTTGAGCAAGCTGCCCTCGTTTGCACCGATGGAGTCCACCAAGCACGCTCTGCGCCTGAGAGTGCCCACCGATCTTGAGGTGCTGTTCCACGCCCACGTGTTCCAGAAGAACCACAAGCAGGCCGAGCTGAAAATCAGGCAGGACACGCTGTTGCAGCGCGTCGACGAAGGGGCGTTCGCACACGGGGCACTGCGAGCCGCCCGGAGGACTGGGCGCGCTGCGCCAGCCAGGCCAAGT
>CAIJPE010000108.1 GCA_903822435.1 uncultured beta proteobacterium | reverse complement strand
GCCGGGGGTCGCGGGTTCGAGTCCCGTCCACTCCGCCAATAAAATCAACGGGTTGCAGCAGAAATGCTGCAACCCGTTTTTCTTTGTCGCTCCGCAAGGGGTCAGCCGAGGGGCAAACCGCATCGCGGTGTCTGGCGGACGGCCGCGGACGCTCGCTTGCTGATGCGATCGTGGGCGAGGCAGAGGTTTATGGGGCCGTGGTCATTGACCCACTGCCTGTGGGTGCCGGTGCCTCCCCTCCATGTGCGTGACCGTACGGACACCAGGACCTACGCATGTGACGCTCGATTCGCCGCACAGCAGGAACAGGGGTGGAGAGATGGATCGCAATCAAGCCGAGCCCGTCGTTCCGCTGGGCATGTTCCGAACCCTGGCGTCGTGGTTCCGTGCGCGAAGCTCCCAGGTTTTGCTGTCGCCGTCGCATCCCGAAATCTCCCTCACCTCGGCAGCCCAGTCGAGAAACCAGTCGACCCACGTACTCGTGGTGGACGACAACCCGTGCAACCTTGGCGAAGTGTCCGAGAAGCTGCAGCAATGCGGCATCTCGCCGCGATTGGCTTCAGACGGTGCCGAGGCGGTCTTGCTCTGCAGTGAGGTTGACTTCGACCTCATCCTGATGGACCTCCAGATGCCCGTACTGGACGGTTTGGTCGCGACGTCGATGATCCGCCGGGATGAGGCCTTGCATGCGCGCCCGGCTGCGGCCGTGGTTGCATTCAGCAGTTCGGGGTCGACCGGCGGATTGCTGGACGCCTACGGGTTCAGCGGAATTCTGCGCAAGCCGTGCAGCCTGGCGCAGCTGGAGGCGTGCCTCGTCAGGTGGTGTCCGAACTACCTGGCCCTCGTACCTGGAGCGGTTGCGCCGGGCGCAGGCCCGTCAGCGGCGTCAAGGGCCGGTCCTGCAAGCTGAAGGCCCGCGTTGCAGATGCCGCCGTGCGAACGGATGCCGATATCACGCGTGCCGACAAGTCCGCATTCGCATGGTCATCGAACGTGCCCGAAGATGGCTTCACAGCGCAGGTCGAGGACGTCAACCCAGCTGCGCCAGGCGCTGTAGCGCCCGCTCCTCGTACGAGACTGGACGGCTGCGCAGCGAGTAAAGATGCATGGCCAGCAACTCCTCCTTGATGAGAGGGGAGAACCCGTGACGGTCCTCCCGAGGGCTGAACTCCTTTTCCTCGAAGTACAGGTCGAGGGCTGGCGTCTGGACCCACAGGCGCGCCAACTCGTTGGCGATGCGCGGAAAGTCGTGCTGCAGGTGAACCGGGCGTATACCCATGGGGAGTGCGTTGAGCCAATTGTCGGTGTGGCCCAGCACATGGTCGTCTTCAGGGCGTGGTGAGCGCCGCTCCCAGGTGTGGCCGGCTCGTTCGGCTCTGATGAATGATTCCGTGCTTTCCGGCATGACAGGCACCTCATGTTGCGCGCCGACCTGACAGCGCCAGGGAAGTTTTCCACCCCGCAACTGAAGGCGTCCGTGCGGTGGTGAACATGGAGCCGAGGCAGCTTGCATTCACAGGTGCCTTGCAGTGGGCCTCGCCGATGCAGCCTGTGCGGCAACGCACTGACGCACGGCGACGCGCTCGATACAACCGCACCCATGCCCGCATCAACCTCCGCGCGCCTGGAAGCGGCCCTCTCGCTGTTCGGCATGGCCCTGTGGCGGCTTGCCGCGGCGGTCTTGTATGTTGGGAGTCTCTTGCTCACCTCGCACGATCTACCCGATGCCGTGCTCGTGCTGCTCGCAGCCCTGGTTTGCCTCCCTGGCGCACGCGCGGCACTTCGTGAACGCACGGGCATTCGCGTTGGCGGGATGGCCGCCGCGTCGGGGGCGGTGCTCTTGATGCTGTGCGCGGTTCTGCGAGCCGGATGGGAAGCCGATGCCCCAATGCCCAGTGCGGGTGCCACTGGCGCGGTCGTGGCTTCTGCTTTGCTCGTCGGCAAGCCCTGAACAGAGTCGCCGTGTGTTGCCGTGTCGGCGCGCTGCACCGTTGGTACGACGCCCAGTCGCGGGGCCCTGGATCCGATGAGGTCGCCAGACCGATCCAGCATCACGGCCACCACGAGCACCCGCACGCGGCAGCGTGCGGCGGCAAGCGCGGCGTAGGCGACAACGGATCTTCGCGCCCTATGCGCGGGCCCTGCACTTGCGCACCAGCCCTTCGATGGCCAGCGCATAGCCATCCACCCCGAACCCCACCACGATGCCCATGGCCGCGGGCGACAGGTAGCTGTGGTGCCGGAAGGGCTCGCGCGCGTGGACGTTGGAGATGTGCACCTCCACCAGGGGCACTTCGGCGCCCTTGATGGCGTCGTGCAGGGCCACGGAGGTGTGCGTGTAGGCGCCTGCATTGAAGACCACCCCGATCACCTCACCAGTCTTCACGCCGCGGCCCGCGGCGTGCAGAGCGTCGATGAGCACCCCTTCGTGATTGCTCTGGTGGCACTCCAGTTCGACGCCCAGACGCTCACAGGCCGTGCGGCACAAGGCCTCGACGTCGGCCAGCGTGGCCAGACCGTAGGTCGCGGGTTCGCGTTGGCCCAGCAGGTTGAGGTTGGGGCCGTTCAGGACGATGACTTTGGGCATGGGCTGCAATTCCTCCTGGCAAACGTATCCGACGGGCCGTCGAGCCGCCGTCCGGATGCGGTCTGCATCGGCCTGTCGACGCGAACCGCAGTGTCCATGATCGCACCAGTGCGAGACAAGCCAGGTGTGGGTTGCCTTCGGGTGACCCGTGGCTGGTCCCCATGTCATCTGTCACTCAAAGTGAGGACGACGCAATGCCTTTGCGCTGTCTTTCGGCATCGTCATCCCCTTGCTGGTCCCGGACAGCACCACGCTGTGGATCGGTGGCCTGCCTGACGACGGCGCCAACGGGGAGCACTGCGCGCCTGCGCCGCCCCAGGGCTTCACGGTGGTGCGCGCGTGCATGCATGGGCTAGGCTATACGGTGCGTTGACCGGGCCTGACCGCCTCGAGACGCAAGCGCAACACGCGCGAAACACGCGCTAGCAAGCATACGTGCCGAACCGCGCCCTCGGCCCTGGGCGCGGAGATCGCGTTGCCAGAAGCACGCCACGTTCCACAATGCGGCAACTTCGGGCAGCAAGGCAACACCGCGATCGTGTGCCGACGGGTCTCGCCCGCCCCATTGGCCCGGCTGTGCCCACTTCGAAGAACTTGAATCTCGTCATGAACCACCATCCCTTTCGCCCGACCGGTCCCCGAGCACACCGCCGCCGCGCCCTGGGTCGCGCCACACACTGGCTGCTGATGGGCTTGCTGCTGCTGGCGGCGGGCGCGGGGCTGTGGTGGTGGAAGGCGCAAGGCGGTGGATGGCCCGGATCGACCGCCGCCTCCGCCGCAGGGTCTGCCAGCGGCTCGGCAGGAGGTGGCCCAGGCGGCGGCGCCGGCGGCCGCCGATTCGGCGGCGGTGGCGGCCCGCAGCCCGTCTCCGTGCAGGCGGTCCGCCGGCAGGATATCCACGTCAGTGTCAACGCCATCGGCAGCATCGGCGCGTCCAACACCGCGGTGGTCCGCACGCAGGTCAGCGGCGTGCTCAAGAGTCTGCTCTTCAAGGAAGGCCAGCAGGTGAGGGCGGGCCAGAGCCTGGCCCAGATCGACCCGCTGCCGTTCCAGGCCGCCCTGGGCCAAGCCGAGGGCGTGCTGGCCCGCGACAAGGCGCAACTCGAAGGCGCCAAGGTGGATCTGGCGCGCTACCGCGATCTCCTCACCAAGGACGCCATCCCTCGCCAGCAGCTGGACACGCAGACCGCCCTGGTGGCACAGCTCGAAGGCACGGTCAAGGCTGACCAGGGCTCGGTGGACAGCGCCCGCTTGCAGCTGGCCTACGCCCGCGTCACCGCGCCCATCAGCGGCCGTGCCGGCCTGCGCCAGGTCGACCTGGGCAACGTGCTGGCGCCGTCCGACGCCAACGGCATCGTCAGCATCACCCAGACCCGGCCCATCGCCATGATCTTCTCGGTACCGGCGGCCCATGTGCCGCTGCTCACGCGCCACCTGCGTGCCAATGAGGCCATCGCGGTCGAAGCCTGGGACCGCGGCGGCACGCGCCAACTGGCGGTGGGCACGGTGGCAACGGTCGACAACGCCATCGACGCCGGTACCGACACGATCAAGGTCAAGGCCCTGTTCCCGAACGCCGACGATGCGCTGTTTCCCAACCAGTCGGTCAGCGTCACGCTGCAGCTCGATACCCTGGCCAACGCGCTGGCCGTCCCGCAGGCGGCGGTGCTGCGCGGCTCGCAGGGCTTCTACGTCTACGTGGTCAACGGCGACAACACGGTGAGCACGCGCGTGGTCAAGTCCGGGCCGGTCGATGCCGGCTGGATGGCCGTGGAAGGCGCCCTGGAGCCCGGCGAGCGCGTGGTGATCGACGGCACCGACCGCCTGCGCGAAGGGGCCAAGGTGGAGGTCATCGCGGCCGACCCCAAGCAGCGTTCGGGTGCCAGCGCGCCGGCAGGCAGCGATCGGCGCCAGCGCGCCCTGGAGGGCCTGTCGCCCGAGGAGGCGGCCAAGGTCAAGGCGATGGACCCCGAGGCGCGCCGCGCGTGGTTCAGGGCCCGCCGCGAGGGTGCCGCCAGCGCCGCCAAGCCTTGAACGCCCCGGCATGAACCCGTCGCGCATCTTCATCGAAAGGCCGGTGGCCACGTCGCTGCTGATGTTGGCCATCCTGCTGGCGGGCCTGCTCGCCTACCGGCTGATGCCCTTGTCGGCGCTGCCCGAAGTGGACTACCCCACCATCGAGGTGACCACGCTGTACCCGGGAGCCAGCCCCGACGTCATGTCCACCACGGTCACGGCGCCGCTGGAGCGCCAATTCGGCCAGATGCCCGGCCTGAACCAGATGACCAGCACCAGCTCTGGCGGCGCTTCGGTCATCTCGCTGCGCTTCTCGCTGGGGCTGTCGCTGGACGTGGCCGAGCAGGAGGTGCAGGCCGCCATCAATGCCGGCGCCAACCTGCTGCCCGCCGACCTGCCCATGCCGCCGGTCTACAGCAAGGTGAACCCGGCCGACGCCCCGGTGTTGACCCTGGCCGTCACTTCGCCCTCGCTGCCGGTGATCAAGCTGCACGACCTGGTGGAAAGCCGCCTGGCGCCCAAGCTGTCGCAGGTGGACGGCGTGGGCCTGGTGAGCATTGCCGGCGGCCGCCGCCCGGCCGTGCGCATCCAGGCCGACCCGCAGAAGCTGGCCTCGCTGGGGCTGTCGCTGGACGACATCCGCACGGCCATCGTCGCGGCCAACGTCAACCAGGCCAAGGGCAGCTTCGACGGCGCGCAGCGCGCCAGCACCATCGACGCCAACGACCAGCTGAAATCGGCCGCCGAGTACCAGGACCTCGTCATCGCCTGGAAGAACGGGAACGCGCTGCGCCTGAAGGACGTGGCCCGGATCGTCGACGACGCCGAGAACCTGCGCCTGGCCGCGTGGAGCGACCGCACGCCCGGCATCATCCTGAATGTGCAGCGCCAGCCCGGGGCCAACGTCATCCAGACGGTAGACCGCGTGAAGGCCCTGCTGCCGCGCCTGCAGGCGGCGTTGCCGGCGTCGGTGGACGTGCAGGTGATCGCCGACCGGACCACCACCATCCGCGCCTCGGTGAACGACACCGAGTTCGAACTCCTGCTGGCCGTGGCGTTGGTGGTGCTGGTGATCTTCCTGTTCCTGCGCAGCGCCAGCGCCACGGTCATTCCCAGCGTGGCGGTCCCGCTGAGCCTGGTGGGCACCTTCGGGGTCATCTACCTGGCCGGCTTCTCGATCAACAACCTGACGCTGATGGCGCTGACCATCTCCACGGGCTTCGTGGTCGACGACGCCATCGTGATGATCGAAAACATCGCCCGCTACATCGAGGAAGGCCAGACGCCCATGGCGGCTGCGCTGAAGGGCAGCCAACAGATCGGCTTCACCATCATCTCGCTGACCGTGTCGCTGATTGCGGTGCTGATTCCGCTGCTGTTCATGGGCGACGTGGTCGGCCGGCTGTTTCATGAGTTCGCCATCACGCTGGCGGTGTCGATCCTCATCTCGGCCTTCGTCTCTTTGACGCTCACACCCATGATGAGCGCCCGCCTCCTGCGGGCCGAGAACCAGCGCCGGCACGGACGGCTGGCCACGTGGAGCGCCCACGCCTTCGACAGCGTGGTGGCCCGCTACGGGCGCGCGCTGGACTGGGTGCTGGACCGCCCGCGCAGCACGATGGCCGTGTTCGTCCTCACCCTGGGCCTGACCGTGCTGCTCTACACGGTGGTGCCCAAGGGCTTCTTTCCGGTGCAGGACACCGGGCTGATCCAGGTCATCACCGAGGCCACGCAGACCACCTCGTTCGATGCCATGGGTACGCGCCAGCAGGCGCTGGCCGATGTGATCCTGAAGGACCCGGACGTCGACCACCTGGCCTCCTTCATCGGCGTGGACGGGGCCAACCCCACGCTGAACACGGGCCGCATGCAGATCACGCTGAAGCCCTTTGCGCAACGCCTGGCGTCAGCCCCCGAGATCATCCGCCGCCTGGCCGACAGCACCTCGCACGTGCCCGGCATCACGGCCTACATGCAGCCGGTGCAGGACCTGAGCATCGAAGACCGGATTTCGAAGACGCAGTACCAGTTCCTGCTCAGCTCACCCGACACCCAGGACCTGGCGGCCAGCACCAGCCGGCTGCTGGAGCGCCTGAAGCAGCTGCCCGACCTGCTGGACGTCGCCAGCGACCTGCAGGAGCAGGGCCAGCAGGCCTATGTGCAGATCGACCGCGAAGCCGCGGGCCGGCTGGGTGTGACGGTGGCCGAGATCGACACCGCGCTGTACAACGCCTTCGGCCAGCGGCTGATATCCACCATCTACACGCAGAGCAGCCAGTACCGCGTGGTGCTGGAAGCGGCGCAAGGCACGCGTCGCGGCCCCGCGGCGCTGGAAGGCCTGTACCTGCCGGGCGTGACCAGCTCGGTTGGCGGCGTCAGCAGCACGTTGCAGGTGCCCATGACCGCGGTGGCCCGCATCGTCGAGCGGCCGGCCGCTCTGTCCATCAACCACGTGGCGCAGTTCCCTTCGGCCACCCTGTCGTTCAACCTGGCGCCGGGTGCGTCGCTGGGGCACGCGGTGGAGGCCATCAGGGCCGAGGAAGCCCGGCTCGGCCTGCCACCCAGCGTGGAGACCAGCTTCCAGGGTGCGGCTGAGGCTTTCCGCGCCTCGCTCAGCAGCACGTTGCTGCTGATCGTGGCCGCAGTGGTCACCATGTACATCGTGCTGGGCGTCCTGTATGAGAGCTACATCCACCCCATCACCATCCTGTCCACGCTCCCCTCGGCAGGGCTGGGCGCCTTGCTGGCGCTGCTGCTCGCGCGGCAGGACCTGGGGGTGGTGGGCATCATCGGCATCGTGCTGCTGATCGGCATCGTCAAGAAGAACGCGATCATGATGATCGACTTCGCGCTCTATGCCGAACGCGAGGAGGGCCTGCCCCCGCGCGAGGCCATTCACAAGGCCTGCCTGCTGCGCTTTCGCCCCATCCTGATGACGACCATGGCCGCGCTGCTCGGGGCGCTGCCGCTGATGCTGGGCACCGGCGCCGGCCATGAGCTGCGCCACCCGCTGGGCGTGACGATGGTGGGCGGCCTGATCGTGAGCCAGCTGCTCACGCTGTTCACCACGCCGGTCATCTACCTGGGCTTCGCACGGCTGCTGCAGCGGTTCAAGTCGCGGGGGCCGGTGGCTGCGGTGCCATGAACATCTCCGCACCCTTCGTCCGCAGGCCCGTCGCCACCACGCTGATCACCCTCGGCGTGGCGCTGGCCGGGGTCCTGGCTTTCCAGCTGCTGCCCGTGGCACCGCTGCCGCAGGTCGACATTCCCACGATCTCGGTGAGCGCCAGCCTGCCCGGGGCGAGCCCTGACACCATGGCAGCGACGGTGGCCACGCCACTGGAGCGGGCGCTGGGCAGCATCGCCGGGGTGAACGAGATCACCTCGCGCTCGTCGCTGGGTTCCACCAGCATCACATTGCAGTTCGACCTCAACCGCGATATCAACGGTGCGGCGCGCGACGTGCAGGCGGCCATCAACGCCGCGCGCACCCTGCTGCCCACGGGCATGCCCAGCAACCCGAGCTACCGCAAGGTCAACCCGGCGGATGCGCCGGTCATGATCATCTCGCTGACCTCGCAGACGCTCACGCGCGGCCAGATGTACGACGCAGCCTCCACCGTGCTGGCGCAGCGGCTGTCCCAGGTGGAGGGGGTGGGGCAGGTGACGGTGGGCGGTGGCGCGCTGCCGGCCGTTCGGGTGGAAATCGACCCCGACAAGCTGGCCGCCAAGGGCATTGCGCTGGACGTGGTGCGCACGGCCATCACGGCCACCAATGCCAACCGCCCCAAGGGCTCGGTGGACGAAGAGGGGCGCACCTGGCAGATCGGCGCCAACGACCAAGCCGTCACCGCGGCCGAGTACGCCCCCGTGCTGCTGACCTACAAGAACGGCGCACCGGTGCGCCTGCGCGACGTGGCCCGCATCGTCGATTCGGTGCAGGACGTGCGCAACTACGGGGCGGCCAACGGCAAGCCCGCCATCGCCCTGTTCGTGCAGAAGGAACCCGGGGCCAACATCATCGAGACCGTGGCCCGCGTGCGCGAACTGTTGCCGCGGCTGCAGGCCTCGATCCCCCCGGCCATCGACGTCAAGGTCATCAGCGACCGCACGCCCACCATCCGTGCCTCGCTGCGGGAAGTCGAGCGGGCGCTTGCCATCGCCGTGGGCCTGGTGATCCTGGTGGTGCTGCTCTTCCTGCGCAACGTGCGCGCGGCCCTGATCCCGGCCGCGGCCGTACCGGTGTCGCTGGCTGGCACCTTCGGCGTCATGTACCTGTTCGGCTACAGCCTGGACAACCTCTCGGCCATGGCGCTTACCGTGGCCACCGGCTTCGTGGTGGACGACGCCATCGTCGTGCTCGAGAACATCACCCGCTACATCGAGCAGGGCCTGAGCCCCCGCGAGGCCGCGTTGAAGGGCGCGCGCGAGATCGGCTTCACCGTGGTGTCCATCTCGCTCAGCCTGATCGCCGTGTTCCTGCCGCTGCTGCTGATGGGGGGCGTGGTGGGGCGGCTGTTCCGCGAGTTCGCGGTGGTGCTCTCGGCCTCCATCGTGGTGTCGATGGTGGTGTCGCTGACCACCACGCCGATGATGGCCTCGGCGCTGCTGCGGCCGGCCCCGGCAGCCCGCCCCCCGGGCCGCCTGCAGCGCTGGCTGGCCCTGGTGCCGCGGCTGCTGGTGCGGGGCTACCGACGTTCGCTGTCGTGGACGCTGCGCCACCAGCCGGTGGCCCTGGTGGCCCTGCTGGCCGTCATCGGCCTGAACGTGTGGCTCTACACCGTCATCCCCAAGACCTTCTTCCCTCAGCAGGACACCGGTGTGCTCATCGGGGGCGCCCAGGCCGACCAGGGCAGCTCGTTCCAGATGATGCAAGCCCGCGTCGACAAGTTCATGGCCATCCTGATGGCCGACCCCGCGGTCGCCAACGTCAGCGGCTCGACCGGCAGCGGTGGGGGCCCTGGCGGCGGCGGGCGCAACAACGCCAGCTTCTACATCACGCTCAAGCCGCTGGCAGAGCGCGGCTTGTCGGCCGATGCCGTGATCGCCCGGCTGCGCGGCAAGCTGGGCCACGAGCCGGGCGCCAACCTCTTCTTCGTACCCGTGCAGGACATCCGCATCGGCGGGCGGCAATCCAACGCGCAATACCAGTACACGCTGCAGGCCGATGACGTGGACGTCCTGCGCGAATGGGAGCCGCGCGTGCGCAATGCCCTGTCGCGCCTGCCCGAGCTCACCGACGTGAACACCGACCAGCAGGACAAGGGCCTGCAGACCTCGCTGGTGATCGACCGCGACGCGGCTGCCCGCCTGGGCGTGACGGTGGCCAACGTGGACACCACGCTGAACAACGCCTTCGGCCAACGGCAGGTGGGGGTGATCTACAACGCGCTCAACCAGTACCGCGTGGTGATGGAGGTGGCGCCGGAGTTCCTGCAGGGCCCCGAGTCGCTCAAGCGGATCTACCTCACCAGCAACAGCGGTGCGCAGGTGCCGCTGGCGGCCATCGCCCGGGTGGAGACCACCAACACGCCGCTGGCCGTCAACCACCAGGGTGGCGCGCCGGCTTCCACCATCAGCTTCAACCTGCCGCTGGGCGTCTCGCTGTCGGACGCCACCGCGGCCATCAACAGCGCCATGGCCGAACTCGGCGTGCCGGTATCCGTGCGCGGCGGCTTCGCGGGCACGGCCAATGCCTTCGCGCAGTCGCTGTCGTCACAGCCAGTGTTGATCGGGGCGGCCATCCTCACCATCTACCTGGTGCTGGGCATGCTTTACGAGAGCCTCATCCACCCGGTGACGATCCTGTCCACCTTGCCCTCGGCCGGCGTGGGCGCGCTGCTGGCGCTGATGCTGTTCAAGAGCGAGTTCTCGATCATCGCGTTGATCGGCGTGATCCTGCTGATCGGCATCGTCAAGAAGAACGCCATCATGATGATCGACTTCGCCATCGTGCGGCAAAGAGCGGGGCATGTCAGTGCCGGTGCAGCGATCTTCCGTGCGGCCAACCTGCGCCTGCGGCCGATCCTGATGACCACCTTCGCGGCCATCTTCGGTGCCGTGCCGCTGGCCCTGGGTACGGGCGATGGCGCCGAACTCCGCCAGCCGCTGGGTATCTCCATCGTTGGCGGCCTGATTCTCAGCCAGCTGCTGACCCTCTACACCACGCCGGTGGTTTACGTGCTGATGGACCGCCTGAGCGCGAAGAGCCGCCGGGTTCGCCGGGCCCGCCGCCAGGGCGCGGCGACGGTGCTGCCGCTGACCGCCACATCCTGATGTCCCCACCGCCATGAAGCCCCACCACTGCCTCGTTCCGATGGCCCTAGCGATGCTGCTCGGTGCCTGTGCGTCGACCCGGGTGGAGCCGCCGCCGCCGGCAGCAGCCCCGGCCGCCTTCAAGGAGGGCGGCACCTGGCAGCGTGCCGCCGCCACCGAGCCGGTGCCTGATGCCTGGTGGACGCTGTTCAAGGATCCGGTGCTCGACGGCCTGCAGGGCCGTCTGGTCATCGGCAACGAAACGCTCAAGCAGGCCGTGGCCGCCGTGGCCAACGCCCGGGCCATCTACGACGCCAGCCGCGACGTCACCTTGCCCAGCCTGTCCGCCACCCTGGGCGCAACCCGCAGCGCCTCCGCCACGGGCAGCGGCACCGGCAACTCGCCCACGGCGCAGAACCCGAGCAACAGCGTCTCGCTGATCGCCACAGCCAGTTGGGAGACCGACCTGTGGGGCCGCCTGGCGCAGGCCGTGGAAGGCGCGCGGGCCACGCTGCAGGCCAGCAGCAACGACCTGTCGGCTGCCCGCCTGTCGGCCCAGGCCCTGCTGACGCAAACCTACTTTTCGCTGCGCACGGCCGACGCCCAGCTGGCCCTGCTGGCGCGCACCGCGGCGGGTTATCAACGTGCGCTGGACTTGACACAGGCCCGCTACCAGGGCGGTGTGGCGGGCCGCACCGATGTGCTGCAGGCCCAGACCCAGCTCAAGACCGCGCAGGCCCAGGCGGCCGACCTCCGCGCCCAGCGCGCGCAGTTCGAGCATGCGGTGGCCGTGCTGCTGGGCGTGCCGCCCTCTGAGCTGGGCCTGGCGGCGCAGGCCACGTTGCCAGCCAGCCCGGTGGTCCCGACCCTGTTGCCCGCCACCCTGCTCGAGCGCCGGCCCGACATTGCCGCGGCCCAGCGCCGCGTGGCCTCGGCCTATGCCCAGATCGGCGTGGCCGATGCCGCCTTCTTTCCGGACCTGACTTTGTCGGCCAGCGCCGGCTTCCGCAACACGGCGCTGGCCGGGCTGGTCAGTGCGCCCAACCTGCTGTGGTCGCTCGGGCCTTCGCTGACCGCGGCCATCTTCGACGGGGGGCAACGCAAGCTGGCCAGCGCCCAGGCGCGCATCGCGGCCGACCAGGCTACGGCCACTTACCGGCAGACCGTGCTGACCGCCCTGCAGGAGGTGGAGGACAACCTCGTGCTGGCCGATCAGCTGCAGCAGGAGTCTCAGCTGCAGGCCGAGGCTCTGGAAGCCGCGCAGCGCAACCTCGAAATCACCCTGGACCAGTACCGCGGCGGCACGGTGAGCTACCTGAACGTGGTCACCGCACAGACGGCCGCGCTCACCAGCGAAAGCAGCCTGCTGACCGTGCGCAACCGGCAACTCGCGGCGGTGAACCAGCTGCTGAAGAACATCGCGGGGCGATGGCAGCCGGTGTAGCTGCCAATGTCCGCACCGGCCTGGCAGCTAGCCGGCATCCCTTTGGTTCAGTACAGGGTCTGGACGTCGCTGTCCAACCGATAGCCTGCGCCGCGCTCTGTCAGGATCAAGGTCGGCTCGGAGGCATCGGGCTCGAGTTTGAGTCGCAGCCGGCGGATCTGCACGTCGATCGTGCGGTCGTACACCTCGGCTTCGTGCAGGCGAGACATCGAGAGCAGCTGGTCCCGCGTCAGTACCTGCCGAGGCGCGCGGCACAACGCGTGCAACAGGCTGAATTCGCCGTTGGACAAGTCGACGGACTCGCCACCCGGCGCCAGCAACCGCCGGGTGCGCAGGTTCAGCTCCCACCCTGAAAAGCGAAACGCCCGCCGCGCGCCGCCGCGCTCGGGCAGGGTGGCCTGCACCTGGTAGCGCCGCAGTACGGCTCGTACGCGCGCAAGCAGTTCGCGGGGGCTGAAGGGCTTGGTGACATAGTCGTCCGCACCCAGTTCAAGGCCCATCACGCGGTCGGCCTCCTCGTTGCGCCCTGTCAGCAGCACGATGGGTACGTTGGCCCGTTCGCGCAGCGCACGGGCCAGTTGCATGCCGTCTTCGCCGGGCAGCTTCAGGTCGAGCAGGACCAGGTCGATGGCCTGCTGGTCGAAGCACTCGAACATTTCGCGGCCCGAACAGGCGCCGCTCACGCGCAGGTCGTTGTTACCCAGGTACTCCAGCACCAGATCTCGGATGTCGGGGTCGTCGTCGACCACCAGGATGTGCGGGTTGTGGTTGGTGTTCATATCGTGCCGATCAGCCTAAGGCGCCGGGGCCGCACGACGCGCCACCGGCATGCAAAGAAGCGCAAATGCTTGCAAGGCTTGGCAGCAGCAACATGCGTGACCAGGCGGGCGGTGGACAATCTATGGGCGGTTATCGCCATGGCCGTGCACGCCGTAAACCCCGCGCCGCCGCCGCTCAACCAAGGCCCGGCATGCCCGACGTACAAGACCCCGGCGCCCCATCCGCTCGCCGCCCCTGGCTCATCGGCGGGGCCCTCTGGTTCCTGCTGGCCCTGGCAGCAACCGCTGGCCTGTGGCACTTGCGCAGCGACGCGCTGGAAAGCCAGTCGCGCGAGCTGGGCGCGCTATCGCTGGCGCTGACCGATGAACTCGACCGCGGCCTTCGGGGCGTCGAAGAGGGCCTGAAGGCGATGCGCACCGAACTGATCGAGCAGCGCTTGCCACTGTCCTCGGGCGTGGCGACGCGATCGCTGCTGACCCGCGCCGAACTGATGCCGATGGTCGACACCTTGTGGCTGGTCGGCGCCGAGGGGCAGGTGGTGGCGGCATCGGCAGCCGCTCCGCCGCCGGACCTGCGGGCCTTCGCGCCCGACCTCGGCAGCCTGCCCGCCGAGGCCATGGCCATGAGCCGGCCCTTCGCGATGGCCGGCCGGCACGAGGCGCTGGTGGCTCTTGCGCTGCGATTCCAGGGAGGACCCGCGGCGCACGGCGGCTGGATCGTTGCGGCCTTGCCGGCCAGCACGCTGCTGGGCGCCTTCGGTGCGGCCATACCGGCTGCCGACGCGCGCATGGCCGTCTTCCGCAACGATGGGGTGCGTCTGGCCAGTACCCCTTTGTCAGTCGCGCTTCCCGAGGAAGGCGGCATGGCGCGGCAGCTGGCTGCAGGCCCGAGCATGGCCTTGCGCCGTTTCGCGGATGGCAGCGAGAGCCTTGTGTGCCTGCACGAAGTGCTGCGTTACGGCATCTTGGTGCTGGTCTCGCGCGACCTGTCGGCGACGTTCACGGGCTGGCGGCAGGCCGCACAGGCCACCGCCCTCGTGATGGCGATGCTTCTGGTCGTCATCGCAGTCGCGGCCGACGCGGTCCGACGTGCCAACCGCCGGCACGCTCAGGCGCAGAAGGCCCTGCAGACCCAGCTGTCGCGCGCCAGCAAGCTGCAGTCGCTGGGCACGCTCGCGGGCGGGGTTGCGCACGACTTCAACAACGTGCTGGCCGGCATCGTCGGCTATGGAGAAATGGCTCAGGACGCGGCCGATCCGCGCAGCGACCAGGCGCGCCACTTGCGGAAGGTGCTGCAAGCGGCCTTGCGGGGCAAGTCGCTGGTCGAGCGCATCCTCTCCTTCAGCCGCGGCGGCGCACGGGCCTCGATGGTGTTCGAACTCGAACCCGTAGTCCAGGAAGTGCTCGACTTGCTGTCGGGCTCGCTGCGCCCCGGCATCGTGTTGGAACGCGCCCTGGACGTCCCTGGGGCACGCCTGCGTGGCGACCCCACGCAGGCTTTCGAGGCGGTCATGAATCTCAGCGCCAACGCCATGCAGGCCATGCCCGACGGCGGCATGCTCAGTGTGCAATTGCGTCGAGAACTGGTTGGCGCGCCACGCGTGCTGTCGCACAGTGCGCTGGCGCCGGGCCGCTACCTGGCGCTCTCGGTCGCGGACCAGGGCACCGGCGTCACGCCCGACGTGATGGAGCATCTTTTCGAGCCCTTCTTCACCACCCGCAGCGCGCAGTCCGGAACGGGCCTGGGCCTGGCCGTTGTGCACGGCGTGGTGGCCGAGATCGGCGGCGGCATCGACGTGCAGAGCAGGCCCGGGGCAGGGGCCCGCTTCACCCTGTACTTGCGGGAGTCCACCGACCCGCTTCCTTCTGCTGAGGTGCGCCCGGCCTCGGGGGCCCAGGGCAACGGCCAGCGCCTGCTGGTGCTCGACGACGAACCCGAACTGGTGGGCCTCTTGATCGAGATTCTCGAGGGCCTGGGCTACACCCCCGAGGGCTACATCGATGCCGACGCAGCGCTGGAGGCGCTGCGCGAGCGTCCACGCGACTATGCTGGCGTGATCACCGACGAAGCCATGCCCGGGCTGACCGGCACGCAATTGACAGAAGCCCTGCGGGACTTTGCGCCGGGCCTGCCGGTGCTGCTGCTGAGCGGATACGGCGGCGCGCTGCTTGCGCGGCGTGCTGCCGAGGCGGGGGTCACGCGCATCCTTGCCAAGCCCGTCGAGCGGGCTCAATTGGCGCGCGCCCTTGCCGAACTGGTGCACTGATCGCCTTCATTGCAATTGCAATGTGGCGCGGCAGTCTCGTCATCACGGCGGACACGTCCGACATGACCATGAAGGTCTCGCATCAATTGAGATGCATCACCTGAAGGGAAGTGCGACATGTTCGCTCACAAGCTAAAGCCCATCGTTACCGCGGCCGTGTTGTCGGCCGGCGTGGTCTGCCAGGGCGCCCACGCCGAAGGCCCATATGTCGGTGCGGCCATCGGTGCGCCTCACTACGGCGATACCGTCAACGGCATCGACGGCAGCGGCTCCGGCGTGAGTGGCAAGATCTTTGGCGGCTATCAGGTCAATCCCAACCTGGCCGTGGAAGCGGGCCTGGCCGGCCTGGGCCATATCAACAACGCCAACGGTTCGGTCTATGGCCACGGCGCATTCCTGGATGCGGTCGGCCTGCTGCCCGTGGGGAGCAACGTGTCATTGCTGGGCAGTCTGGGCGTTGCTCACGTCAACCTCAACACCTCCAACGGCGACGACAAGGGCGTGGGCTTGAAGCTGGGCGTGGGTGCCGAGTACGCGCTCAGCCGCGCCGTGTCCCTGCGCGGCGAGTACGAGAACTACCGCCCTGCCGAATTCGGTAGCCATCCCTCGATCGGCCAGTACACCTTGGGTGTGCGCGTCGGCTTCTAAGGCGCAAGGAGTCCTGAATGTCCACCGTCACTGTCACCGACCTGTCGATACCCGAACTGGTGGCCGAGGTGTACGTGGCCGCGCCCCTCGAAGCCCGCGGACATCTCCTCGCTCAACTGCTGCGCCCGCTGGGATTGCTGTCGTTGTTCGCGGTGGCGGGCGGCATCTTTGCCAAGGCCAGGCTGCGCGGCGGGTGGCCGAACCCGCAGATCCGCGTGGAGGACATCCAGGCGATTCGCGCGGCGGATGTCGTGGCCCTGGTCGACTATGCGCAGCAAGTGAGCGTGGAGGCTGTCGATGGCCTGGCCTCGCTGCTGGCAGCCATGCCGCCGCTGTCGCGCACGGCGGCGGCGGCCTTGCTGATCACCCTGCTGGCGCAACGCGCCCGCCAACGCCTGGCGGCCCGGCCGGCGGGCATCCGCTGACAGGCTGCGGGCCTCTGGGCTGCCTTTGCGGTACGGATCGGGTTCCACCGTGGGCGACCGCAGGGCTTCGAGCCAATCCGATACCGCGACGGCCCGCCTGCTGATCCACGCGGACGCCGCCGGGCATTCCGGCGTGCCTGATTCACCGATGCACCGACTGCGTGCCCGGTATGGCGGCTTCGCGCGGCGCAGCGCTCCGCCGCCGCTGGCCCTGGACGTGATGGACCTGGCTGGGCGACCCCTGGCATCCATCCAGTCGGCTGGGCGCCTGACCGAACTCCGCCTGCCGGCGGGCACCTGCGTCGTGCGTGCCATCGCGGGTACCGTGCACCGCGGCTACACGCTGACCCTGGAGTCCGGGCGCTCCTTCGACCTTCATCTGCAGTTGTGGCCCGAGTGGCCTTGAGGCGTTGGCGCCTCACACTCACGCAACACCGAATCATGACAGTGGCGTGAAAGTCGCCCGGAGGGATTGATCACCACTACACGCAATGTTGTCATTTCGGACTCGGGAACGGTCTTTGCATTAGAAGACCGTTGAGCAACATTTCCGAACAAACCGAGGGAATCCCGATGAAGCAACATTCGCTGCGCCTGCACGTGTTGACCCTGGCCGCGTTGGCCGCCCAGGGCTGGGCGCCCGCCCACGGCCAGACGGCCGGTGGTGCCGACGCCGCCAAGGGCGACAGCACGCAACTCAAGGAGATCATCGTCACCGGCACGCGCCGCCTCGAGAACATCAAGGAGGTGCCGCAGTCGATCTCCACCATCAGCAGCGAAGCCCTGGAGGTCGTCAATGCGAGCGGGCAGGACATTCGCGCGCTCTCGGGCCGGGTTCCGAGCCTGAACATCGAATCCGACTTCGGGCGCACCTTCCCGCGTTTTTACATCCGTGGCCTGGGCAACACCGATTTCGACTTGAACGCCTCCCAGCCGGTGGGCCTGGTGTATGACGACGTGGTGCAGGAAAGCCCGATCCTCAAGGGCTTTCCGCTGTTCGACATGGAACAGGTCGAAGTGCTGCGCGGGCCCCAGGGCACGCTGTTCGGCCGCAATTCGCCGGCCGGCGTGGTTAAGTTCGATTCGGCCAAGCCCACGCGGCGCATGGAAGGCTACGGCACGATCGGCTTCGGGCGGTTCAGTGCCGTCAATGCCGAGGCGGCGCTCAATGTCCCTGTCAGCGACGACTGGGCCCTTCGTGCTTCCCTGCTGGCGCAGCGGGCCAGCAACCGCGTGCACAACCCGCGCCCGACTGGCGAGCAGGACCTCGAGGGCTACAACGATGCGGCCGCCCGCTTCCAGGCCGCCTACAAGAACGGCGCCTTCTCGGCCTTGTTCGGTGTTCATGGCCGCGACTACAAGGGCAATGCCACGCTCTTCCGCGCCAACATCATCAAGAAGGGGACGAACGACCTGGTCGATGGCTTCGATCCCGCCGTGTACCCGACCGACGGCCTGAACGTGCAGACGCTGCGCTCCGATGGCGTGAGCGCCCGACTGCGCTGGGAACTCGAAGGCCTGACTCTGAATTCGATCACGGCCTATGACCACGCCAAGTACTACAGCCGTGGCGACGTGGACGGCGGCTACGGGGCGGTGTTCTTGCCGAATTCCCAGATCAACGGCCAGTCGAACCCGGCCGTGATGGGCCCGGCTTATCCGAACCAGGACATCGTCATTCCCTTTCCGGCGGAGACCGCCGACGGCATTCCCAGCCTTAGGCAGTTCACGCAGGAGTTTCGAGTCGAGTCCAGGACCCAGAGCCCGCTGCAGTGGCTGGCCGGGTTGTACTTCTTCAACGAGAAGCTGCAAGTGGACAGCTTCGACTACAACTCCTTTGCGCCGGGCAACCCGCAGGACGGCTACGCGGTACAGCACCAGACCGCCAAGTCCTACGCCGTCTTCGGCAGCCTGAATTACGCCCTGAGCCCGGCGCTGAAGGTGCGGGGCGGCGTTCGCTACACCGACGACAGGAAGGACTTCGACGCCATCGGCGGCTTCAACAACCTGCCCCTGATCACGGCCAATCCCAAGGCCACCAACACCAGCTGGGATCTGGGCGCCAATTACACGCTGGACCCCAACACCTCACTGTTCGCCCGCGTGGCCACGGGCTACCGCGCACCCAGCATCCAGGGCCGCGTGCTGTTCGGCACCTCGATCTCGATTGCCAAGCCGGAAAGGGCGCTGTCGGTGGAAGCCGGCTTCAAGGCCGAACTGTTGAACAAGACCCTTCGCGTCAGCGGCACCGTCTTCAGCTACCGGGTGAACGACCTGCAACTCACCGCCGGCAGCGGCAGCGTCAACCAGAACCAGCTGGTCAATGCCGAGAAGGCCACCGGCCAGGGCTTCGAACTCGAGGCCCAGGCCATCCTGGCGCGCGACTGGCGCACGACGCTCGGCATCAGCTACAACGACACCGAGATCAAGGACCCGAACCTGTTCGTCGCACCGTGCGGCGGTGGCTGCACGGTCACCAACAAGCCGGGCTCCGTGGCCGGCACGGTGCTGATCGGCGGCAACCCGCTGCCCAGGGCGCCCAAGTGGGTGGCCAACTGGACACTGAAATACAGCACCGAGGTGGCCAACGGCAGCCTGTACGTGCTGACCGACTGGGCCTACAAGGACAAGTACAACATGTTCCTGTATGAGGCCAAGGAGTACACCGCCAAGCCCCTGCTCGAAGGCGGCCTGCGCGTGGGCTACGGCTGGGCGGACGGCCGCTACGAGGTGGCGGCCTATTCCCGCAACATCACCGACCGCCGGCAGGTCGTCGCGGCCATCGACTTCAACAACCTGGCGGGCATCATCAACGAGCCGCGCAGCTTCGGCGTGCAATTCCGGGTGAACTTCTAGCCGCAGCGGGCTCCGTGCGCCTGTGTGAAATCCCTCACAGGCCACGCAGAAGCCCACAGGCGCTGCAACCGGGGCCCGGGGATACTGAGGGCGCCTGGGTCCACACGCCTGCTTTCATGATCAACACCGCCGCCATCAGCCTGTCTGGCCTGTCTGCCGCCCAGACGCAACTGGACGTGGCCAGCCACAACATCGCCAACGCGGGTACGACAGGCTTCAAGCGGCAGCAGGTGAACCAGGCCGCCTTGCCCACGGGCGGGGTGGGCAGCACGTTGAGCCAGGCCAGCACGGCAGGCAATGACCTGGAGGCCGACGTGGTCGACCAACTCAAGGCCAAGAACCTGTTCATGGCCAACCTCGCCGTGTTCAAGACCGGCGATCGCATGCTGGGTGCGCTGCTCGACGCCAAAGGCTAGTGCAGCGCTTGACCTTGCCACGGGGGGAAGGTGCAAAGTGCCTTCCACACTGGTTCAGGAGCCCCCGAATGCTGACCTTTCAAGTCCCCGACATGACCTGCGGCCACTGCGTGAAGGCCATCACCCAGGCCGTGAAGGCCGTCGACACCGGCGCCACGCTGGAGTTCGATCTGCCCGCCCACCGCGTGCGCGTACAGCCGGGCGCCGCGGCTGCGGCAGCGGGGCCGCAACGCGTGGTCGAAACCATCGAGGCGGCGCTGGTGGAAGCCGGCTACACGCCTTCGCTCGCGCCGGCCTGAATGCGGCAGCGATGGGCCTGCCGGCCGGTCCCTGCCGCAACGAAGCCAGCACGCGGGCGACCATCACGCCAGATTGCCCGAGGTCATGCGCGGGGTCGCACAGCCGAGCCAGGGCCCAGGCCCAGCTCGGCGCAAAGGCCGGCCTGGGTTTCCATGGCGCCGGTTTGCAAAGACGCCAGTGTGCCGGCGGCACCCGCGAACTCGCCGACCAGCACGCGGGGCCTCAGCCGGGCCAGCCTCTCGCGGTGCCGCTCGATGGCCGACAGCAGCCCGGCCATCTCGTAGCCGAAGGTCACGGGGATGGCCTGCTGCAGGCTGCTGCGGCCGATCATGGGCGTGTCGCGGTGGGTGCGGGCGAGTGTCGCCAGGGCGGCCGAGATGGCGCCCAGCTCGGTGTCGGTGATGTCCTGGGTGGTGGCGCCCCAGTGGCAGTACTCGCCGAGCTTGTCGCGGCACAGCTTGTTGAGCTGAGAGACCACGCCCTGCACGGGGTACCCGATGCGCTCGGTCTGTGCTTGCAGCTGACCCCTGTCGATCTGCGCCAGCTGGCAGTGGCTGACGATCTCGTCGGCTGCCTCCTGGGGGATCAGTCCCAGCCGGGCCTGAACGCGGGCGAGCGCCGCTTCGATGTCCAGGTACCTTCTGGGTGCGGTTCCCGTCGGACCACACCTGGCGCATGGCGTCGGTGCTGAAGATGCCGCGGAAGATGGCCGAATCGATGATCGTGGAGGGCAGGGGGTGTTTCCGGTCTGCGGTCGGGGTCTGCGGTCGCAGGGACGGGCTGCTCAGCGCAGCGAGGCGGTGGCGTCCATGGTCAGCCAGCCTTCGTGGTCCTGCGCCCACAGCCGCACCGTCCTGCCGTCGTCCTGCAGGCGGCCGTTGACGCGGAAGGGGTGCAGGTCGAAGGTCGGCCGCACGGCCTTGAAGGCGAAGGTGGACACCGCGGCGTCCGGCACCTCGCGGCGCAGCAGATCCATCAGCAACGTGGCAATCAGCGGGCCGTGCACGACCAGCCCCGGGTAGCCTTCCACCTGCGCGGCGTAGCGGCGGTCGTAGTGGATGCGGTGCCCGTTGAAGGTGAGCGCTGAATAACGGAAAAGAAGCACGTCATCCGGCACGATCTCGCGCTGCCAGGCGGCGCCCGTGGGCGCCGGCACGGGGGGCGGGCCGGCATCGCCCGGCACGGGCGCTTCGCGGTAGACGATGTCGTGGTGCTCGGTCAGGGCGGCCTGGGCCTGGCCGTTGCAATGCAGCTCGTGCCGCACCTTGACGAACACCAGCGGCCCGGTGCGGCCGGGCTTGGCCCGCACGTCCTCGATGGTGGACGTGCGGGCCGCTGCATCGCCTACCCGCACCGGGGCGTGGAAGGTGAACTGGCTGCCAGCCCACATGCGCCGGGGCAGGGCCACAGGGGGCAGGAAGCCGCCGCGGCGGGCGTGGCCGTCGGGGCCGAGTTCGGACTGCCGGTGCAGCGGCAGGAAGTACAGCCAGTGCCACAACGGCGGCAGCGCCGAGCCACTCTGGACCGGGGCAGCCGGGTGGTCCAGCGTGGCGGCCAGCGCGGCCACCGGCGTGGGGCCGATGTGGTCGTGCAGGGTCTGGCTGCGGCCGATCCAGGGGGTCCAGTCTTCGGTGGGTCCGTTCATCGCGGCAGTCTATCGGCGGCGGGGTGCACCAGGCCCATCGCCGCCCGAGGCCTGCCACCCCAGGCGCTGCGAGATCTCGGCCGCCGCGCCGCGCACGGCCTGCGCTGCCGACGAGTCCCAGGCCACCGGAAAGTGGTCCTGGTGACCCAGTGCGGTGACGACGATGGCCGGTTCGCCTTCGTGATCGAAGGCGGCGGCGCTGAAAGCGTTCACCCCGGGCACCGGCCGGCCTGCGGCGCGCGCCACGCCGTGCTGCCGAACCTCTTCCCGGGCGGCCTGCAGCGCCTCGGCCTGGCCCGACAGCAGCGGCGCTGGGGTGGCCTCGTCATCACCCAGGGCTACGGCCATGGCGCGCTGCACGCGCTCGGCCGGCAGCACGCCGGCAAAGGCCCGGCCGGTGGCCGTCCCCAGGATGGACATGACCGTGCCGGCGCGCATGGCCACGTGAAGCGGCTGGCGCGCCTCGAACATGCGCACGATGGTCGGGCCGAAGTTGCCCCACACCGCCAGGCCCACGGCGTAGCCCGTGGCGCTGGCCAGCTCGCGGGCCACGGGCACGGCGGCCTTCAGCGGGTCGAGCTGCTGCAGGCAGGTCAACCCCAGTTGCAGCGCGGCCGGACCCAGGGCATAACGGCCGGTCTCGGCATCCTGCTCGATCAGGCGCAGCTTGCCGAAGCTCACGAGGTAAGGGTGGGCCCGCGAAGCAGGCAGGCCGGCGCGGGCCGCCAGGTCCTTCAAGCTCATGGGACCCGGGTGGTGGCCCAGCGCCAGCAGCAGCCGGCCCCCCACCTCGATGGATTGCACCGCCCGCTGGCCCTTGTCTTCGGATTCGATCGTCGCCTCGGTCATGTCGATAGTTTGCCTAATGCAAATCGATTTGCCTATTGCTTGCATGCACCGACATCCGTCTATAGACTGCAAACCTGTTTGTTTTAAGCAAACGCCCGCCCCGGAGCCCGCATGAGTACCGAAAAGAAGTTCGCCAGTCAGGCCGACCTGGACGAGAAGAAGGTCACCTTCGAGCAGTTGTCCGAGCACGCCTGGGCCTACACGGCCGAGGGTGATCCCAACACCGGCATCGTCATCGGCGATGACGCCGTGCTGGTGGCCGACACCCAGGCCACGCCGGCCATGGCGGCCGACGTGATCCGCCGCATCCGTGAGGTGAGCGACAAGCCCATCCGGTACGTGGTGTTGACGCACTATCACGCCGTGCGCGTGCTGGGCGCCAGCGCCTACGGAGCGCAGCAGATCCTGGCCAGCCAGGACACCTATGACCTCATCGTCGAGCGCGGCGAGCAGGACAAGGCCAGCGAGATCGGGCGCTTTCCGCGGCTGTTCCGCAACGTCGAGTCCGTGCCGGCCGGGATGACCTGGCCCACCATCACCTTCAACGGCAAGATGACGCTGTGGCTGGGCAAGCTCGAGGTGCAGTTGCTGCAACTCGGCCGCGGCCACACCAAGGGCGACACGGTGGTGTGGCTTCCGGGCGAGCGCACGCTGCTGTCGGGCGACCTGGTGGAGTACGACGCCACGCCCTATGCCGGCGATGCCTACTTCCAGGACTGGCCGCAGACGCTGGCCCATATTGCTGCCCTGCAGCCGACGGCCCTGGTGCCCGGCCGGGGCCCGGCGCTGAAAGGCCCGGCGCAGGTGCAGGCAGGCCTGGATGCCACGCGTGCCTTCGTCAGCGACCTGTACGCCAGCGTGAAGGCCGGCGCTGCCGCGGGCAAGGACCTGAAGACGGTCTACCGCGAGACCTATGCCACGCTCAAGCCGCGCTATGGCCAGTGGGTCATCTTCGATCACTGCATGCCCTTCGACGTGACGCGGGCCTATGACGAAGCCACCGCGCACCCGCATCCGCGCATCTGGACCGCCGAGCGCGACCGCGTGATGTGGGAGACGCTGGAAAGCTGAGCCGACAGGGAAGCCACGATGACTGCCGCCGCAGCCAACCCCGGCCGCCTGGACTACGCCGCCAGCGCCGCGCAGATCCAGGGTTTCGAAGCGCCCTGGCGGCGCCCGCCCGACCTGGACGCCCCCGCGCCGGTGCGACACCCCGTGGTGGTGGTCGGCACCGGGCCGGTGGGCCTGAGCCTGGCCATCGACCTGGCCCAGCGTGGCCAGCAGGTGCTGCTGCTGGACAACGACAACCGGTTGTCCAGCGGCTCGCGCGCGATCTGCTTCGCCAAACGCACGCTGGAGATCTGGGACCGGCTGGGCGTGGGCGAACCCGTGTGCGGCAAGGGCGTCGAGTGGAACGTCGGCAAGGTCTACTTCCGGGACGCGCTGCTCTACAGCTTCGATCTCCAGCCGGAACCGGGCCATCAGCGCCCGGCCTTCGTCAATCTGCAGCAGTACTACGCCGAGGCCTACCTGGCCGTGCGGGCCGCTGAACTGCCCAACCTCGAGATCCGCTGGCTCCACACCGTGGCCGCGGTGGAGCAGGGCGCCGACGGGGTGACACTGTCCGTGGACACGCCCGAAGGCCGCTACACGCTGGTGGCCGATTACGTGGCCGCCTGCGACGGCTCGCGCTCGGCGGTGCGGGCCCTGCTCGGCCTGGAGAGCAAGGGCCGCGTCTTCCGGGACCGCTTCCTCATTGCCGATGTGCGCATGCAGGCCGACTTCCCGGCCGAGCGCTGGTTCTGGTTCGACCCGCCTTTCCACCCCGGCCAGAGCGTGCTGCTGCACCGCCAGCCCGACGGCGTGTGGCGCATCGATTTCCAGCTGGGCTGGGACGCCGACCCCGAGGCCGAGAAGCGCCCCGATCGCATCAAGCCGCGGGTGGACGCGATGATGCGGCAGGCCCTGGGCCACGAGGTGCCCTTCGAACTGGAGTGGGCCAGCGTCTACACCTTCGCCTGCCTGCGCATGGAGGCCTTCCGGCACGGCCGCGTGCTGTTTGCCGGCGACTCGGCGCACGGCGTCTCGCCTTTCGGTGCGCGCGGCGCCAACTCGGGCGTCCAGGATGCCGAGAACCTGGCCTGGAAGCTCGACCTGGTGCTGCGCGGCACGGCCCCGGAGGTCCTGCTGGACACCTATGCCACCGAGCGCGAAGCCGCGGCCGACGAGAACATCCTCAACTCCACGCGGGCCACCGACTTCATCACGCCCAAGAGCGAGATCTCGCGGCTGTTTCGCGACGCCACCCTGGACCTGGCCCGCCACCACGGCTTTGCGCGTCGCATCGTCAACAGCGGGCGGCTCTCGGTGCCGGCCACTCTGCACACCTCGACGCTGAACACCCCCGACGCCGAGCCCTTCCAGGGCCGCATGGTGCCCGGCGCGCCGGCCGTGGATGCCCCCGTGGCGCGCGAAGGGCAGCCCGCCTGGCTGCTGCGCCTGCTGTCGCCCACCGCGTTCACCGCGCTGGTGTTCGATGGGCCCGACACGGCCGCGCGGGTGCACGACATCGCCGCGGGTGCGGCCGGCATCGTGCCGGTCCACACGGTCGTGCTGCCCTGCGAAGGCACGGTGGCCGAGCGCTACGACGCCCGCCCCGGAACCACCTATCTGCTGCGCCCCGACCAGCACGTGTGCGCACGCTGGCGGCACCCCGAGGCTGCGCAGGTCGGCGCCGCGCTGCGCCGCGCGCTGGCCCTGGCCTGACCCGGAGCCCGTGGGCATGCACTTCATCACCACCCCGAACCTGCAAGCGCCCGACGATTTCTACGAGGCACTCATCGATTGCCATCGCGACCTGGCCGAGGAGCAGAGCCACGCCTTGAATGCGCGGCTGGTGCTGCTGCTGGCCAACCACATCGGCAACCAGGCTGTGCTGAGCCAGGCCCTGCAGGCTGCTCGCGACAGCGCCCCCGACGCGCCCTCACACCCTGCCCACAGGGCCGCCCCCGCATGATCCCCATCCGCATGAACCGCCGCCGCGCCGGCACTGCCCGCGCTGGCACGGGCCCAGGACGGCAAGCAGGCCATCCCATTGGATTGAAGGAGATGCCATGACGCATTCCGACATCGCTTCGGGCCCCATGGGCTTCGGCAACCAGTTCGCCAGCGAGGCCGTGCCTGGCGCGTTGCCACAGGGCCGCAACAGTCCACAGCGGGTGGCGCACGGGCTGTATGCCGAACTGCTGTCAGGCAGCGCCTTTACCGCGCCGCGCGCCGACAACCGCCGCAGCTGGCTGTACCGCCGCCAGCCCTCGGTGGTGACGGGTGGGTACGAGGCTTTGGCGCAGCCGGGCTGGACCACGGGTGCCGCCGGCGGGGTGCTCGCGCCGCCCGACCCGCTGCGCTGGCACCCGTTTCCCATCCCCGACGCACCGGCCGATTTCATCGAAGGCCTGCACACCGTGGCCGCGTGCGGCGATGCCGATGCGCAAAGCGGCGTGGGCGCACTGGTGTACACGGCCAACCGATCGATGGTGCGGCGCGCGCTGGTGAATGCCGACGGCGAAATGCTGCTCGTGCCGCAGCAGGGCAGGCTGGTGATCACCTCCGAGCTCGGCGTGCTGGCGGTGCGGCCGGGTGAGATCGCCCTGATGCCGCGCGGCCTGGCCTTCAAGGTGGAACTGCCCGACGGCCCCTCGCGCGGTTATGTGTGCGAGAACTATGGCGCGCCGTTCCGCCTGCCGGAGCTGGGGCCCATCGGCTCCAACGGCCTGGCCAACCCGCGCGACTTCCGTGCCCCGCACGCCGCCTTCGAGACCGAGCCCGGCGCCTATGAGATCGTCCGCAAGTTCGGCGGCCGCCTGTGGCGCACCACGCAGCCGGGCACGCCCTTCAACGTGGTGGCCTGGCACGGCAACCTCGCGCCGATGGCCTACGACACGGCCCATTTCATGGTCATCGGCAGCATCAGCTTCGACCATCCCGACCCCAGCATCTTCACCGTGCTGACCAGCCCCAGCGACACGCCGGGCGTGGCCAACTGCGATTTCGTGATCTTTCCGCCGCGCTGGATGGTGATGGAAGACACCTTCCGCCCGCCCTGGTACCACCGCAATGTGATGGGCGAGTTCATGGGCCTGGTGATGGGCGAATACGACGCCAAGCCCGAGGGCTTCAAGCCCGGTGGCGCCTCGCTGCACAACAGCATGGTGCCCCACGGACCGGACACCGAGGCCTTCGAGAGGGCCAGCGGCAGCGACCTGAAGCCGCACAAGCTGGACCACACCCTGGCCTTCATGTTCGAGAGCCGCTGGCGCTTCGTGCCCACCGCCTTTGCCATGCAGGGCGGTGCGCTGGACCGCGCTTATCCCGACTGCTGGGCAGGCCTGAAAGACAGGTTCGCGCCATGAGCGTGGACACCACGCACGACCCGGCCCTGCAGAGTTGGGTGCCATCGGCCAACGAAGCGGCCACCGACTTCCCGATCCAGAACCTGCCCTATGGGCGGTTCCGCCAATCCGGCAGCGGCCAGGCCTGGCGCATCGGCGTGGCCATCGGCGACCAGGTGCTGGACCTGCAGCAGGCCCGTGCTGCCGTGCCCTGGCCCGACGATGTGGCCGCGCTGCTGCAGCCGCTGGCGCAGGGCGATCTGAATGCCTTCATGGGCCGAAGCGTGGCCGAGCGCAGGCGGCTCCGTGCCGCGCTCTCGCAAGTCCTGGCGCAGGGCAGCGGCGCACGGGCTGCCTTGTCGGCCTGCCTGTGCCCGCAGGCCCAGACCGAGATGGCCGTGCCCTGTGCCATCGCCGACTACACCGATTTCTACACCGGCATCCACCACGCCACGGCGGTGGGCAAGCTGTTCCGGCCCGACAACCCGCTGCTGCCGAACTACAAGTGGGTGCCCATCGGCTACCACGGCCGCGCATCGTCGATCGTGGTCAGCGGCCAGCCCATCCGACGGCCGCGCGGCCAGCTCAAGGGTGCAGCCGACGCACCCGTCGTCGGGCCGACGCAAAGGCTGGATTTCGAGCTCGAGCTGGGCTTCCTGATCGGCCCCGGCAACGCACTGGGCGAGCCCATCGCGATGGACCAGGCCGAAGCGCATCTCTTCGGCGTGACGCTGTTCAACGACTGGTCGGCCCGCGACATCCAACCCTGGGAATATCAGCCGCTGGGCCCCTTCCTGGCCAAGAACTTCGCCAGCACGGTGTCGCCCTGGGTGGTGACGATGGAGGCCCTGGCCCCGTTCCGCGCGCCTTTCACGCGGCCCGAAGGCGACCCCGCGCCGCTGCCCTACCTGGACAGCGAAGCCAACCGCAGCCAGGGCGCGCTGGACATCCGGCTGGAGGTCTGGCTGCAGACGGCCGCCATGCGGGCGGCGGGCCACCCCGGGGTGCGCCTGTCGCGCAGCGGCACGCTGGAAGCCGCCTACTGGACGCCGGCCCAGCTGGTGGCTCACCACACGGTCAGCGGGTGCAACCTGCAGCCGGGCGACCTCTTCGGCTCGGGCACGCTCTCGGGCCCGCGGCCCGAGCAGGCGGGCTCGCTGCTGGAACTGAGCAGCGCAGGCAAGCATCCGGTGGCGCTGCCCCATGGCGAGCAGCGCAGCTTCCTGGCCGATGGCGACACGCTCACGCTCACCGGCTGGTGCGAGCGACCCGGCGCGCGCCGCATCGGGCTGGGGGCCTGCAGCGGCACGGTGGTGGCAGCCCCAGGCTGACGGCGTGCCCGCCGCGGTCTATCCTCGGGGCATCGTGCCCCAATCGCCCCGCGGCTCCGTCCTGAGCACCGTTCATCTGCCGATGGACGGCCCCCCTTATCGGCTGTCCGGGACGGTGTACGGGGCCTTGCTCAACCACAGGACGCAACTGGATGCGCTGGGCGATGCAGTGGATGCCCCTCCGTACAAGGCGCCACCCCGCGCGCCGGTGCTGACCGTGATGCCGCGGCACATGCTGGCCGCCGACGGCAGCGACATCGTGGTGCCCGCCGGTTTCGAAGCCGTCGAGATCGGCCCGGCACTGGGCATCGTCATCCGTCGGGTGGCCTGCCGCGTATCGGTGGCCGAAGCGCTGTCCTGCGTGGCGGGCTATGTCCTGCTGGGCGAGGTCAATGCGCCCTTGGCCAGCCACTACCGGCCCGCCGTGCGCCTGCGCTGCCGCGATGGCTACTGCCCGGTGGGCCCGGCTGTATCGCCTGCGGCCGAACTGCCCGACCCCGACGGCCGGTCGGCCCGCGTGTGGCTGGATGGCGAATTGGTGCACGACAGCAGCACGGCCGACCGCGTGCGCGGCGTAGCCCGGCTGGTGGCCGATGTCAGCGCCTTCATGACCCTGCAGCCGGGGGACGTGCTCAGCCTGGGCCGGTCTTTCGGCGCACCGCTGGCCCGGCCGGGTCAGCGCGTGAAGCTGGAGATCACCGGCCTGGCCGCCTTGCACCACGTCCTGGTGGCAGAAGGCTCCGCCGCATGAAGACCGCCCGCGTGGCCTACGCCGGTGCCGTGCACACGGCCTATCCGCACGCTCACGGCCTGCGGCTGGCCGATGGCCGCGTGCTGCCCGAAGAGCAGGTGGTGTGGCTGCCGCCCTTCGAGGTGGGCACGGTCGTCGCGCTGGGCCTGAACTACGCCGACCATGTCAAGGAACTGGCCAAGGAACTCACGGTCACTTCCAAGGACGAGCCGCTGGTCTTCTTCAAGGGCCCGGGCTCGATCATCGGCCACCGCGGCAAGACACGCCGCCCGGCGGGCGTGCAGTTCATGCACTACGAATGCGAGCTGGCCGTGGTCATCGGCCGCACGGCGTTCCGCGTGCGTCGAGCCGACGCCATGGCCTTCGTTGCCGGCTACACCGTGTGCAACGACTACGCCGTGCGCGACTACCTCGAGAACTGGTACCGCCCGAACCTGCGCGTGAAGAACCGCGATGGCGGCACCGTGCTCGGCCCGTGGCTGGTCGATACCGCCGATCTACCCGACCCGACCGACCTGCGCCTGCGCACCTTCGTCAACGGGCAGTTGCGCCAGCAGGGCCACACGGCGGACCTGATCAACGACATCCCGTCGCTCATCGAGTACCTCAGCGGCTTCATGACGCTGCAGGCCGGTGACGTGATCCTCACCGGCACGCCCGACGGCGTGACCAACGTGAACGCGGGCGACGAGGTGGCTTGCGAGATCGACGGCATCGGCCGGCTGATCAACACCATCGTCGCCGACGATTCCCCAGAGCCCATCCCCGCACCGTAGGCACCGTCCATGCGCATCCAACACCTGATCGGCGGCAAGCCCGTCGAAGGCCGCGACTACTTCCAGACCCTGAACCCCGCCACCCAGGAAGTGCTGGCCGAAGTGGCCGTGGGCGGTGAAGCCGAGGTGAACGCAGCGGTGGCCGCAGCCAAGGCGGCCTTTCCGAAATGGGCCGGCCTGCCGGCGGCCGAGCGGGCCCGGTTGATCCGCAAGCTGGGTGACCTGATCGCCGCGCACGTGCCCGAGATTGCCCGCACCGAGACGATGGACACCGGGCAGGTCATCGCGCAGACGGGCAAGCAGCTGGTGCCACGTGCGGCCGACAACTTCTACTACTTCGCCGAGATGTGCACCCGGGTGGATGGCCACACCTACCCCACGCCCACGCACCTCAACTACACGCTCTATCACCCGGTCGGTGTCTGCGCGCTCATCAGCCCGTGGAACGTGCCCTTCATGACGGCCACGTGGAAGGTGGCGCCGGCCCTGGCCTTCGGCAACACGGCCGTGCTGAAGATGAGCGAGCTGTCGCCCCTGAGCGCCTCCCGGCTGGGCGAGCTGGCCCTGGAGGCGGGCATCCCGGCCGGCGTGCTCAATCTCGTTCATGGCACCGGGCGCGAGGCGGGCGAGCCCCTGTGCCGCCACCCCGACGTGCGGGCCATCAGCTTCACGGGCAGCACCGCAACCGGCCACCGCATCGTGCAGGCGGCCGGGCTGAAGAAGTTCAGCATGGAGCTCGGCGGCAAGAGCCCCTTCGTCATCTTCGACGACGCCGACATGGCCCGCGCGCTGGACGCTGCCGTCTTCATGATCTTCAGCAACAACGGCGAGCGCTGCACCGCCGGCAGCCGCATCCTGGTCCAGAAGGGCATCTACGCCGACTTCACCGCCAGGTTCGCCGAGCGCGCCCGGCGCATCACCGTGGGCGACCCGCTGGACGAGAAGACCATCGTGGGCCCCATGATCAGCCCGGCCCACCTGGCCAAGGTGCGCAGCTACATCGAGCTGGGCCCGAAGGAGGGCGCCACGCTGCTGTGCGGCGGGCTGGAGCCGCCCAAGCTGCCGGGTGCCCTGGCGGCCGGCAACTTCGTGCAGCCCACTGTCTTTGCCGACGTGGACAACCGCATGCGCATCGCGCAGGAAGAGATCTTCGGGCCGGTGGCCTGCCTGATTCCCTTCACGGATGAGGCCGATGCCATCGCGCAAAGCAACGACATCGCCTACGGCCTGTCCAGCTACGTCTGGACGGAGAACCTGGGCCGTGCGCACCGCGTGGCCGCTGCGGTGGAAGCCGGCATGTGCTTCGTCAACAGCCAGAACGTGCGCGACCTGCGCCAGCCCTTCGGCGGCACCAAGGCCAGCGGCACGGGGCGCGAGGGCGGCACCTGGAGCTACGAGGTGTTCCTGGAGCCGAAAAACGTCGCTGTCAGCCTGGGCAGCCACCACATCCCCCACTGGGGCGTCTGACCATGGGCACCCTTGCGCTGGCCGCCAAGATCACGCATGTGCCGTCGATGTACTTGAGCGAGCTCGACGGGCCTGCCAAAGGCAAGCGACAGGCGGCCATCGACGGCCATGTCGAAATCGGCCGCCGCTGCCGCGCGCTGGGCGTGGACACCATCGTGGTCTTCGACACGCACTGGCTGGTGAACTCGGGCTATCACATCAACTGCGCGCCGCACTTCCAGGGCGTCTACACCAGCAACGAACTGCCGCACTTCATCAGCAACCTGCCCTATGCCTTCGACGGCAACCCGGCGCTGGGGCAACTGCTGGCCGAGACGGCCAACGCCCATGGCGTTCCCACGATGGCGCACCCGGCCACCACGCTGGCGCCCGAATACGGCACGCTGGTGCCCATGCGCTACATGAACGCCGACCGGCACTTCAAGGTCGTCTCCGTCAGCGCGCTGTGCACCGTGCACACCCTGGCCGAGAGCGCCCGGCTGGGTTGGGCCTTCCGCCGCGCCGTGGAAGACCATTACGAGGGCACCGTGGCCTTCTTCGCCAGCGGCTCGCTCAGCCACCGTTTCGCGCAGAACGGCACGGCCGATGCCTACCGCGACAAGATCTGGAGCCCCTTGCTGGAGCGCCTGGACCACGGCGTGGTGGCCATGTGGCAGCGCGGCGAGTGGCCCGACTTCTGCGACATGCTGCCCGAGTACGCGGCCAAGGGCCACGGCGAAGGTTTCATGCACGACACCGGCATGCTGCTGGGCGCCCTGGGGTGGAGCCGCTACGACCGCGGCGTGGAGGTGGTCACGCCCTACTTCCCCAGCTCGGGCACGGGCCAGATCAACGCCGTCTTTCCGGTCTCGCCCATGCCGGCCGACCTGGGTGGCATCGGGCAGCCCGGCACGGCCGCGCTGGCCGCGGCGCGGCTGTAGGGAGCCAGGCGCCATGCCGCACGTGGTGGTGCTGTATTCGGGCAACCTGGACGCCGCCATGGCCGAGCAGGGCGCCGACATGCCCACCTATTGCCGGCGCACGGCCGATGCCTTGCTGGCCGTGCGAGACGAGCAGGACCGACAGGTCTTCCCCACCGGCGGGGTGCG
>CAIJPE010000107.1 GCA_903822435.1 uncultured beta proteobacterium | reverse complement strand
GTTCTCGAAGCCCCAGGCGTTCCAGCCGTGCGGGCCGAAGTAGCCACCGACAGCCATCTCCATCCCTGTTTTCTTCTCCTGGATGATGATTCCGTCCTTCTTGCACATGGCCCGGTACTTGGGGTTCTGCTTCCATCGGCTGAGCATGAACAGCATATCGGCCACGTCCGACGCCACGTAGGACAGCGCTTTATCCGCGTCCCCGCTCGGCTTGCAGACCACCGGTTGACCGTTCTTCTCCACCCAGGCGGCCGCCTCGTCGTAATCGTGGAAGGTCTTGCCCGGAATGATCTTCATGCCGGCGCGCTTCATGCTCTCCTGCCCGGCCTCGCGGTCTAGCTCCAGCGCGGCGGCCTCCACGCCCGGCCCAAAGATCGGGTAGCCGCGCAGCCGGTACGGCTCCAGCATGTCGAGGTACATGGTGTTGTCGGGCAGGTAGATCAGATCTGCCCAATCCAGCCACTTGCGCTGCAGATCGGCGTATTCCTTCACCTTCAGCACGATGCCCTCGCCGGCGCGTCGGGCTTCGCCATTGCGCGGACGGTCGTACCAGCGCACGTCATGCCCATCCGCCAGCCAGCGCATCGCCAGGTCAAGGCAGTTGGATGTGGTGTCGATGCAAAGGATTCTCACTGCGGCGGTGCTCCCAGTTGTTGGGCCGCGCCCGCGTTCATGGAGTTGAGGGCGCGCGTCGGCATCGCGGTGCCGTTGAGCATGGCCGCTTGCAGTGCGCGCAGTGTGGCGGGGTTGTAGATGCCGGGCAGCACTGCACCGGCGGCCAGCGTGCCCGGGTTCATCGCCGCGCCACCGCCGAGCAGCAAGCTCTCCACCAGGGCGCGGGTGGCCGTGCCAGAGTCGGGCAGGTTGTTGGGCAGCACCGCGCGCGCGTCCTTGGATAGCCCCTGATTGGGTAGCGTCCCCTCGGTGTAGGCGCGGCGGTCCTTGCTGCGGTCCTTGAATTTGATCGCAGATTCGAACTGGCTTGGCGTGTAGTTGCCGTCCTTGCCGCGCTTGGCGGCTTCCTGCGCCTGCTTGAACGTGGCGTAGGCGCGGTCATTGGCGTCCAGCTTCTGCGCTGCCTGCGGGTTTTCGCGCGTGATCATCCTCCGCACCGCCGCTTGTGCTTCCTTCAGCGCTTGGCCGAGCTTCTGGTGGTACGGGTCCTGGCTCTTGCCGTAATCCGCGATCTCGCTGTCCAGCACCCGGTTGATGTCCTGCAGCGTCTCGCCCGAGGCTTTCCCGGCCTTGGTGAATTTGCCGAGGATCTCGGAATCGACGATCCGGTTCAGATCCTTCGACTGCTGCGCGGGCAAGTTGGCCCCCATGGTTTTCAGCGCGCTCAACTCGTCGAACAGGGACGGGGCCGGGGGCGCGCCGAGTTGACCAGGTGCGGGCAGCCCCCCCGCGAATTGACCGTTGGCGTGCAGGTCGCCCTTCATACCGCCAAGGATGCGGTCGTAATTCGCGCCCAGTGTGGTGCGCACGTGCGTGAGCTGTTCTTCCGCAGAAAGCCCCTTCGGCATTTTTTGCCCGACGGTGCTAAGCGCTTGGTCGAGTACCGCCGTGTTGAAGCTGGATACCGCGTTGCCCCGTTGGGTCTTGATGATGTCGCCAATGAACGGGACCGAGCCCAGCGCTTGCTCGACCGTGTTCGCGCCACCGCCGAGCAACTGGCCGGGGGTCATCTGCACACCACGTTCGGCCAGGCGGCGGGCGGCGTCCGACGGACGGGGCATGCCCGCAGCGCCACCGGCCAGCATCGCGCCTCCCATCTGGGCCCACCCCGGCGCGCCCGCTTGCCGCAACCCTTCACCTGCCAGCGCGCCGACGCCGGTACCTACGGCCTGCTGGATCGGCTGAGCGGTCAGCGCTCCGCTGAGCCCGGCGGCCGCCGGGATGCCCGACAGCGCGCCGCCGATGCCCATGCCGCCTGCAACGCCGCCCAGGCCACGGTTGAGCGCGCCGCCGAACCCTTGGCCGGGTGCCGGCAGATATTTATCCAGCACCTGCGCGCCGGTCTGCACCGGCTGATACCCGAGCGCCTGGCGTCCAAGGTTCAGCGCGTGGATTGGCGCGTCATTGAGCATCATCGGCAGCGACGTGAGGCCGCGCACCGTGTCGCCCGCGCCGGTCTTCAGCGCCTGCACGCCACGGTCCCACGTGCTCTGCTCAGGCGCTGCAGCCTTTGGCTTTTCTGCGGCCAGCCAGTCCGCGGGCACCGCCATGCCGGACTTTTGGAGCTTTTGCGCAAGATCCGCTTTGGTCGTGCCGTCGGGCACGCCCTTGATGATGGTGCCGTCCGGCATGCGCACGTCCATTTATGGCAGCTCCGAGAAGTTGACCACCTTGCCGCCTTCCTTCTTGCCACCCTTGCGGAGGTCTTGGGCCACCTGCTGGGGAGCTTTGCGCGCGCGCTCGACTTCCTGACGCAGCACCGCCATGCGCGCCTTGAACGCGGCGGGGCCGTCGGCCGTGCTGAGGATCTCGCGCGCATGCTCCTTGTCGCTCACGGTAGCCGTGCCGCTCGGGTTGATCGCCTTGGCGTAGGTGTTGACGGCCGTGTTGACAGCCGCCTCGAACGAGCCCGCCTCCGGCGAGCCGGTGCCCTTCTCGTAAGAGAGCAGCGCGCTGTTCAAGCCCTTGAACGATCCGCGCGGTACCTTGGCGCTGGCCTGCTCGGCCAGGTCGAACGAGCCCAGCGCTTCTGTGGCCGCGATGGCCATGCGGGCCGAGGCGGTACCGGCCGTCCGCGCAGCCGATGCCGCGCCGGTCTGCGCGTTCTTGTTGTCGAGCATGTCGATCGCGCTTTCCGCACCCGCACCCGCGCCGGTTGCCACCTGGTGCATGATGGCCTGCACGGTTTTGCCGCCCTGCGCGCCTCGGCCCAGTCCTGCGGGCAAGCTGCCGCCCTGGCGCACGTAGTCGGCCCAGAACTGGGTGTCCTCGGACGATAGGGCAGCGCCCGTGGACGCAGCATTGCGCAGGCGGCCTTCCTTGCTTTTGGCGGTATCGGCCAGTTGTTGCTTGAGGCCGATCTCTTCGTCTCGCTGATCCAGTCGACGGTCGCCCTGAGCCCCACGCCGTGTCTCGCCGGCGGCCCTGGTGTCAGAGTCGCGGCCTCTGATGCCGAGCAGCACGGCATCCCGAAACGCGGTCTCGGCGGCCTTGGATGCGTTCAGCTGTAAGGTCAGCTCGGCCAGCTGCTGCTTGTTCTGGTCGTCGTAGAACGGCTTGTAGGCGTCGAGCACGTCCACCCACTGGTCCTGAGGGATACCCTGCGCCTGCATCCGCTTCACCATCTCTGGCACGCTCGGCATCACGGCCTGCACCGGGTCCTGTTTGGCCGGCGGCGGCGGCAGCTGCATAGGTTGCGCCCCGCCACCTTGCGCAGCTGCGCCCGCAGGCGGTTGCTGCATCGGGTCGCGGTAGGGGGGCAGCACACCGGGCCCTGACGGCGAGCCAGGCGCGCCTTGCTGCACGCCGGGCTGCCCCGGATTCTGCTGGGGCGGCGGCTGCAACTGCTGGCTGCTCTGCCCCGGCATCACCGTGGGTTGCGGCATCTGACCGCCCGCACCAGGTGGCGGGGGCAGCATCATCCCGCCCAGCGCTGTGCGCGCCTGAATCTGCCGCTGCTGTGCCGCTTGGTTCTGCGCTGCCTGAGCCATCAGCATGCGCTGATACTGCATCTGCTGATCGCGCTGTTGCTGCTGCTGCGCTTGATCCAGCCCGTTGAAAAAGCCCTGTCCGATCGATCCCCAATACATGATCAGGCCCCCGGATAGTTCACGAAGCTGCTGTTCGGGTCGCCCAGCTGCGCGTTATTCTGCTGCGCGGTGTTGCCGTAGTTCGGCTGCACCATGCTGTTGAGCCAGCCGCCTGCCCCCGAGTTGTTGAACGAATTGAGCCCTTGCGCGAGCGCGCTTGCGCCCATGCCTTGCTGCTGCGCGTTGAAGTTCTGCTGGTTGAACGCTGTGCCGTTGGCCGCTTGCGCGGCATTCTGGCCCATGCCCATGTACTGGGCGGCGTTGCCCATGCTTTGGTTGTAGAGGTTGTTGAGGCCGCTCACGCCGCTGAACAGCGCATTCGAGGCCTGACCTGGTGCAGCGTTGGCGTACTGTTGCGCCTGCATCGGGGTCTGGCCCGCCGCCAGTTGTGCCTGCGCGCCGCTGCTCATCAAGCCGGACGCGCCAGACAGGTCCGCACCCATGAGCTGGTTGCTCTGGTTCGCGCTGCTGTTGGCTTGCGTCAGGCCCTGCAGCGCGGCCAGCTGGTTCTGCATCTGCTGCGTGTTCCAGTTGATCTGGAAATTGCCCAGCGCGTTGCCGGCTTCCTGCCCGCCCAGTGCCGAGGTGCCGATGCCCCGCAAGGCCTGCTGCGCGTTCACGTTGTCGGTGAGCTGCGACAAGTTCAGGTTGTACTGCGCTTGGTTGGGGTCCAGTGCGCGCTGGTAGGCCTGCATGCCGGCGTTGTACACCTGGCCACCTTGGTTCTGCGCGGTCTGGGCCTGACCATAGAGCATGTTCGCGCCGGACTGGTCCATGCCGGCCTGCTGGCCTGACATCATCCCAGACTGCTGAGCCGCCTGTAGGTAGGGGTTGTAGTTCATCCCCATCGATTGGTTGTAACTCTGCAGCAACCCGGACAGCCCGGCCTGCCCCGACTGATCGTTGCCCTGCTGCGCGCCGAACATGCTGTTCCACGCAGTGTCCGTGCCGGCTTGGTTGCTGGGCTGGTAATAGGGCACGCCGCCCGCGGGGGTGCTGCTGTTGCCGCCGCCGCCGCCGAATAGGGAGTTCAGGCCCGATGCGATACCTATGCCCGACGCAACAGTGCCGAGAATCCCTGGGCAGAAATACGCCAAGAGCAGCAATAAGAACGCAGGTTTACGCATGTCGTTTTTCCTTCAAAAAGTCAGCGCATTCGCGGTAGATCGGCGGGTTGGCTTTTGCGCACTTGGTCAGCCAAGACTCTGTTAACTGGATGTTGAACCGCTTCAGGTAGTGAAACCTGCCCTCATCGAACGGGATACCGGGCAGCACGTGAAACCACGCGCGCTCCATCGTTCTCGCGTCGTCAAGCTTGTGAAACGGGACGCACAGCACGTCGGCGTGCGAGCGCATCAGGTTCTGCCGGCGCTGCAGCTCCCGCAGGTACTCCATCACTTGGTCAGGCATACCCATTGCGCGCAGCGCGGCATACGCTTGCGCGGCCGGCCGCTCGATCAAAAGCACGCGCGGCTGGTACGCCTCGATGATCTCCTCAAGCCACCAGCCCATGCCGTGGTCGCTCAAACCAAGGCGCGCACTCGGCGTCGCGGATTCCCACCAGGTGCCGAGGTCGTCAAGCGTGGCGAAGTCGTGCGAAGGCTCGTGAACGCACTGGCTGTTCTGCACAGTGAACAGATTGGCAAGCCACGCCGTGCGGCTACGCGGCAAGCCGGTGATGAAAAAGCGTCCGTTCACTTGCAATGCGGCCCGTTCGGGCTGAGCGGGTCGAGCAGGTTCTTGCACAGCCAATTCGCGGTCGTCGCGCGCCAGCCTGTCGCCCGCATCCAGCGCGACAGCCGAGCGGTAAGCAGCACCTCGGAGTCGGCAATCGGATGCAGAGTCCACTGCGGAAGCTCAAGGAACAGGATCGTTCCGCAGAAAGTGTTGCAAATGAAGTCCGCCAGCAGGAACACCGGCACGGTCCAGCCAAGTAGCACCCAAAGCGGCCGGGTGAGGCTGCCTGCGAGGAAGGCTCGATACAGGCCCATCCCGAAACAGAAGCCACACAGGGTCACGTAGGCGATGAAAAACCAGGTGCGCAAGATCAAGGAAAGTGTGTGCATGTCTTACCTCAGGTTTTGATGATCTTGATCACTGCGGCGACGGGGTTCATGACGTTAAGCGCCGTGCCTGAACCCGTGTTCTGTGTGATGTTGATCCCGGTATTCGCGTTATTGATCTGGATACCCGTGGTGCTGGTGGTTGTCACTGCTGCAAGCGAACTGATCGAGTCTCTGGACCCGCCCTGCGCGTAGTTGCCGCTGTAGTTCAGCGTGTTGTACGTGTGCGCATGACCCAGATCAGTAATCGTGTGGATGTGGCCCGGATCAATAATCGTGTGGTTGTGCGTCGGCATGTTGGCGATGGCGATCGTTACCGCTGCCGCACCCTGTGTGGCGCCAACTGTTGTGGCGGTAATGCCCGAAATGCTGCCGTTACGCCCGATGGTCATGCGACCGTTCAAGTTCGGTAGATTGAACGTTGTGGACCCGTCGCCAGCGCCCCAAGTCGTGCCAATTGCCGAGAACAGGGCGGCGTATGTCGTGCGCGATACCGCAGCGCCACCGCACTCAAGCCAGCCGGTGGGCGCACTGGTGCCCGCGAAGTCGGTCACCGTGCCTGATGGAATCAGCGCGGCAAGCGCAGCCGCAACGAAAGCCGTGTTTGCTGCGTTAGCCGACGCATCGCCGAGATTCGCCGTAGGGATCTGGGGTTGCGCGCTAAAGGTTTTGAGGCCACCGACAGTCTGCGCAGACACGTTATCCACACCGTTCGCGTTGACCTGCGACAGGATGGCGGCGAAGTTGGCCTGCACGGGACCCGCGTCGATCAAGCTCCCGTTGGTGATGGTGTTCGGCAAGGATGTGATGATCGCGGACATATCAAGACCTCAAGGTGTAGCCGATGGGTTGCGCACGGCACTGGAGCACGCCAAGGAGCAAAGCCGAGGAGCTGAGCGCAGACGCCCGAAAAATGAATTTGTCCGACACAACCGGCGCCGCCCACGGTGCCGTAAAGTCGTTTGGAATTTTGAGCGAAGATGCCCACGCGGCCCCCGCGCCGCCCCACACGGTCCCGCCGCCCCACACCAGTCCTTGCTGAGCGGTCGTGATGTTGGCGGTGGCCAGTGTGTTGTTGTAGGTGTCGCTGAAGGCCACGGTGTATTGCACCTGCGCCCCGCCGGACGCGAGCTCGACCACCGTCTCCATCACGGCGTATTCCTGCATGTCGCCCGCCATCGGAAATGCCGAGGACTGAATCGCCACCATCAGCGCTGTGCCGTTGTCGTTGTAGACGCTGGTCGTGGTCGGGTTCGGCGTGGAATAGAACAGCTTCCCCGGTGCGTTGACCGAGGACAGCACGAAAGTGGATCCCAGACTGCTGGCGCAGTCGTACGCAAAGGTGTGCGGCCCCGTCCACCTGCCCCGGTTCACGTCGAACCAGTAATCGTTCGTCACCTGGTTGCCGTTCAGGGTTGTCGGTACGCACACCCGGTAGATGTTCGCCGCGTACTCGCCCTCGACCCGCGAGGGTATCGTCACGTTCAGGAACGGCACCCGCACGTCCGATGTCTGCGACTCGTAGAAGGTCAGCGCCCGCACGTTACCCAATGCGTCGATGATCATCGGGCCGTCAGTCCCGATAAAGAAAGTGCCCCGCGTGGTCTGGCACACCGATCGCGGCGCACTGGTGCCCTGCGAGAGCGACAGATAGGTCAGCGACAGCGGGTTGCTGGTCAGCGCCGGATCTCCCGTTAGCTGCCACACCTGGCCGGTCTTGAACACGATCAGCGCCGGGATCACGCCCGCCGTGCTGGTAGTCACCGGCAAGCCTGACAACGCGGAGATGCCGGACACGTCACCCACCGTCACGCTCTGCCCGGTGCTGGTTCGGCTCAGCGGATTCAAACTGTCCGAGTAGTACACCACAGCACCGACCACAAAATACGCACGGTTGTTGAAGTTGGCCACAGCAGTCGGCACGCCCGGCAACGGACTGGTCGCCGTGTTACTGCTGCTGTAAGCGTTGGTGCTCAGGTTGATCACGCCGAAGAAGTTCGTGCCGGTGCCGCTGAACCCCGGGTGCGTCAGGATCAGGTACGTGCCCACTACGGTGGCCGTTGGCGGCGTCCAGGCGCCGGTGCTCGGCGGGCTCGTTGGTACGTTGGCCGCTGTCACTCCGGTCAGCGTAATGAACAGCCCCGTGACAGTGTTGTAAGCGAACGGCTCATCAAAGCCCGTCGTGCGGCCAGAGGCAATCCAGCCGTAAAGCATATTGCCAACCGCAACATGCAACGACACAAAACCGGGGGCGGTGAAGCCGGAGAAAGTCGTAAACGCCGTGCCCACACCGGGGCGCGATACCACCGCCTCGGGGTTGGCCTGGTCAAAGATCAGGTTGGAAAGCGCGGTGCAAGACCCTTCGAACGTGAACGTGCTGTCGTACCCGTCGCATAAGCCCCCGGGGAACCACCGCAGCACCTTCTGCTTGCGCAGCGCCATGTCAGTTGCTGACCTTGGTGCGCCGCACCTGCGAACGCACGCGGAATCGGCGAGGGTCAAGCGTCACGGACTTCACCACGGTCTGCTCGTCGCCGTCCATGATCAGGTGCCGTTTCAGCATCTCCTCCGCCTGCTTGGCGAATTGCGGCTGTCGCTCATCGTCAGAGATGTCCATCATCTTCGCCGCCGTGGCCTTGATCAGATATGACTGATCAGGGAACCACGGCGTGACCGCGCTCGACTCAGGGCCGGTGATGTCCGGCTGCGCAGCCATGTACCGCAGCGTGAGCGCGATCGGCGTGGCGCTACCCGGATAAATGTACAGCAGCGGCGCGCCTTGGGTCGCCGTTGGTGACAGATCGGTGGCGTACTCGTAGGGGTACCCGCCTTGGCCCGCGAACTGGTACTCGGAGTCAAAGTTCTTCAGGCCCGCGTCGAACAGGAACACCGGCTGGCCCGAGACGTTGTAGAACAGATCAAACACCCGCGCATAGTCCAGCGGCAGCGTGTAAGGCCCGAAGTTGTTCTGGCCCCCGGGGACATTGATCGTGGTCGTCACCCGGTTCATCTGCAGATCCTGGTGCATCCAGAGATCCTCAAGCACCAGGGTCAAAAATTGGCCGCACTGCTGCGTCATGCCCGGCGCCTTGCAGATCTGGCAAACGAGAGTCACGAGCTGCTGTGCGGTGTAGGCCATGTTCAGCCCCCTGCGGCTTTCTGGGCGCGCACCAGGTCGTTCAGCGCCTCATGCAGGCGCATCTTGTAGTGCGTGATGTTGGTCGGAAAAGCCTCGTAAGCCGCTTTCTGGTCCGAACGCAGCTTGCCCGCCTTGGCAGTAGGCTCCATCTTGGCGTAGCCGTCTTCTGCCGACTTGATGGCGTCCTCGAGCTCGCGCACTTTCTTCTGGAACTCCGGCAGCTCGGCGATCGCGCGCTGGCGTTCCAGCACAGCCGTGAACACGTCCAGTCGCTCGTTGATCTGCTCAACGCTCTCGCCCTGGTACACGTAGCCAGACATGGTGAGCCCGCGCCCGTTCGGCATCTGGGTCTGCAGGTTGAAGCTGCCCGCGATCAGGGACTGCTCGAGCGGCTTCTCGGTCAGGTGGTCTTGGTGGTTCATGCGCGTCCTCGCAGTACACGTTCCATCGGCTTGCGATAGGCGTTTTCGTTGCTGCCGTTGATCGAGTTTTCGTGGCCCCACGAGCGGGCGATGATTTCCTTCAGCGAACGCAGCGTGTCCACGCGAAAGCGGTAAGTCTCGCCGTGGTAGTAATGCACCCCGTTGATCGAGACATACAGGCCGCCCGACGGCGGCAGATCGATCTTGTAGAAGTAGGTGTCCTCGCCGGTCTTGTCGTCGACCCCGGCGAAAACTTCCGTGACACTGCTCGACTGCATCGCCGTGGCCTGAGCCTGCGCCAGTGCTTTCGCGGTCGAGTCTTCCAGATCAGCATTGCGCGCCTTCTCCGCGGCCAGCTGCGCTTCCAGCTGGGCAATCCGCTCGGCGGGCGATACCGTCTTTGCTTTGGGTTCTTCCATGACACCTCCTGATTCAAAGAAGGGGGAGGGCTAGCCTCCCCCAGTTACTGCTTAGCTGGTCACGGTGCCAGCGTTGAAGCTGGGCGTGAACGCGGAGCTGGCCTCAGTGCGCGCGAGGAAGCCCTGGTTCAAAATGATGGTTCCGTAGAACACCTTCCAGCTCACCACGCGGATCTGGTTCAGCGGGTCGGACTTGTCCGCCCCGGTCAGATAGTGGAACTCGGGGTTCTCCAGAATCACCTGGCCGTAGGCGTGGTTGGCGACAAAGAACGTCGGGAAGACGGTGATGCCGGTGGCCGGCGCGGCAGGCGGGGTCTGCGCGGCGCCAATACCAGTGACGCTGACGGTCTGATTACCTGACAGCTGCGTGGCTTGGCCGGCCAACGAGCCCGTGGTCGGGCCGGATGCCGACAAGCCCAGGTTCGTCGGGGTGGCGGTGGTGCCCACGTAGACGTTGAACACGTAGCCCGGCAAGTTCGGCAGGGTCACGCTGATCGACTGGTTGGCCGTCAGGGTGATCGCGCCGCTGACCTGATAGATCTGCTGTTCCACCGAGGTCAGCGCCGGACTGGCGGTAACCTGAATGTAGTACGAACCCGCGCCGAAAGAGCCGACCGGCGAGCTGGCCGCCGTGCCGGTGATCGCCGCCACGCCCACAAAGTAGGGGATCATGTTCGACTCGACGAAGCGCGCGCCGTTGAAGGGGCCGAGTTCGTTGTTGTACAGACGGTTCACGTCCGAGTACGCCCATGCCTGCTGCACCGAGCTGTTCTCGCGCAGATCCTGCGCCACCAGGGGGTGGATCAGGCCGACGTAGTGCTGCGCCACCGCCGGCGACTTGGACGGGTCGCGGTAAGCGCCAGCCTCGATCATCATGTCCTCGCGCTCGTCGCCATTGAAACGCGGGGCGCCGTAGTTCAGCATCGAGCCAACCACACGGTTGATTTCGTGGGGGGACATCACCATGGCGGTGGTCAGGGTAGCGCGACTGGTGGCCGTCGATGCGTAGTTCACCTGCGTGCCCGACATCAGGGCGTTGAAGGTGTTGCGCTCGAGGGTTTCCGGCAGTTGGATCGACACCAGCTGAATGGCCTGCTGGAACAGCGGGTGCTTAATGGTCAGGTTGGCCACGTCGGTGATGATCACGCGGTCGCCCCACTGCTGCGCGGTCGCGGTCACCTGCTGCAGGGTCATCGATTCGCCCGGAGGCGCGACACCTTCCTGCAGCGGCGCGTAGGGCAACGGCAGGCGAGCGTAGCGGCTGGCAGTGTAGGTCGTGCCGCGGTTGGTATCCAGGTGCAGCGGCTTGCCGAACTGATAGGCCACCAGCTGGCGGCGAGCCAGCGGCTCCACTTCTTCCTGGATGTATGCCTCGACGTCCGAGGAAAACGATGCGGCGGCGTTGGTGGCGCCGGGCATCAGGTAGGCGCCCAGAAGGGCAAGCACGGAAAACAGTTTGTTCATGGTAGTCCTCACAAATTGACGTTGGCGAGCCGTGCTGCGCGCTTCTCGCGCTCGCTCCGGCCCTGCTTGCCGCCCACGTCGGATCGCGCACCCACCGGTTTGCCTCGCTCAGAAGCGGGGAGCGCTCCGGGCTTGGCGGCGGGCTTGGCGGCCGACTTGGTGCGGGTCTTTCCTTGATCGACGTCCTGACCGAGCAGGAACAGGTAGACCGCTTGCCGGCTGACGTTCTGGCCTTGCTGACGCAGGCGCGTGACTTCCTTCTCCACGCGGTCCTCGTACCGCTTCATCAGCGGCTTGTCTGCGGCGGCCAGGCGATACGCCGTGCGATCCTCAGTGTCCTGTGCTCGTTGGAGCGCCTCCGACGCCATGCGCTGGTTGGCGCGCAGCGTGCGGTTACTCTCGATTTGCCAGCGCGTCTGCGGGTCCGTGTTGGGGTCGCGCAAAGCAGCTTCTTCCTGCTGGAACATGATCTGTTCTTGCGTGACCTGCGGCGGGGCAGGCGGGGTCTGCTGGCGCCCACGAAGCTCGGCAAGCTCGCGCTCGGCCTTCTGCGCACGTTCCCTGGTCTTGATGATTTCCCGCTGGGCACGGCTCTGGCGCGCGGGCGCCGGGTCGTCCGGTTCGTCGGGGGCGTCGTCATCAGGTTCCGGATCAGCCTCGTCTCCGGTATCGATGTCGGCGTCATCACCGCTATCGATCTCCGGGTCCGGGATGCTGTCCAGGTCAGGGGCGTTGTCGTCGTCTTCCACACCAGGGTGCAGATAGCTGAACGCGCGCTTCCAAAGCTTCGTGAGTAGTTTCATCGTGATACCTCCAGTGCGGCACGTGACGTGTGCAAAGCGGAATTGCCGGTAACGCCGGCAGGGCGGTTGAAAAACGGAGTCAGCGCCAACAGCCGTTCGGAGGCTGTCGGGTAGAACGGGTGCGGCTGATCGCGCACTCGGCATAGGAATCCGGCCAGCGCTCTCGCGTGCCCGTGGCGCGCTGCGAAGGCGTCGGCGTCGAGTTCGTCCTGCCGGGCCAAGGCGGCCAGTCGTGGCCAGAGCAGTGGGTTCAGCAGACGCAGCAAACGCTTGCCTGGATGCCCGTAGAACAGATGGCCGAGCTCGTGCATCTCGATGGCGCGAAGCTCCGCCTCGGGCAGGCCAGGCTGTGCACCGTGGCCAACCACCTGGCGGAAAGGGCCGTAGCCGAATGCGTACGGGAGGATCATGGTTGCGTGAACCCTGAAATATTTGCGGTTTGGACCACTGGAGTGCTGTTGTCCACAGTCACGCCGGGAATTGCATTGCGCAAAGCCGTTGCGGCCAAAATCGCCGCGTTAATCTGCGTTTGGAAATTCGCAATCCAGTCGCTGTACCCGGTGCTGATCGTCGTTTCAGACCCCAGCAATGACCCAAAGCTGGCGACGCCTACCAAAACGGGCTGACCGTTCACCGGAATAAAAAAAGAACTGCCAGAATCGCCCTGATAAATCCCCAGCCCGGTCCATTTTTGCCTGTTCGCGTCGTCGGGCGCTTTCAATTGGGCAGGCTGTTCTGTTGCGTTTGCCAAAATTCCAAACAGGTCAAACGTGTTTAGGTTTGCTCCGCTGCTGAGATAGGCTGGAACTCCGTTAATCGTCCCACCATTCCCGCCATTTGCGTATGTATTGCCGCCGCTGTTGTCATGGTGACGCGCTACCCATACTGGAAGCGGTGCAAGAAACGACAGTGCAACCGAAGAATACCCCGCGGGGGGCGCAACTTGCGTTACAGGTAAGTAATTCGCCCAATTCGCCGGAAGAATCTGCGCGAAATTAGTAAAAGGTGCGGTCAGGTTTCCAACCTTTTGCCCGTTTTCCACGTAGACAACGGCCAAATCTGACGAACCAGTTACCCACGCCGATGTCAGCGCCGCAGTCCCTGTAGATGCCCCTGCAGAAGTGTAAGTTGCTTGCCCGCGAGTTACGCTTGCTTGCACTTGCCCGGTAGCGTTGTACGCACCGTCCGCGATGTTATAAACACCAGCGCAATGCGCAGCGCACAAACAATGGTTGGCGGCAACCGGAATCATGTTGCTGCCCGCAATCAACGTGTTTAGCGCCGTTGCGTTAAGCGGCACGTAAGTGACTGCCGTTCCAAATCCAGTAGGAGGCGTCCAGGCGCTACCGTAGGTCAAAACGGGGGCAAACGCCCCGTTCACGATGGTGCCGCCGGTGTCACTGTAGTAATACTGGTTTGCCGATGTTGGGCCAGATGCCAAATTGCACATCGCATGAATTTGTGACCAAACGTGGTATTGCAGGCTCGTCGTAACTGCAAACCCAGATACGCCAGTAATTGCCGCAGCCACAGCAGTGGTCACCGGGAACTGCACACGCTGCCTGCTCGGCCCACTCACGATAGTAATATCCGCAGTGCCACTTATGCCGGGAACTGGCGTTACGACGCCAGCAGGGGATACGGATGCCACCACCGTGGGGCTATTGTTAACAATCGAAACTGATCCTGACGCCAAGCTAGAAGGGGTGATATTCAGGTTTGAATATGTTTGGACGCCCGATCCACCGAGTGTCGAAAAATTAATGTCATGCACCGCTACCGTTCCCGCGGTGCCACCGGATGAGGTTTGCGAAGGCACCAGCGCAACTGCGGCCTCGCTGCCACCAGTCGCACCGGCCCCGGTTGCGGAGAACCCCACCACCCGCGCACCAGAAACTGAAAATCGAATGGTTGTCATGCCGCCATCAGCCACGAAGCGCGGCATATCAGGTTCACGTCAACGTTTCCGGGGGCAGCAGCTGCCAACTGCGGAGTGAAAACCAGCGCAGGAAGGCCAGTGTTGGTCGTGTTTATTTGCACTGCAATAGGCG
>CAIJPE010000106.1 GCA_903822435.1 uncultured beta proteobacterium | reverse complement strand
GGCGCAAGGTCTGGGGCGTGTTCGGCGACGGCGAAATGGACGAGCCGGAATCTATGAGCGCGCTCACGCTCGCCGCGCGCGAGGGCCTGGACAACCTGGTCTGGGTCGTGAACTGCAATTTGCAGCGGCTCGACGGACCGGTGCGCGGCAACGGGCGCATTATCGACGAACTCGAAAAGCTCTTCAAGGGCGCCGGCTGGAACGTCATCAAGCTCGTTTGGGGCAGCGACTGGGATGGACTCTTCGCGCGCGACCTCACTGGCGCGCTGATGCGGGCGTTTGCGAATACGGTGGATGGCCAGATGCAGACCTTCGCGGCCAAGGACGGCCGCTACAACCGAGACCACTTCTTCGGGCAGGACCCCGAGCTGCAGCGCCTGGCCCAGGGCCTGACGGACGAGCAGATCGATCGCCTGAAGCGCGTCGGGCACGACCTGGTGAAGATCCATGCCGCCTACGCCGCCGCCGCCGCGCACTGCGGCCAGCCCAGCGTGATCCTGGCCCACACCAAGAAGGGCTACGGCATGGGCGCCGGCCAGGGCAAGATGACCACGCACTCGCACAAGAAGTTCGAGAGCGCCGACCTCATCGGTTTCCGCAACCGCTTCCACCTGCCGCTGAGCGACGAGCAGGCCACCTCGCTCGCCTTCTTCAAGCCCGACGAAGCCAGCCCCGAGATGCGGTACCTGCGCGAGCGCCGGGCCGCGCTGGGCGGCGCCATGCCGCGGCGCGAGACAGCTTGCGAACCCGTGCCCAAGCCTGACTTGGCCGACTACGCGGCCTTTGCCACGCATGCCCAGGGCAAGGACATGAGCACCACCATGGCCTTCGTGCGCATGCTGGGCGCCCTGCTCAAGGACCCGGTGCTGGGCCCGCGCGTGGTGCCCATCGTGGCTGACGAGGCGCGCACCTTCGGCATGGCCAACCTCTTCAAGCAGGTGGGCATCTACTCCAGCGTGGGGCAGCGCTATGCGCCGGAAGACATCGACACGATCCTGAGCTACCGCGAAGCCACCGACGGGCAGATCCTGGAAGAAGGGATCAGCGAGGCCGGCGCCCTGGCCAGCTGGACGGCCGCGGCCACCAGCTACAGCGTGCACGGGCTGGGCATGCTGCCGTTCTACATCTACTACTCGATGTTCGGTTTCCAGCGGGTGGGCGACCAGATCTGGGCCGCCGCCGACCAGCGCGCCCGCGGCTTCCTGCTGGGCGCCACCTCGGGGCGCACCACCCTGGGCGGCGAGGGCCTGCAGCACCAGGACGGCACCAGCCACCTCGTGGCCGCCACCATCCCCAACTGCAAGGCCTACGACCCCGCCTTCGCTGGCGAGATGGCCGCCATCGTGGACGCCGGCATCCGCGAGATGATGGTGGAGCAGCGCGACGTCTTCTACTACGTCACGCTGATGAACGAGAACTACGCGCAGCCCAGCCTGCCCGACAGCGTGCACGGGGACGTGCTGCGCGGCTGCTACCGGCATGGCACCTACCCTGAGGGCGCCGCGCAGGCGCAGGTCACACTGCTGGGCTCCGGGGCCATCCTGACCGAGGTCATACAGGCCGCGCAAAGGCTGGCCGCCGAGGGTGTGTCGTGCGAGGTGTTCAGCGTGACCAGCTGGAGCGAGCTGGCGCGCGACGGAGCGGCCTGCCAGGAGGCCGCGCTGCAGGGCGACGCGCCGGCGCTTCCTTTCGTGGCCCGGCAGCTGGGTGCGAATAGCAGGCCCATCGTGGCCGCCACCGACTACGTGCGCGCCGTGCCCGAGAGCATCCGCGCCTGGCTGCCGCCAGGGCGCCGCTACCTCACGCTCGGCACCGACGGCTTCGGCCGCAGCGACACCCGCGCGGCGCTGCGGCGTTTCTTCGGCGTGGATGCCGACAGCATCGTGAAGGCGGCACGCCACGTGCTGGGTCCTCCGGGCGCTTAGCATCGCACCCGGCCGCATCACCGGCCCCCCTCACGCCCGCACGCCCCATGGATACCCCGGTCGCCCTTCTGCTCACCGATCTCGTCGACAGCGCCGCATTGGCCGAGCGCCTGGGCGATGCGGCGATGGCCGGCATCTGGGCCGTCCACGACCGCATGGCGCGGGACCTGCTGCGCCAATGGAACGGCCGAGAAATCGACAAGACCGATGGCTTCCTGCTGCTCTTCGAACAGGCGCGCGACGCGCTGGGCTACGTGCTGGGCTACCACCGGGCGCTGGCCACCATCGAGCTGCCACTGCGGGACAGCGAAGGGCGCCCGCTGCGCCTGAGCGCGCGCGCCGGCCTGCACGTGGGCCAGATCACGGTGCGCGAGAACCCGGCCGCCGACGTGGCCCTGGGCGCCAAGCGCTACGAGGCCGACGGCGTGAGCAAGCCGATCGCGGCCCGCGTGATGTCCACTGCACTGGGCGGTCAGACGCTGATCACCGCCGCCGCGCGCGATGCGCTGGGCGAGGTGCCGCAGCGCGTCGTCTCGCACGGGTACTGGCGCGTCAAGGGCATCCCCGCGCCGCTGGAGCTCTTCGAGGTGGGCGATGTCGGGGCCCCCTTCACGCCACCGCCCGATGCCCCCAAGGTCTACCGCGTGGTGCGCAATGGCGAGGTCTGGCTGCCGGTGCACGAGGTGCGCCATTCCTTGCCGGCCGAGCGGGACTCCTTCGTGGGGCGGCGCAGCACCCTGCAGGAGCTGGCTTTGCGCTTCGACGGAGAGGCGCGGCACGTCTCTCTGCTGGGCGTGGGCGGCAGCGGCAAGACGCGGCTGGCCACGCGCTTCGGCTGGTCCTGGCTGGGCGACTATCCCGGCGGCGTGTGGTTCTGCGACCTGGCGCCGGCCCGCACCCTGGAAGGCGTGGTTCACGCGGTGGCGCAGGGGCTGGAAGTGCCGCTGGGCGTGGAAGACCCCGTGGTGCAGCTGGGCCATGCCATTGCCGGACGCGGCCGCTGCCTGCTGATCCTGGACAACTTCGAGCAGGTGGCGCGCTACGCCGAAGACACGCTGGGCCGTTGGCTGCAGCGCGCCCCCGAGGCCCACTTCCTCGTCACCACCCGCGAGGTGCTGGGCATCAGCGGCGAGCAGGTGGTGGCCCTGGCCCCCCTGCCCTACGACGAGGCCGAGCGGCTCTTCCTGCGCCGCGCCGCCGCTGCGCGCCGCGACTGGGAGCCCAGCGAGGAAGACCAGGACGCCATCGGCCCGCTGGTGCGGCTGCTGGACGGCCTGCCACTGGCCATCGAGCTGGCCGCGGCGCGGGTGCGCATGCTCATGCCGCGGGCGCTGCTGGCGCGCATGAGCGAGCGCTTCAAGCTGCTCACCTCCAGCGGCGGCCGGCTCGACCGGCAGGCCACCTTGCGCGCCACCTTCGACTGGTCGTGGGACCTGCTGCGCCCGGCCGAAAAGGCGGCGCTTGCGCAGGTGTCGGTCTTCGAAGGCGGCTTCACGCTGGAGGCGGCCGAAGCCGTGCTGGACATCCAGGAACTGGACGATTCGACCTGGGCGGTGGACATCGTCAATTCACTGGTCGACAAATCGTTCGTGCGGCCCCTGGAAGGCGAGCGCTTCGACCTGCTGGTCACGATGCAGGCCTACGCGGCCGAGCACCTGTGCACCGAAGGGCGCTATCCGGGCAGCGGGCCTGCGGCACAGGTGGAGGCCCAGCGGCGGCACGGGGCGTGGTTTGCGGCTCTGGGGCCGCAACGCGCCGTGGCCGGGCGTGGCGCCGAACTGGACAACCTGGCCGTCGCCTGCCGGCGGGCCACGGCCGAAGGCAATGCCACCCTGGCTGCCGCGGCGCTGGACGGGGCGTGGGCTGCGCTGAGCCTGGTGGGGCCGTTCAAGGTCGGAATATCACTGGCCGAAGGCGTGCTGGCCTTGCCGGGCGTGCAGGGCCAGCCCCTGGCGCACGCACGGGCCGTGCTGGGCGCGGCCCTGGAGGCCACGGGTCAGACAGCCCCGGCGACCGCGCACTATGGCCAGGCTCTGGAAGAGGCCCGGGCCTGCGGCGACACGGGCTGCGAGACCTCGGTGAGGGTCCGCCTGGGCACCCTGCACGCGCGGGCCGGCCACGATGAGCAAGCTGTCGAGGTGCTGACCCGCGCCCAGTCCATGGCCGAGCGCCTGGGCGACACCGGGCTGCAGTGCGCCGCCCTCAACGCCCTGGCCACCTTCGAATTCGAGCGGGGCCGCATGACACAGGCGCAGCCTCCTTACGAGGCCGCGCTGGCCCTGGCCCGCCGGGTGGACGACCGGCCCTGGCAAGCCCGGTTGCTGGGCAACCTGGGCAACCTGCACGCCAACCGCGGCGACATGCCGCGCGCGCACCAGCACTGCGTGGAAGCGCTGGCCATGCTGCGCCTGCTGGGCGACCGGCAACGCGAGGGCAACCAGCTGAGCAACCTGGGCATGCTGCACCTGCTGCAAGGCCAGCTGGAGCCCGCCTGTGCGGCTTGCGAAAGCGCACTGGTCATCGCTCGCGAACTGGGTTACCCGCGGCTGGAGTTCACGGTGCTGGACAACCTCGGGCAGATCCACACGGGGCTGCAGCAGCTGGATGAGGCGCAAGCTTGCTGCGAAGGCGCTTTGCGCGTCGCGCAGCGCCTGGGCAACCGGCGCGGCGAAGGCCTGGTGCTCAGTCAGTTGGGGCGCGTGCACATGCTGCACGGGGCCCATGCCTCGGCCCGCCCCCTGCTGGCCCAGGGCGTGGCCATCCTGCGCACGGTGGCAGACAGCCTGAGCCTGGGTCTGGCCCTGTGCAGGCTGGCCGAATGCGAATCGAGGGCAGGCCAGCTTCCCGCAGCGCGATCGGCCTACGACGAAGCCATGGAGCTCGCCGCACGATCGGGCGCCGGGCGCGACTCCGAACTGGGGATGGCGCTGGCACGCCTGGAACTCTCGCTGCTGCCCGATCAGTCGTTCTGAATCCACTGGTTCGGCGCCGGCAGCGGCTGGCTGGACGAGCGGGCGGTGGACTCGACCTCGACGCTGAACGAATAGTCCTTCGAGGCGTCGTAGCCCTGGATGCTGCAGTTCACCACGGTACCCGAGGGTGCCGGGGGGCATGAGAAGGTGCGGTCCGTGCCCAGCACGGTGACCCCGTTGCTGCCGAATCGGAAGCCCTTGGTGCCCAAGATCCAGGTCACACCGCTCGTCGCAGGTCCGCTGTCCTTGGACTTCCGCACGACCACCTGGTTGCTCTCGACCGTGACGTCGTACCTCGCCTGAGCCAGGGCCTGCTGCGCCGAAGCCGCCATGCACAGGCCGGCCAGCAAGGACCCCATCGCTCTCGTCTTGATCATCGTTCCCACCGGAAGCTGTTGCAGTACCCGATCGATTGTGGCCAATCGACGTGGGATTGCAACAACTGCTCACAGAGGCCGATGGGCGCATCCCGCCCAGCGAGGCTGTGCGGTCCCGGTTCAAGCGGCCTGCTGCCCGATCTCGAAATTCGCCAGCGTTTCCAGCGCCTTGACCATGGCCGAATGGTCCCAGGCCTTGCCGCCGTGGGCCACGCAGCTGTTGAACAGCACTTGTGCCGTGGCCGTGCCGGGCAGCGCGACGCCCAGCGCCTGCGCACTGCTCAGCGCAAGGTTCAGGTCCTTCTGGTGCAGCTGGATCCGAAAGCCCGGGTCGAAGGTGCGCTTGACCATGCGTTCACCGTGCACCTCGAGGATCCTCGACGCGGCAAAGCCGCCCATCAGGGCCTGCCGCACGCGGGCCGGGTCGGCGCCGGCCTTGGCGGCGAACAGCAGGGCTTCGGCCACCGCCTCGATGGTCAGCGCCACGACGATCTGGCTGGCCACCTTGGCGGTCTGCCCGTCCCCGTTGCCACCCACCAGGGTGATGTTCTTGCCCATCAGTTCGAAGACCGGCTTCACGCGCTCGAACGCGGCCTCGGGCCCGCCCACCATGATCGACAGGGTGCCGTTGCGGGCGCCGACTTCGCCGCCGGATACCGGCGCATCCAGGTAGTCGCAGCCCAGGGCATTGATCCTCTGCGCATAGGCCTTGGTGGCGATGGGCGAGATGGAGCTCATGTCCACCACCACCTTGCCCCGGCCCAGGCCGGCTGCGATGCCACCGTCGGCAAACAGCACCGCCTCGACATCGGGCGTATCGGGCACCATGGTGATGATGATGTCGGCACGTTCGGCCACGCCGCGCGCGCTGGTGCACTGCGTGGCGCGGCTGTGCGCGATGGGCTCCGGGATCTTGCCGCGGGTGTGGACGAAGAGCGTGTGGCCGGCCTTGAGCAGGTGGCCGGCCATGGGCGCGCCCATGATGCCCAGGCCCACGAAGCCGATCTTGAGAGGGGATGACGTCATCTGTGTTCCTAGGGGGGTTGCGCGCGCTTCAGCCGGATGCGTGCTGCGGGAGCCAACCCAGGCCGGCTTCGGTGGTGCCAGCGGGCTGGTCTTCGCAGCCGATCCATCCGTCGTAGCCGATGCGCGGCACCTACTTCTGCACCGTGGCGGCGATGGGGCTCAGTCGAGCAGGCCGGCCATTTCCAGGCCCTGGCGGCCCTCGGGGTGACGGCAATCGATGTCCTCGAACTCGTTGATCTTGTCGATCTCGGTGCCCATGGCAATGTTGGTCACCTTCTCCAGGATCACTTCGACCACGACCGGCACGCGGTACTGGTCGGCCAGCGCGCGGGCTTCCACCAGGGCGCCTTGCAACTTCTCGGGGTCGGTCACGCGCAGGCTCTTGCAACCCAGGCCCTGCACCACCGCCTGGTGGTCCACGCCGTAGCTCTGCAGGGTGGCGTCGTCCACGTTCTGGTTTTCGAAGGCCAACTGCACGCAGAAGTCCATCTCGAAGCCGCGCTGGCTCTGGCGGATCAGACCCAGGTAGCTGTTGTTGACCAGCACGTGCACATAGGGCAGGCGGAACTGCGCGCCCACGGCCAGTTCTTCCACCATGAACTGGAAGTCGTAGTCGCCCGACAGCGCCACCACCTGCCGCATCGGATCGGCGGCCACCACGCCCAGCGCTGCCGGCATCGTCCAGCCCAGCGGGCCCGCCTGGCCGCAGTTGATCCACTGGCGCGGTCCGAAGACGTTGAGAAACTGCGCGCCCGCGATCTGGCTCAGGCCGATGGTGGTCACGTAGACGGTGTCGCGCGGGAAGGCCTTGTTAATCTCCTCGTACACGCGCATCGGCTTGATCGGCGTCTCGGTGTAGTGGGTCTTGCGGTGCATGAGCCGCTTGCGCTCGGCGCAGCGGGCCGACCAGTCGCCGTAGTCCCTGAGCTTGCGGGCATCGCGGCGCTCGCGGGCCACCTGCACGAAGAGCTCGAGCGCGGCCTTGGCGTCGCTGACGATGCCCAGGTCGGGGTTGAAGACACGCCCGATCTGCGTGGGCTCGATGTCCACGTGCACGAAGGTGCGGCCCTTGCAGTACACCTCGGTGCTGCCGGTATGGCGGTTGGCCCAGCGGTTGCCGATGCCCAGCACGAAGTCGCTGGCCAGCATCGTGGCGTTGCCGTAGCGGTGGCTCGTCTGCAGGCCCACCATGCCGGCCATCAAGGGGTGGTCATCGGGGATGCTGCCCCATCCCATCAGCGTGGGGATGACCGGCACGCCAGTGAGTTCGGCGAACTCCACCAGCAGATCGCAGGCGTCGGCGTTGATGATGCCGCCGCCGGCCACGATCAGCGGCTTGCTCGACGCCATCAGCATGTCCAGCGCCTTCTCGACCTGCTTGCGCGTGGCCGAGGGCTTGTAGACGGGCAGGGGCTCGTAGGTGTCGATGTCGAACTCGATCTCGGCCATCTGCACGTCGAAGGGCAGGTCGATCAGCACGGGGCCCGGGCGGCCGCTGCGCATCAGGTGGAAGGCCTGCTGGAAGCTGCGCGGCACCAGGGCGGGTTCGCGCACCGTCACGCTCCACTTGGTCACGGGCTTGCTGATGGACTCGATGTCCACCGCCTGGAAGTCTTCCTTGTACAGCCGCGCCCGCGGCGCCTGGCCGGTGATGCACAGGATGGGAATGCTGTCGGCGATCGCCGAGTACAGGCCGGTGATCATGTCGGTGCCGGCCGGGCCGCTGGTCCCGATGCACACACCGATGTTGCCGGCCTTGGCACGGGTGTAGCCCTCCGCCATGTGGCTGGCGCCCTCGACGTGTCGTGCCAGGATGTGGCTGATCGACTCGCGCTCCCGCAGGGCCGCATACAGCGGGTTGATCGCGGCGCCGGGCACGCCGAAGGCCTGGGTAATGCCTTCCTTCTCCATCACCAGCACGGCGGCCATGGCGGCCTTCATCTTTGCCATCTCGTTGTCTCCTGTCGTGGTTTGAATGCAGTGGCCGGATGGTCGCGGCGACGGCACCGGCACGGAAGCCCCGGGACGGGCATTACCGCTATTCCGATCTGGAATACATTCGAACGATGGACCGCATCCAAGGCGTGAAGCTCTACATCCGGGTGGTCGACCTGGGCTCCTTCAGCAAGGCCGCCGCCGACATGGGCATCGGCCAGCCGTCGGCCACCAAGCTCGTGGCCCAGCTGGAGGCACAACTCGGCGCCAGGCTGCTGCACCGCTCCACGCATGGCGTGACCCCCACCGAGATCGGGCTGCTGTACTACGAGAAATGCAAGCTCATCGCGCACCACGTCGAAGAAGCCGAATCGGTGGCGGCGCTGATGCAGTCACAGGTGCAGGGCGGCCTGCGCGTCAGCACTTCGGTGGCCTTCGGCCGGCGCGTGCTGGTGCCGCTGATGATGCGGTTCATGAAGCTCAACCCCCGGCTGAACGTGGAGCTCAGCTTCGAGGACCGCTATGTCGACCTGGTGGCCCAGGGCGTGGACGTGGCCATCCGCATGGGTCGCCTGGCGGACTCCACGCTGGGCGCCCGCTTCCTGGGCCTCAACCCGTGGGTGGCGGTGGCCTCACCGGCCTATCTGGCGCAACGTGGCGCCCCGCAGCGGCCGGCCGACCTCGCCCAGCACGACGCCCTCATCTACAGCACCGTGCAGGGGGACGCCCGCTGGCTTTTCACCGGGCCCGATGGGCACGAGCACCCCACCACCGTGCGTGGCCCGCTGCGCTCGAACAACCTGTCGGCGCTGCTGGCCGCCGCGCGGGGCGGCATGGGCGTGGCGGCACTGCCCTGGTACGTGGCACACGAATCCGTCAGGACCGGCACCGTGCAGCCGGTCCTGACGGACTGGAACCTGCCTTCTCAAGAGATCCATGCCGTGTACCCATCGCCGCGGCGCGTGCCCGCCAAGGTCAGCGGGTTCATCGAATGGCTGCAGGGGCAGGTGGGCGAGGCGTGGTGGAGCGGGTCGCGCTGAAGGCGCGTCGCCTGCGGTCTGAACCGGCGTGTCGCGTTCAGGAGATGGGGTGGCTGATGGGACTCGAACCCACGACGACCAGAATCACAATCTGGGACTCTACCAACTGAGCTACAGCCACCACCGAACCTTGAAGTATAGCCGCCCTGGGGCGGCGCCGTTCAACGGCCGGGGGCCGAGGCAGCGTCTGCGAAGGCGGCGGCGGCGGGCTTGACCTCGGCCTTGTAGCGCTTCTTCAGGGCCGCCAGGTAGGCGTCGGCTTCGGCGCTGGCCCAGGCCTGGGCGACCTGGCCGCGGGCGGCCTCCTCGCCGCCGGGCAGCGGTTCACGCGGCAGCACCTGTGTCACGCGCAGCACCACGTAGCCCTGGGGGCCCAGGTCGATGCCCTCGGTGGCGGGAAGCTTGGTGGCGTCGGCGCGCAAGGCGGCATCGAGCAGGGGCTTGGTCAGGCCTTGCGGCTTGTTGCGGGCCACCACGATCGCGGCCGGCAGGTCGGTCGTGGCGCCGCCGCGCAACGCGGCCAGGCGGGCCTGCCCTTCCTTGATGGCCAGCGCCGCGGCCTGCGCGTCTACCACGCGTTCTCGCACTTTGTCCTTCACTTCGGCCAGGGGCGGCACGCGCGCCGCCGTGTATTGCAGGATGTGCGCAGAGACGAGCTGGTTGGGGCCCACCTCGACGGCATCGGTGTTGCGCTTGTTGCGCACGGCGTCGGTGGCGAACACGGCATCCAGCAGCTTGGGCGAGGCCAGCGGGCCCGTGGCCCCCGGGGCCGGGGTGCGCTGCACCGTGGCGGTCTTGCGTTCGAGCTTGAGCTTGTCGATCACGGGCTTGAGGCTGTCGCTCTGCTCGTACACCATGTTGGTGAACTGTTCGGCCGTCTCGGCCCAGCGCTTTTGCGCCGTGCTCTTGCGCAGCTCGGCCTCGATCTCGCCCCGCACCTCCTCGAAGGGCTTGGCCTGCCCGCCGCGCGTGGCCACCAGCATGATGATGTGGTAGCCGAAATCGGTCTCGACCACATTGCTGATCTCGCCGGGCTTGAGCGCGAACACGGTGTCCTCGAAGGGCTTGACCATCGAGCCCTTGCCGAAGAAGTCCAGGTCGCCGCCTTTGGCGGCCGAGCCCGGGTCGTCGGAGTTCTTGCGCGCCAGTTCGGCAAACGCCGACGGGTTCTTGCGCACCTCGGCCAGCAGCGCCTCGGCCTTGGCCTTGGCCTTCTGGCGCTCGGCGGCCGGCAGCTCTTTCTCGGCCTTGATGAGGATGTGGCTGGCACGGCGCTCCTCGGGTGCGGTGAAGCGGGCGGTGTTGTCGGCGTAGAACTTCTTCAGCTCGGGCTCGCTCAGCGTCACGCCCTTGCCCAGGGCGTCGAGGTCGAGCACCACGTATTCGATCTCGGCCTGCTCGGGCGCCTTGAACTGGGCTTCGTTGGCCTTGTAGAAGGCCTCGATCTCGGCATCGGTGGGATTGACCTTGGTCCGGTAGGCCGCAGGCTCGAAGCGCTGCACCTGCACCTCGCGCCGCTGGAGGAAGGCATCCAGCGCCGCCGACGCCGGCGCCGCAGGCGCGGGCGCCGTCTGGGTGATGCCGGCCAGCACCTGGCGCACGCCGAAGTCCTGGCGCAGCCGCTGGTCGAACAGTTCCGGGCTCATGCCCTGGGCAGCCAGCAGGTCGCGGTTGATCTTGCCGTCGGGGCCCCGCAGGCCCTGGAACTGCGGGTCGCTGTCGAACAGGCGCAGCATGCGTTGCGGGCTGGGGTACAGGTGCAGCGCGTCGGCCGCAGCGAGCAGCACGCGTTCGCGCACCATGCCGTCCAGCGTGTCACGGCGCAGTTGCGCGGTATCGAACATGGTGGGGTCGACGCCCGGCGCCTGCTGGCGCATGCCGTCGAGGTAGCGACGCTGGGCGTCTTCCCACTCGGCGCGGGTGATGGCCGAGCCGTCCACCTTGGCCACCGTCACGTTGGTGGCATCGGTGTACTTGGAGTACCCCTGTACACCGAAGAAGATGAAGGACGGCACGATCAGCAGCAGCATGAAGCCGAGAGCCAATCGCGTGTGGTTGCGGACGAAATCGAACATCGAGGGGACCTCGGGACACGGGCAGGATGCAGCGCGCGGATCCAGCGCTGCGGGCCGCGAATTCTAGGGGCTGTGAGGTGCCTCGGATCACCCGCCGTGCGGGTGGTGGGTGCTGACGGGTTCGAACCGCCGACCTACGCCTTGTAAGGGCGCCGCTCTACCGGCTGAGCTAAGCACCCGGTTCGTGTGAGCTTACAGCGAATCGCGCAAGCCTTTACCGGGCCTGAACTTGGGCACCTTGGCGGCCTTGATCTTGATGGCCGCGCCCGTGCGCGGGTTGCGGCCGGTGCGCGCCGCGCGCTTGGGGGCGGTGAACGTGCCGAAGCCGGTGATGGTGACACTGCCCCCCTTCTTGAGCGTCGTCTTGACGGCACCGATGACCGCTTCGAGCGAGCGGGCCGCTGCCGCTTTCGAGATGTCGGCTTGCATGGCGATGTGCTCGATCAGTTCACTCTTGTTCACGTGGCGCTTCCCCTGGGCTAGGTGTCGTTCCGTATCGGGCCGAAAGGCTGGAACCGCTTGCCGCTCCGACCGGCGAAAGACCCCTCAGTCCCCCTCCGATATGCGGCCATGCAGCCCGGCTCTAAACGATTAAATGCCGCGCTGGCGACGGCGTCAAGCAGAGGCGGGATTCTAGGCCGAAGACCCCTTGAATGAGGGTCTGGGCTCGGGCCTCGGTCAGCGTGATTCCACGCTTGACAAGGCCCTGGCCCGGCTCTATGCCGAGCCCGTGGCCACCCGCTGAGCCAGGGCCGCACCCAGGTCGGCCGTGCCCGCGGTACCCCCCAGGTCGGGTGTGCGCGGCGCATGCGGGTCGGACAGCAGCGACTCGATGGCGCCCAGCACCGCATCGTGCGCATCGCGGTGGCCCAGGAAGTCGAGCAGCATGGCCACCGACCAGACCTGGCCAATCGGATTGGCCACGCCGCGGCCGGCGATGTCGGGTGCCGAGCCATGCACCGGTTCGAACAGGCTCGGCCACTGCCGCGTGGGGTTCAGGTTGGCCGAAGGCGCGATGCCGATGGTGCCGGTGCAGGCCGGCCCCAGGTCGGACAGGATGTCGCCGAAGAGGTTGCTGGCCACCACCACGTCGAACTGCTGCGGCCGCTGCACGAAGAAGGCCGTGAGGATGTCGATGTGGAACTGGTCCACCGCCACTTGCGGGTAGCCCAGGGCCATGGCCTTCACGCGCTCGTCCCAGTAAGGCATGGTGATGGAGATGCCGTTGCTCTTGGTGGCCGAGGTGAGCTTTCGGCGCGGCCGCGATGCGGCCAGTTCGAAGGCGAACTTCAGCACGCGGTCCACGCCCACGCGGCTCATCACCGTTTCCTGGATGACCACCTCGCGGTCGGTGCCCTCGAACATGCGCCCGCCGATGCTGGAGTACTCGCCCTCGGTGTTCTCGCGCACGATCCACATGTCGATCTCGCCGGGCTTGAGCGCTTCGCCGGCACGGTTGACCAGGGGCGAGCGGATCCCCGGCATCAGGCGCGCCGGGCGCAGGTTGATGTACTGGTCGAACTCGCGCCGGAACTTCAGCAGCGAACCCCACAGCGAGATGTGGTCGGGCACGGTGGCCGGCCAGCCCACCGCACCGAACAGGATCGCGTGGTGGCCACCGATCCGGTCCTTCCAGTCGGTCGGCATCATCTGTCCGGTGCGGGCGTAGTAGGCGCAGTTGGCGAAGTCGAATTCGTCCACCTCCAGCGCGATGCCGAAGCGGCGGGCCACGGCGTCCAGCACGCGCAGGCCCTCGGGCATGACCTCGGTGCCGATGCCGTCGCCGGCGATGACGGCGATGCGATGGGGGCTGTTCATGGGCTGGGTTCCTTCAGTTCGGATTGAGGGGCGGAGGGGGCACCACAGTCCCCTGCCGCGATTCGCGCACCACCAGGGCCACGCCCACCGCGGTGAGGGCCAGCCCGGCAAGCACCAGTGGTGTCAGGGTCTCGTCGAAGAGCCACCAGGCCATCACTGCGGTGCAGGGCGGCACCATGTACATCAGGCTGCTGACCGCCGTGGCGGCGCCCCGGTGGATGAGCATGTACAGCAGCGAACTGCCGCCCAGGGTGAGCACCAGCACCGACCACGCCAGCGCCAGCAGCACGTCGGGATGCCCATCGAACGCCAGCCCCTGCCAAAGCGCCAGCGGCGCGGTCACGCACAGGGCCGCCAGCATCTGCACGAAGCTCGCGCTGCGCACGTCGCAGGGCGCGACCCAGCGCTTCTGGTACAGCGTGCCGGCGGTGATGCTGGCCAGGGCCAACAGGCCCAGCGCCAGGTCCACCCCCTCGATCTGGCCCAGGTGCAGCTTCTGCCACACCACCAGCAGCAGGCCGCCCAGGCCCAGGGCCAGGCCGAGCCATTGCCGGGAACCGATGCGGCTCTCGCGGCCCAGGGCGCTGATCCACACGGCCGTCAGCACCGGTTGCAGACCCACGATCAAGGCGGTCATGCCGGCGCCCAGGCCGTCCTTGACCGCACACCAGACGCCGCCCAGGTAGCCCGCCTGCATCAGCACGCCCGTGACCGCCAGGTGGCCCCACTGCACCCGGCCCTGCGGCCAGGGCGCGCGGGCCAGGCCCAGCCACACCAGGAAGGCCAGCGCCGACAGCGCGAAGCGCAAGGACAGGAAGGCCAGCGGATCCGCATGCGGCATGCCCAGCCGGGCCACCACGAAGCCCGTGCTCCAGATGAGCACGAACACCACCGGCACGGCGCGCTGAAGGGGCAACCCGGGGCCCGCGGCCCCCGGCACGGCAATCCCACCCATCACGGCGCCTTGGCGCGGATCTCGGGGATCGCCTTGCGCAGGTAGTAGGCCATTGACCAGACGGTCAACAAGGCCGCGCCGACCATCAGCCAGCTGCCCCACAGGCGCGTGTCGATCACGCCGAAGAGCCGCCCGTCGTACAGCAGGAAGGGGATGGCCACCATCTGGGCCACGGTCTTGAGCTTGCCCAGCATGTGCACGGCCACGCTGCGCGAGGCGCCGATCTGCGCCATCCACTCGCGCAGCGCCGAGATGGCGATCTCGCGCCCGACGATGACCAGGGCCACGAGCGTGTCCACGCGGTCCTGCTGCAGCAACACCAGCAGTGAGGCGCAGACCAGGATCTTGTCGGCCACCGGATCGAGGAAGGCGCCGAAGGCCGAGGTCTGGTCGAGCTTGCGGGCCAGCCAGCCGTCCAGCCAGTCGGTGAAGGCGAACAGCACGAACATCGTGGTGGACGCGAGGTTCTTGTGGGCCATGTCCCAGGGCAGGTAATACACGCCCACGATGAGCGGAATGGCGGCAATGCGCGCCCAGGTCAGCAGCGTGGGAATCGTGAAGAACATCGGGGGATTGTGCCCAAGGTCACCGATCGAGCTCTGCGGGCTTGAAACGGCGCTCATCGTCGTACAGAAAGACGGCCACGAACTTCCACGGCCTGGACAGGCGCGAGACATCGCCGTAGGGGCCCGCCCGGCGCACCGCATCGACGGCCATCCTGATGGTGTCCTTGGCTTCGCGCGGCTCGCGCAGCACGACCACCTTGCGTACCGAACCATCGGCGTTGAGTTCCACCTCCAGCACGGGAATGGCCAGCAGCGGCTCGGGCGGCTTGCCCATGTAGCTGCCATCGGGGTGCGCGGCGACCATCCGGCGCGCGGCCTGCTGCTTGAAGTCGTCCCAGTTGCGGGCGGGTGGCGGCGCCGGCAGCTTCACCGTGCGGCGGGCAGCCAGCGGCACGGCCTTGGGCACCGCGGCGCCTGCC
>CAIJPE010000105.1 GCA_903822435.1 uncultured beta proteobacterium | reverse complement strand
GCACGCGATCACCGACAGCCGCTTCTCGATCTGCCACGCCAGCTTCAGCGACATGCAGGCCGAGCTGCCGGCCCGCGGCATCGAGCACCTGCAGGGCGTGCTGCTCGACCTGGGCGTGAGCTCACCGCAGATCGATACCCCCGAGCGTGGATTCAGCTTCCGCTTCGATGCGCCGCTGGACATGCGCATGGACACCACCCGCGGCGAAACCGCGGCCCAGTTCCTGGCCCGCGCCGACGTGCGGGAGATCGCAGAGGTGATTCGTGACCATGGCGAAGAGCGGTTTGCTGTTCAGATTGCAAAGGCGGTTGTGGCTCGCCGCGAGGCAGGCGCACCCGTCGCCACCACTGCCGAGCTGTCCGCGCTCGTGGCTGGTGCAGTCAAGACCCGTGAGCCGGGCCAGAACCCTGCCACACGCACCTTTCAAGCTCTTCGGATTCACGTCAACGCCGAACTTGAAGCGCTCGAACAAGGGCTGAAGGCCGCACTGGCCGTCCTGGCTCCCGAGGGCCGGCTGGTGGTCATCAGCTTCCACTCGCTCGAAGACCGCATCGTCAAGACCTTCATCGCCCGCGAAAGCCGCGATGAGGTCGACCGCCGTGCGCCCTTCGCGCCGGCGCGGCCCATGCGGCTGCGCTCCATCGCACGCATCAAGCCCAGCGCGACCGAGATCGCGGCCAACCCGCGCTCGCGCTCGGCGGTGCTTCGCGTGGCCGAGCGCACCGAGGTGGCGGCATGATGAAGATCAACATCATCCTGATCGGGGCGCTGATGGCCAGCTGCCTGGTTCTGGTGAAGACGGCCTACGATTCGCGCCGCCTGTTCGCCGCGCTGGACCAGGCCCGCCTGGAGCAGGGCAAGCTGGACGCCGAGTACAAGCGGCTGGACGCCGAAGCCCAGGCGCAGGCCACCCATCTGCGCGTGGAGCGCACTGCCCGCGAGCGGCTGAAGATGCGCACGGCCACGCCGGCGGTCACGGCCTACGTCTTCGACCCGGCAGCCTCGGAGGCCGGCAAATGAAGCTCTCACCTTCGGGCAACGGGCCACGCTCCGCACGGGCGGCCGCCAACAGCGTGCGCAGCGTCAACTACGCCACCAGCCCCCTGCTGGCCAGCAAGACGCCGCCCTGGCGTTCGCGCTTCATCGTGTTCATGGTCGGGCTCGGCTTCGTGCTGCTGGTCGGGCGTGCCCTGCACCTGCAGATCTTCGCCACCGGCTTCTACCAGGCCCAGGGCGAGAAGCGCTTCGTGCACAAGCTGCCGCTGGCTGCCAGCCGCGGGCGCATCCTCGACCGCAACGGCCTGGTGCTGGCCACCAGCGTGGCCTTGCCCACGGTGCAGGTCGACCCCAAGACCTTCAGCGCCGACACGGCCCAGCGCAAGGCCCTGGCCCGCCTGGTGGGCCTGACCGCAGCCGAACTCGACGACCGCGTGGACGGCGGCGGCGCCGGCACGGTGACCCTGCGCCGCCACCTGGAAGAGGCCGTCTGGAAGGACGTGCAGGCGCTGGGCCTGAAGGGTGTGCAGGAGGTGCGCGAGTACCAGCGTCGCTACCCCGAGGGCGAGGCTGCGGCCCACGTCGTGGGCTTCACCAACATCGACGACCAGGGCCAGGAAGGCGTGGAGCTGGGCTTCCAGAAGCGCCTGGAAGGCCGGGCCGGCCAACGCACGGTGGTGCGCGACCGCCTGGGCCGCGTGGTCGAGGACGTGGGCGACCAGGCCGATCCGGTGAACGGCGAGGACATCGTCCTGTCCATCGATTCCAAGGTCCAGTTCTTCGCCTACCAGCGGGTTCGCGATGCCGTGCGCGAGAACAAGGCCAAGGCCGGCAGCGTGGTGGTGCTGGACTGCCTGACCGGCGAGGTTCTGGCCCTGGCCAACTACCCCAGCTACGACCCGGGCCAGCGCCAGCACCTCGCACCCGAGGTGATGCGCAACCGGGCGCTCACCGACGTCTTCGAGCCCGGCTCGACGATGAAGCCGCTGGTCGTCGGCCTGGCCCTGGACACCGGCCGGGTCAAGGTCGACACCCTGATCAACACCGCACCGGGCAGCCTGGTGGTCGGGCCGCTGGTGGTCAAGGATTCCCACGCCCATCAAGCGCTCACGGTGCAGGAGGTGATCCAGAAGTCCAGCAACATCGGCGCGGCACGCATCGCCCTGGGGATGCCGGCCCGCGAACTGTGGGAGCTCTTCAGCAGCGTGGGCTACGGGCAGAAGCCGCAGATCGCCTTCCCCGGTGCCGTCACCGGCCGGCTCAAGCCCTACAAGAATTGGCGTCCTGTCGAGCAGGCCACCATGGCCTATGGCTACGGCCTGTCGGCGTCCTTGCTGCAGATGGCGCGGGCCTACACCCCGCTGGCGCGCCAGGGCGACGTCATCCCCGTGACCATCCAGCGCCAGGACCCTGCCGAGGCCCCGGTAGCGGGCCTGCGCGTCTTCAAGCCCGAGACCGTGCGCGAGATCCGCAAGATGCTGCAGCTGGCCGCGGGCCCCGGCGGCACCGGCCCGAAGGCGCAGACCATCGGCTATTCGGTGGGCGGCAAGAGCGGCACGGCGCACAAGCAGGAAGGCAAGGGCTACGCCAGCGACAAGTACCGCGCCTGGTTCGTGGGCATGGCCCCCATCGGCTCGCCGCGCATCATCGTGGCGGTGATGGTCGACGAGCCCCGCAATGGCCAGTACTTCGGCGGTGATGTCGCCGCCCCGGTCTTCAGCCAGGTCGTGCAGCAGACCCTGCGGATGATGAACGTGGCGCCCGATATCGACGTCAAGGCGCAGATCAATGCGAAGCCGATGCCTGCGGAGCAGGAAAGCTTCTGAGATGCTCACCCGCCTGACCTCCGCCCCCCAGGCCGCGCAGTGGCTGTCCGAGCGCGTGCGCGGCGCGCTGCGCACGCACAGCCAGTCCGTGCAGCCGGGCGATGGCTTCTTCGCATGGCCCGGGCGCGCCACCGACGGCCGGCGCTATGTGTCGGGGGCGCTGGCCCGCGGGGTCGCGGCCTGCCTGGTGGAAGACGAGGGCGTCGAGGCCTTCGACTGGCGTGACACCCGCGTGGCCACGCTGCCGGGCCTGCAGGTGGCCAGCGGCGAGGTGGCCGACCATTTCTACGGCCAGCCCAGTGCCGTGCTGGACCTGGTGGCCGTCACGGGGACGAACGGCAAGACCAGCGTCTCGTGGTGGGCGGCGCAGGCCTTGAGCGCGTTGGGACGCCGCTGCGCGGTGGTGGGCACGCTCGGCGTGGGGGAGCCGCCGCGGGCTGGCAGCGCGCCGTTGGAGGCATCGATGATGGCCACGGGCCTGACGACGCCCGACCCGGTGACCCTGCAGGCGGCCTTCCGGGGCTTCGTCGATGCGGGCTTTTCGGCCTGCGCGCTGGAAGCCTCGTCCATCGGCATCGTGGAGCACCGCCTGGACGCAGCCCGCATCGACGTCGCGGTGTTCACCAATTTCACCCAGGACCACCTCGACTATCACGGCAGCATGCAGGCCTACTGGGCCGCCAAGCGCGGCCTCTTCGACTGGCCGGGGCTGAAAGCCGCCGTGGTCGACGTGGACGATAGCCCCGGCGCCGCCCTGGCGGATGAACTCGAGGGCCGGCTGCCCGGCGTCTGGACCGTTTCGCGCAGGGGCCCCGCCCGGCTGGCAGCCACGGCGCTGCGCTACGAGGGCGATGGCCTGGTCTTCGAGGTGAGCGAAGGCAGCCAGCAGGCCACCGTGCGCACGGCGCTGGTGGGTGACTACAACGCCAGCAACGTGCTGGCCGTGATCGGGGCCCTGCGCGCCCTGGGCGTGCCCCTGGCCGAAGCGGCCGGGTCGGCAGCCGGCTTCACCGCCGTGCCGGGCCGCCTGCAGCGCGTGCCCGGGCGTGAAGTGGACGCCGTGGTGGATTACGCCCACACGCCCGACGCCCTGGACAAGGTCTTGCAGGCTCTGCGCCCGCTGGCGGCTGCACGGGGTGGCCGGCTGTGGTGCGTCTTTGGCTGCGGCGGCAACCGCGACGCCACCAAGCGCCCGCTGATGGGCGCCATCGCCGTGCGTGGCGCCGACCACGTGGTGCTCACCAGCGACAACCCGCGCGACGAAGTGCCCTGCGCCATCCTCTCGCAGGTCCTGGCCGGCGTGGCCGGCCACGACGACGTCGACGTCTTCGAGGATCGGCGCGAGGCCATCGCGCACGCCATCGCCCTGGCTGCGGCGGGCGACGTGGTCCTGTTGGCCGGCAAGGGCCACGAGGACTATCAGGAAGTGAACGGTGTGCGGCACCCCTTCTCCGACGTGCAGGAAGTCACCGCGGCCCTGCGCCGGCGCGAAGGGGCCGCCGCATGATGACCCTGCAGGAAGCGCACGAGTTGCTGCCCGGCAGCGTGCTGATGGGCGCCGGCGCCATCCGCATCGACCGCGTGCACAGCGATAGCCGCAGCCTGATGCCCGGCGACCTCTTCGTGGCCTTGTGCGGCGAGCGCTTCGACGGGCACGATTGGCTGGCCCAGGCCGCTGCCGCCGGCGCCCCGGCCGCCCTGGCCGAGCGTGGCCTGAGCGCCGCGCTGCCCGGGCTGCAGGTGGGCGACAGCCTGCAGGGCCTGCAGCAGCTCGGCGCGGCCTGGCGCCGGCGCTTCAGCCTGCCGCTGATCGCCGTGACGGGCAGCAACGGCAAGACCACCGTCACGCAGATGACGGCCGCGATCCTGCGCGCCTGGCTGGGCGACGCGGCGCTGGCCACGGCCGGCAACTTCAACAACCACATCGGCGTGCCGCTGACCCTGCTGCGCCTGCGCCCCGCGCACCGCGCGGCCGTGCTCGAACTGGGCATGAACCACGCGGGTGAGATCGCCCGGCTGGCCGGCTGGGCCGCGCCCACCGTGGCCGTGGTGAACAACGCGCAACGCGAGCACCAGGAGTTCATGGACGGCGTGGAAGCGGTAGCCCGCGAGAACGGCGCCGTCATCCCGGCGCTCGACGGCTCGGGTACGGTGGTGGTGCCGGCCGGCGATGCCTACACCGCGCTGTGGCGCGGCCTGGCCGGCGCCCGCCGCGTCTGGACGTTCTCGCAGGAAGGGCCTGCCGACGTGCGGGCCCAGGCGCAGTGGCAGGCCGAGGCCCATGCCTGGTCGCTGGTGCTGGACACGCCGGCAGGCCGCGTGGCAACTACCTTGCACCAGACCGGCCGGCACAACGTGCACAACGCCCTGGCCGCGGCCACCGCAGCGCTGGCCGCCGGGGCGCCCCTGTCGGCCGTGGCCGAAGGCCTTGCTGCCTTCAAGCCGGTGGCCGGGCGTTCGCAGCTGCTCACGCTGGACATCGGCGGGCGGCGGGTCACGCTGGTTGACGACAGCTACAACGCCAACCCCGATTCGGTGCTGGCGGCCATCGACGTGCTGGCCGCCTTGCCCGGCCCGCGCTGGCTGCTGCTGGGCGACATGGGCGAGGTCGGCCAGTCCGGCCCGCGCTTCCATGCCGAGGTGGGCGAGGCGGCCCGCGAACGCGGCATCGAACACTTCTGGGCCGTGGGCGCGTTGTGCGCGCATACCGGCGCTGATCGGTATTTCGGCACCGTGGCCGCTTTGCTTGAGGCCTTTGCGCAGGGCCGCCCGCAGGCGGTGTCGGTGCTGGTGAAGGGTTCCCGGTTCATGAAGATGGAACAGGTCGTCAAGGCTTTCACGGGCCTGCAGGCCAGGTCGGTCTCCGACTCCGGGGGTGCCCATGCTGCTTAGCCTGTCGCAATGGCTGATGCAGCTCTCGCCCGAGAGCCTGGGCTTCCTGCGCGTCTTCCAGTACCTCACGTTCCGCGCCGTGCTGGCGGCCATGACCTCGCTGCTCATCGGCCTGGCCTTCGGCCCCTGGGTGATCCGCAAGCTCACCGAGATGAAGATCGGCCAGCCCATCCGCAGCTACGGCGTGCAGGCCCACCTGGGCAAGCGCGGCACGCCCACCATGGGCGGGGTGCTGGTGCTCATCGGCATCGGCGTGAGCACGCTGTTGTGGTTCGACTGGACCAACCGCTTCGTGTGGGTGGTGATGCTGGTGACCTTCGGCTTCGGCACCATCGGCTGGATCGACGACTGGCGCAAGGTGGTGCACAAGGACCCCGAAGGCATGAAGAGCCGCGAGAAGTTCTTCTGGCAGAGCCTGATCGGCATCGTGGCCGCGCTGTACCTGGCCTTCAGCGTGTCCGAGACCAGCAACCTGCGCGTGCTGGAACTGTTCTTGCGCTGGGTGGGCAGCGGCTTCTCCAACACCCTGCCGCCGCGGGCCGACCTGATGGTGCCCTTCTTCAAGACCGTGACCTACCCGCTGGGCGTCTTCGGTTTCATCATCCTCACGTGGTTCGTCATCGTGGGGGCCAGCAACGCGGTCAACTTCACCGACGGGCTGGACGGCCTGGCCATCATGCCGGTGGTGCTGGTGGGCAGCTGCCTGGGCATCTTTGCCTACATCACCGGCAATGCGGTGTTCAGCCGCTACCTGTTGTTCCCGCACATTCCGGGCTCGGGCGAGTTGCTGGTGTTCTGTTCGGCCATGGCCGGCGCGGGCCTGGCCTTCCTGTGGTTCAACGCCAACCCGGCACAGGTCTTCATGGGCGACGTGGGTGCGCTGTCGCTGGGCGGCGCGCTGGGCACCATCGCCGTCATCACCCGCCAGGAGATCGTGTTGGGCATCATGGGCGGCGTCTTCGTGGCCGAGGCGCTGAGCGTGATGGTGCAGGTGGGCTGGTTCAAGTACACCCGCAAGCGCTACGGCGAAGGCCGCCGCATCTTCCTGATGGCGCCCCTGCACCACCACTTCGAGAAGAAGGGCTGGGCCGAGACCCAGGTCGTGGTGCGCTTCTGGATCATCACCATGCTGCTGTGCCTGATCGGCCTGGCCAGCCTGAAACTGCGGTGACGGCGCCATGAACTTCCTGCGCGACCTCCCCGTGCTGGTGCTGGGCCTGGGCGACAGCGGCCTGGCCATGGCCCGCTGGTGCGCCCGCTTCGGCGCCGCCGTGACGGTTTGGGATTCGCGCGAGACGCCGCCACAGGCATCCGCCCTGCAGGCCGAATTGCCCGGTGTGCGCCGCCTGGGCGGCGAGTTGCAGCCGGCGCAGCTCGAAGGCATGCGGCTGGTGCTCAAGAGCCCGGGCCTACCGCCGCACGACCCCCGCATCCAGCCGCTGCTGCAGGAAGCCCGCGACAGCGGCGTGGCCGTGCTGGGCGAGCTCGGCCTGTTCGTGCGGGCGCTGGCCGACCTGAAGGAGTCGCAGGCCTATGCCCCCCAGGTGCTGGCGATCACGGGCACCAACGGCAAGACCACCACCACCGCGCTGACGGCGCTGCTGGTGGCGCGTGCCGGCAAGCGCGTGGCGGTGGCGGGCAACATCGGCCCCACGCTGCTGGACACCCTGGCCACGGCGCTGGCCGATGCCGACGGGCTGCCCGAGGTGTGGGTGCTGGAACTGTCCAGCTTCCAGCTCGATGGAGAGGGTGGCGGCACCTGGGCGCTGGAGCCCAGCGCGGCCGTGGTGCTGAACATCACGCAGGACCACCTGGATTGGCACGGCACGATGGCCGCCTACACGGCCGCCAAGGCCCGTGTGTACGGCCGCCAGGCCGTGATGGTGATCAACCGCGACGACCCGCGCGTGGAAGCACTGGTGCCCGAGCCCGTCCTGGTCAAGGGCAAGCTCAAGCCCAGCGATCGCACCATCGTGCGCTTCGGCCTGGAAGCGCCCCTCCGCCCGGGCGATTTCGGCCTGGTGACCGAAGGCGGCATGGCCTGGCTGGTACGGGCCCTGCCCAGCGATGAAACGATCAAGCGCAAGAAGGGCGAAGAAGAAGAGATCCACCTCCAGCGCCTGATGCCAGCCGACGCCCTGCGCGTGCGCGGCCGCCACAACGCGGCCAACGCGCTGGCGGCCCTGGCCCTGGCCACGGCCATCGGCTGCCCGCTGGCGCCCATGCTGCATGGCCTGCGCGAATACGCCGGCGAGCCGCACCGCGTGCAGCCCATCGGCTCGGTGGGCGGCGTGGAGGCCTACGACGACAGCAAGGGCACCAACGTCGGCGCCACCGTGGCGGCACTCAACGGTCTGGGCGCCGACAAATCGCCGGCCCGGCTGTTGGTGATCCTGGGCGGCGATGGCAAGGGGCAGGACTTCGCGCCCCTGGCCGAGCCGCTGGCCCGCCACGCCCGCGCCGTGGCCACCATCGGCCGCGATGCGGCTGCCATCGAGGCCGCCCTCGGCGCCCTGGCCGGCCTGCCCGTGCAGCGCCACGCCACCCTGCCCGCGGCCGTGGACTGGTGTTTCGAGCAGGCCCGCCCGGGCGATGCCGTGCTGCTCAGCCCGGCCTGCGCCAGCCTGGACATGTTCCGCAACTACGCCCACCGCGCCGACGTCTTCGTCCAGGCGGTGCAGCAACGCGCGCTGGATCGCGGGGAGGTGCTGTGAACGCCGCCCTGGGTACCCTCAAGTCCTGGCTGGCGTCGCGCCGTACACCCACGACCAGCTTGCCAGTGCGGGACCAAGTCGACATCGCCGGCGTGCGCCCGGTGCGACTGATGGCCTTCGACCAGACCCTGGTTGCGGTGGTGGGCGCGCTCATCCTGCTGGGCGTGGTGATGGTGTATTCCGCCAGCGTGGCGCTGCCCGACAACCCCAAGTTCGCCGCCTATTCACCCACCTTCTTCCTGCAGCGGCACATCCTGTCGCTGGCCATCGCCTTCGTGGCGGCGCTGGTGGTGGTGCAGGTGCCGATCAGCTTCTGGGAAAAGCAGGCGCCGGTGATCTTCGTGATCTCGCTGCTGCTGCTGGTGATCGTGCTGGTGCCCTTCATCGGCAAGGTGGTCAACTTCTCGCGCCGCTGGATCCCCCTGGGCATCATGAACTTCCAGCCCAGCGAACTGGCCAAGCTGGCCATCGCCCTGTATGCCGCCAACTACATGGTGCGGCGCATGGATGCCCGCGAGAACTTCTTCCGCGCCGTCACGCCGATGGTGGTGGCCGTGGCCTTCGTGGGGGCGCTGCTGCTGCGCCAGCCCGATATGGGCGCCTTCATCGTGATCGCCACCATCGCCATGGGCATCCTGTTCCTGGGCGGCGTCAACGCACGGATGTTCTTCCTGATCGCCCTGGTGATCATCATCACCTTCGGCCTGATCATCGCCTTCGACGACCTGCGCCGCGAGCGCATCCTGGCCTACCTCGACCCCTGGAACCCGAAGTACGCGCAGGGCAAGGGCTACCAGTTGACCCATTCGCTGATCGCCATCGGCCGCGGGGAGATCTTCGGCCAGGGCCTGGGCGAAAGCGTCGAGAAGCTGCACTACCTGCCCGAGGCCCACACCGACTTCCTGCTGGCCGTCATCGGCGAGGAACTCGGCTTCACCGGCGTGGCCACGGTCATCGTGCTGTTCTTCTGGCTCACCCGCCGCATCTTCTACATCGGCCGCCAGGCCATCGCGCTGGACCGCGTGTTCGCCGGCCTGTTCTGCCAGGGCATCGGCCTGTGGATGGGCTTCCAGGCCTTCATCAACATGGGCGTGAACCTCGGGCTGCTGCCGACCAAGGGGCTGACGCTGCCGCTGATGAGCTATGGCGGCTCGGCGATCCTGATCAACCTGATCGCGCTGGCCATGGTGCTGCGGGTGGATATTGAAAACCGAACGCTCATGCGCGGAGGGCGCGCATGAGCACGCTGACCGTGCGCAGCGCGAGCAGCGCGGCCGCATGCCGCAGGCAGGCGGCAGTGAGGCTTGGGCGAAGCCAGAACCGAACGCTCATGCGCGGAGGGCGAGCGTGATGCCGCACCTCGTCATCATGGCGGCCGGAACCGGCGGGCACATCGTGCCGGGCCTGGCCGTGGCTCGCGAGATGCTCGGCCGTGGCTGGAGCGTGAGCTGGCTGGGCACCTCGCACGGCATGGAGAACAAGCTCGTGCCGGCCGCCGGCATCGCGCTGGACACCATCACCTTCTCGGGCCTGCGCGGCAAGGGCCCGATGCACACGCTCACGGGCGGGCTGCGCCTGCTCAAGGGTTTCTGGGACTGCCTGCGCATCCTTCGCCGGCGTGGCGCCGATGCGGTGCTGGGCATGGGCGGCTACGTGTGCTTCCCGGGCGGCCTGATGGCCTCGCTGCTGAACAAGCCACTGGTGCTGGTGAACGCCGACGCGTCGTTGCTGATGAGCAGCCGCTCCTTGATGCCGGTGGCCGACTGCGTGGCCTTCGGCTTCGAAGGGGAAGCCGCCGCGCGCACCCGCCACGCCGTGGTCACCGGCAACCCCGTGCGCGCCGAGATCGAAGCACTGCCCGCGCCCGGCCAGCGCTGGGCGCACCGGCAGGGCCCCTTGCAGTTGCTGGTGGTCGGCGGAAGCCTGGGCGCCCAGGTGCTCAACCAGGTACTGCCGCAGGCGCTGGCCCTTCTGGCGCCGGCCGAACGGCCGCGCATCGTCCACCAGACCGGCACCGCACAGGCCGGGGCGGTGCAGGCCGAATACCGCGATGCCGGCATCGCCGCCGAGGTGCTGCCTTTCATCGACGACATGCCCGCCCGCCTGGCGGCCTGCGATCTGATGGTCTGCCGGGCCGGGGCGATCACCGTGAGCGAGTTGTGCGCGGCTGGCGTGCCGGCCGTGCTGGTGCCCCTGATCGCCAGCACCACCACGCACCAGCGCGACAACGCCACGATGATGGCGGCCCATGGCGCCGCCATCCACCTGCCCCAGGCCGAGCTCACGCCACGGCGGCTGGCCGACGTGCTCCGCGGCACCACCCGCGACAACCTCCTGGCCATGGCCGAGCGGGCGCGCAGCCTGGCCCGCCCCCGAGCGGCGGCCCGGGTGGCCGACGAAATCCAGAAGCTGGTGACGCCGTGAAGCACGTCTTGCAGCACATCCACTTCATCGGCGTGGGCGGCGCGGGCATGAGCGCCATCGCCGAAATCCTGCACCGCCAGGGCTACACGGTCTCGGGCTCGGACCAGGTCGACAGCGAAGCCACGCGCCGCCTGGCCTCGCTGGGCCTGGCCATCGTCATCGGCCACGACGCCGCCCACCTGGGCGCCGCGCAGGCGGTGGTCACCAGCACCGCCGTGCGGGCCGACAACCCGGAGGTGCTGGCTGCCCGCGCCATGGGCATCCCCGTGGTGCCGCGCGCGGCCATGCTGGCCGAACTGATGCGCACCTACAGCGGCGTGGCCATCGCGGGCACGCACGGCAAGACCACCACCACCTCGCTGGTGGCCAGCGTGCTGATGGAAGCCGGCGTGGACCCCACCTTCATCATCGGCGGCAAGCTCACCAGCGCCGCGGCCAACGCCCACCTGGGGCAGGGCGAGCACATCGTGGTGGAGGCCGACGAAAGCGATGCGTCGTTCCTGCTGCTGAGCCCCGTGGTCAGCGTGGTCACCAACATCGACGCCGACCACATGGAGACCTACGGCCACGACCTGGGCCGCCTGCAGGGCGCCTTCGTCGAGTTCCTGCACCGGCTGCCGTTCTACGGCCGCGCCATCCTGTGCACCGACGACCCCGGCGTGCAGGCCATCCTGCCCCGCGTGGAGCGGCCGGTGGTGCGCTACGGCCTGTCCGAAGGCGCCGACCTGCGCGCCGTGGACGTGCGGGCCGTGCCAGGCGGTGGCATGCGCTTCGTGGTGCAGCGCCGCGGCGCGGCCGACCTGCCCGTCACGCTCAACCTGGCGGGCTTGCACAACGTGCGCAACGCGCTGGCCGCGCTGGCCGTGGCGCAGGTGCTGCGCCTGCCGGACGAAGCCGCCCAACGCGCCCTGGCGCAGTTTGCCGGCGTGGGCCGCCGCTTCGAACGCCGCGGCGAATTGCCCGCACTGGGCGGTGGCCGCTACACCCTGATCGATGACTACGGCCACCACCCGGTCGAAATCGCGGCCGTGCTGGGCGCGGCGCGCGGCGCTTTCCCGGGGCGCCGACTGGTGCTGGCCTTCCAGCCGCACCGCTACAGCCGCACGCGCGACTGCTTTGCAGGCTTCGTCGAGGTGCTCGCCCGTTTTGACTCGGTGGTGCTGACCGAGGTCTACGCCGCCGGCGAGGCTCCGATCGCGGGCGCCGATGGCCGCAGCCTGGCCGACGCCGTCGCGGCCGGCAGCGGCCTGGTGCCGCGCTTCGTGCCATCGGTGGCCGACATGCCCGGGGCGATCCGGGAAATGGCCCGCGAAGGCGACGTGGTGCTCACGCTGGGGGCCGGGTCGATCGGCCGCGTGCCGGCGCAATTGCTGGAAGCCAACGGAGGTCTTCGATGAGTGCGGACGTGCGCATGAGCCCCGCGACCTTGGGCAAGGTGGCCGTGCTGCTGGGCGGCACCAGCGCCGAGCGCCAGGTGTCGCTGATGTCCGGCACAGGCGTGTTGGCGGCTCTGCAATCCCAGGGCGTGGACGCCCACGCCTTCGACCCTGCACAGCGCGATCTGCTCGACCTGAGGCGCGACGGCTTTGCCAGGGTGTTCATTGCGCTGCACGGCCGGCATGGCGAAGACGGTACGGTGCAGGGTGCGCTGGAACTGCTGGGCATCCCCTACACCGGCTCGGGCGTGATGGCCTCGGCGATCGCGATGGACAAGGTCATGACCAAGCGCCTGTGGCAGGCCGACGGCCTGCCCACGCCGCCATGGCAATGGCTGGCGCCCGGGCAGCAGGGCCGCGACCAGGTGCTGGGCGTGCCCGACACCCTGGGCTTGCCGCTGATCGTCAAGCCGCCGCGCGAAGGCTCTTCCATCGGCATCACCAAGGTGGCCGGCTACTCGCAGATGCAGGCTGCCGTGGCCCTGGCCGCGCAGTACGACGCCGATGTCCTGTGCGAGGCCTTCATCGAAGGCACAGAGCTCACCTGACCGGTGATCGGCCAGGGCGCGACGGCCCGCGCTCTGCCCGTGGTGCGCATCGATGCGCCCGACGGCAACTACGACTACGAGCACAAGTACTTCTCGGAAGACACCGGCTACCGCTGCCCGAGCGGACTGGCGCCCGATGAAGAGGCCGAAGTGCAGCGCCTGACGCTGGCTGCCTACCACGCCCTGGGCTGCCGGGGCTGGGGCCGTGCCGACCTGATGATGCGCACCGCCGGCGCGAACCCGGACCGCAAGATCTTCCTGCTGGAGATGAACACCAGCCCGGGGATGACCAGCCACTCGCTGGTGCCGATGTCGGCCCGCGCCGCCGGCATCTCCTACGAAGCGCTGTGCCTGCTGCTGCTGCAGCAGGCCGGCCTGGACGCCACGCGCCCCTGAAGCCCGCCCGCCATGGCCACCCTCAGCGCAACCACCGCCCAACCGCCGCGCAGCGCGCCTGCGCTGCCGGCCGACATCCGCCTGATGAATGCGGCGGCCGGGACGGTGTTCGTGCTGGCCACCGCAGCCGCGGCGGCCGCCGGTGTGCTGTGGCTGATGCGCTCGCCGCTGTTCCCCATCCGCAGCATCCAGCTCGATGGCGACCTGGCGCGCAACAGCGTGCCCACCGTGCGGGCCAACGCCACGCCGCGCCTGTCGGGCAACTTCTTCAGCATCGACCTGCAGCAGGGCCGCCGCGCCTTCGAATCGGTGCCCTGGGTGCGCCGAGCCGTGGTGCGCCGGGTGTGGCCCGACCGCCTGGCCGTGAGCCTGGAAGAACACCGCCCCGCCGCGCTGTGGGACGCGTACGGCGACGACCCCGGCATGGACAAGCTGGTCAACACCTACGGCGAGCTTTTCGAGGCCAATGTGGGCGACGTGGAGGACGACGGCCTGCCCACCTTCGCCGGGCCCGAAGGCACCTCCGCGCAGATGCTGACCCTGTACCGACGGCTGCAGCCGGTGCTGGCGCCGCTGGAGATGGTGGTCGAGCGGCTCGAGCTCTCGGGCCGCGGCTCCTGGCGCGCCCAGCTCGACAACGGCGCCACGATCGAGATCGGCCGCGGCAGCCCCGATGAGCTGGTGGCGCGCACGGAGCGATTTGCACGCACCTTCTCGCAGGTCACCGGGCGCTGGAGCCAGCCGCTGGAATACGCCGACCTGCGCCATGCCGACGGCTATGCCGTGCGGCTGCGCGGCGTCAGCACCACACCATCCGCCACCGGCCCCGCGGCCGGGGCGGCCAGGCAGAACTAGAGAGGGAAGCGAAAGCATGGCCAAGGAATTCAAGGACATGGTGTTCGCACTGGACATCGGCACCGCCAAGGTGATCGTGGTGGCGGCCGAGGTCATGCCCGACGGTGAACTGCGCGTGGCCGGCCTGGGCGTGGCCCCCACCCATGGCCTGAAGCGTGGCGTGGTGGTCAACATCGACGCCACGGTGCAGAGCATCCAGCAGGCGTTGAAAGAGGCCGAGATGATGGCCGCCTGCAAGATCGACCGCGTCTACACCGGCATCACGGGCAGCCACATCCGCGGGCAGAACTCCACGGGCATGGTCATCGTGCGCGACAACCGCGAAGTCACGCCCGTGGACGTGGCGCGCGTGGTGGAGACGGCCAAGGCCATCAACATCCCCAACGACCAGCGGCTGCTGCTGGTGGAGCCGCAGGAATTCATCATCGACGGGCACGAGGTGAAGGAGCCCGTCGGCATGAGCGGCAGCCGGCTGGAGGTGAAGGTGCACATCGTCACCGGCGCCCAGAGCGCGGCCGAGAACATCCTCAAGTGCGTGCGCCGCTGCGGCCTGGAGGTCGAACGGCTGGTGCTCAATCCCAGCGCCAGCGCGGCGGCCGTGCTGACGGATGACGAGAAGAGCCTGGGCGTGGCCGTGGTCGACATCGGCGCGGGCACCACCGACGTGCAGATCTACACCGACGGCAGTGTGCGCCACACGGCCGTGATCCCGATTGCCGGCGACCTGATCACCAGCGACATCGCCATGGCCCTGCGCACGCCCACCAAGGACGCCGAAGAGATCAAGGTCGAGCACGGCGTGGCCAAGCAGCTGCTGGCCGACCCCGGCGACCAGGTGGAAGTGCCCGGACTGGGCGACCGCGCGCCGCGCATGCTCAGCCGCCAGGCCCTGGCCGGCGTGATCGAACCCCGCGTGGAAGAGATCTTCACGCTGGTGCAGCAGGTCATCCGCGAAAGCGGCTACGAAGAGCTGCTGTCCAGCGGCATGGTCATCACCGGCGGCTCGGCCGTCATGCCCGGCATGGTGGAGCTGGGCGAAGACATCTTCCTCAAGCCGGTCCGCAAGGGCCTGCCGCTGTACAGCGGGGCCCTGTACGACATGGTGGCCAACCCCCGTTCGGCGACCGTCATGGGCTTGTTGGAAGAAGCCCGGATGGCCCGGGCCCGCGGCCACAAGGCGGCGGCACAGGCGGGGTCCGTCAAGAACCTGGTGACCCGCGCCAGGGACTGGTTTCTCGGGAATTTCTAGTGTCCAGATGGTTTCAAGGAGGGGCTCGATGTCGGACCGAAGTCAGGTCTTAGATCCGTTTGAAGAAGCCCCGTTTCTCAGCGCGTTCAGCAATCACGGCAACTGCACTTTTTCCAGGAGGCTCACATGCCCATCGAAATGATCGACGAATTTGACGAAGGCACCCAGATCAAGGTCATCGGCGTCGGCGGAGGCGGCGGCAACGCCGTCGAACACATGATTGGCGACGGTGTCCAGGGTGTGGAATTCATCTGCGCCAACACCGATGCCCAGGCCCTGCACCGCAGCAGCGCAGGCACCTTGGTGCAACTGGGCAAGACCGGCCTCGGTGCCGGCAGCAAGCCCGAGATGGGCCGCGTGTCGGCCGAAGAGGCCATCGAGAGCATCAAGCAGGCCATCGCCGGCGCTCACATGCTCTTCATCACCGCCGGCATGGGCGGCGGCACGGGCACGGGCGCGGCCCCCGTGATCGCGCGCGTGGCCAAGGAGATGGGCATCCTGACCGTGGGCGTGGTGACCAAGCCTTTCGACTTCGAAGGCAAGCGCCGCGGCAAGCAGGCCGATGACGGCGTGGCCGAACTCGAAGCCAACGTCGACAGCCTGATCGTGGTGCTCAACGAGAAGCTGCTCGAGGTGATGGGCGACGACGTCACCCAGGAACAAGCCTTCGCGCACGCCAACGACGTGCTGAAGAACGCCGTCGGCGGCATCAGCGACATCATCCACATCCCGGGCCTGGTCAACGTCGACTTCGAAGACGTCAAGACCGTGATGAGCGAGCCCGGCAAGGCCATGATGGGCACCGCCGTGGCCGGCGGCCCGGACCGCGCCACGAAGGCCGCCGACAGCGCCGTGGCCTGCCCGCTGCTGGAAGGCATCGACCTGAGCGGCGCGCGCGGCGTGCTGGTGCTGATCGCGGCCAGCAAGGCCACCTTCAAGCTGGCCGAGAGCCGCAATGCGATGAACACCATCCGCCGCTATGCGGCCGACGATGCGCACGTCATCTACGGCACGGCCTACGACGAGAGCCTGGGCGACCAACTGCGCGTGACCGTGATCGCCACGGGTCTCAGTTCGGTCCGCAAGGCCAGCCACGGCCGCGAGGGGCACGATGGCCGCACCGGTGCGCCCCCGCTGATGGTGGTGCAGCCGCAGCAGCACCTGCGCACGGGCACCGACAACCTGCCCATCCTGAACCAGGTGGCCATGCCCGCACCGGTGGCCGCGGCGCCGCAGGCCCACAGCTACGAGGGCCTGAACACCCCCAGCGTGTGGCGCAGCGCACGCAGCCAGGCGGCGGCCAAGGTCGATGCACTGGCCAGCAACGGCATGGACGAGATCGAGATCCCGGCGTTTTTGCGCAAGCAGGCGGATTGAGCTTGTCGGGCTGGCGGGCGCCGCAGGGGCGGCGACCCAAGGTCCTTCGGGTGCGCGCAGCGCCGCATCCAAGCTCGGCCATGTGGTCGGCCTGACCGCGGGCGCCTGGCCCTACAAGCTCACAGGTCAG
>CAIJPE010000104.1 GCA_903822435.1 uncultured beta proteobacterium | reverse complement strand
GCGTGGTCAACTTCATCCTAAATAAGAACAAGACCGATGGCGTCCTCTCCTTCACGTACAACAGGCCGCAGCATCCGGGCGCGAAGAGCTGGAGCGTCGGCGTCAGCAAGGGCTTCGGCAACCTCGATACCGATGGCTTCAACGTTCTGTTCACGCTGAGCCACGACAACCAGGACAAGCTGCAGGCTTCGGATCGGCCGTTCTCGGCGACGGGTGCGTATTTCCCGTTCAGCTACAACGGCACGAACTACCTGTTCAACAACCGCACGGGAAACACCGAGCCAGCGAATATCACCTTCTCGGCCTACCCGACCGGCAGCCCCTCGACGACCGCCAAGTCCTACAGCCTGAACCCGTATTACACCCAGAACGGCAATTGCGGCTCGCCGCTGGCCGGTGTGATCGCCGATCCGACGGGCACCGGGTCTCTGGGCGCCATCGGTGTCTCCTGCCGCTTCAATTACGCTGCCACCGTGCAGGACCTGCCCAGTTCCAAGCGCGACAGCGGTCTGTTCAAGGGAAGCGTGAAGCTGGGTGGCGACAACACGGCGTGGGTCGAGCTCGCGCTCTCGAAGTTCGAGATGAAGGCCCAGTACGCGCCGGCCGCGCAGCCTCTCGTGCTGAGCACCACCCGCCTGCCATCCCTGTTCAGCACGTACGTGACTTCGTTCCTCACGGCGAACAACCTGACCCTTGGCGGCAACGGAACTGCCACAGCTGGCTACCGCTCGGTTTCCCTGGGGGGCCGAACGGACAAGTACACGACAGACGCGCGGCACTTCTCGGTGGGTCTGGATGGGGCGGCGGCGGGCTGGGATTACAAGGCCAGCCTGACACTCTCGAACAACAAGCTGACGGACACCGCTGCCGGTGGCTACAGCGACTACAACCAACTGGTGGCAGCGGTCGCGGCCGGTAGCTACGATCCCATCAAGGGGACCGGTGCCTCGTCCCTGTCTTCGGCTGTTCTGGGTTCAGAGTTTTCCAAGTCCACTTCCGACCTGAACACCCTGCGCGTGAGCGCTCAGCGTGACCTGTGGCAGTTAGCTGGCGGTACGTCCATCGTGTCGGTGGGTGGAGACTATTCGTACACCCATTACAAGGTCGGCTACAGTGACCTGATCCTCTCCCAGAGTGGTTTCTCGACCCAGCCCGCGTCGCAGGACTATCCTGTCGGCGGAAACTACGGCCAGGTGCCATTCGACGCCAGCCGCACGAACTGGGGCGTCTTCAGCGAGTTGCTGCTGCCCGTGACCAAAAAACTGGAAGTGACGGCAGCGGTGCGGTACGACAGCTATGCGAAGACGCACAGCAAGTACGTGTTTAGCTCGGCCGTGGATCCCGTGTCGGGTCTGCAGCCTCAAATCGCGGATGCCGATCTGGGCAGCACGTTCAATTCGGCCACGGGCAAGGTCACCGTGCGTTTCGTACCAATGGAGGATGTGTTGCTGCGGGCCTCCTACGGCACTGGCTTCAAGGCACCGAACATCAGTGACATCGCGGGGGCGGCTACCTTCGCGGGTAGCACGTCCGGCAGCTACACCTGCCCGTTTCCGGGATCTGCCGGCTGCCTGCCGGGCTCGGCTCAGTACGACCTCGTTTCGGGGCCGAACGGGCTTTCCGGCGACGCGGGCCTGAAGCCCGAGAAGTCGGACCAGTGGACTGTCGGCTTCCGCGTCGACCCGATCCGCGGCTTGTCCATCGGCATGGACCTGTGGGACGTGAAGATCCGCAATCAGGTCCTTTCGCAGGGCATCGCCGAGAACGTGGGCTTTGCCAATCCCCAAGCGTATGCCAGTTTGTTCATCAACCCGTACCAGGATCCAGCGGGGTTCAGCACCATCGCCTTCCAGCAACTGCCTTTCAACGGCGGCAAGGCGGAATACCAGGGCATCGACTGGGATTTCAGCTATCGCACGAAGTTTGACTTCGGTGATCTGGCGGCGCGCTGGACCGGCACGCAGATGATCAAGCAGCAGTACAACTTCGGCCCAGGCCTGCCGTTCAACACCGACCTTGGTCTGTACGGCCCCGATCAACAGGTCGTGTTCCGCACGATCATGAATTTCCAGGCCACGCTGACCACGGGTGCCTTCCAGAACACCTTGGCGGCACATTACAAGTCCGGCTATCACGATCAGTCCTACGGTGCTGGCTCCTCGGTGTTCCTGGCCAACCCGGATGGTTCGCTGGGCAATTCGGTCGCGTTCCCGGGCTTTGACATTCCGTCGTACACCACCTTCGACTGGCAGGGCAAGTACACCTACAACAAGGCGTTGAACGTAACGCTTGGTGTAAAGAACCTGACCGACAAGAAGCCGCCGCTGAGCCTGCAAAGCGGTGGTGGTGGCAACCAGATCGGCTACGACGGCCGCTACACGGATCCGATCGGCCGTACGTTCTACGTGGCAGGTCAATACAAGTTCTGACGATTTGCGGCACGCGGGCTCACCGCCCGCGTGCCGCGACTGTTGATTCGTGGGTTGATTCGATGGGGCCGCCAAGGGCCCCATGTTTATTTCTGGAGTTCGAGCATGCCAGTTCCACGAATCTGTCGATCATCAGATCTTGCGATCGCATGGAGCGGGCTGGGACTTTGCCTTGCTGTAACAACGGCCCATGCAGACGATGCCGCTTGGCTCAAATGCCGGACCATGGCCGATACAGCCCAGCGGCTGGCCTGCTACGACGCGGTGTTGCCGACGGCTTCAAACAGCGCAAAGCCCGGCGCAGTGCCAACGGCTGCCGTGGCGCCTGTCACTGCGGCGGCCTCCATCGCCCCTGCACCGGCCGCGCCACCGCGGCAGACCCCCGAGCAATTCGGCCAGGATCCCCGCCTGACCTCGCTGGAGTCGATCGAAACCCGCTACACCGGCACCTTCGAAGGCTGGAGCCCGCGCGACAAGATCCGCCTGGCCAACGGGCAGGTGTGGCAGGTGGTGGACGAGTCCAGCAGCGCGGTGTACCTGCAGAACCCGAAGGTCCGCATCCGCCGCGGTGCACTGGGGGCCTATTTCCTGGAAGTGGAACGGCTCAACCGTTCAGCGCGCGTCAAGCGGCTGGAGTGACGGGGCCCGCCGGGGCGGGCCCATGGCCTTACTTCGGCGCCAGCCGGATCGCCCCGTCCAACCGGATGACTTCGCCGTTGAGCATGTCGTTCTCGAGGATATGCCTGACCAGCTTGGCGTAGTCCTGCGGCGTGCCCAGGCGGCTGGGGAAGGGCACGCTGGCGGCCAGCGCATCCTGCACGGCCTGCGGCATGCCGAACATCATCGGCGTGCCGAAGATGCCCGGCGCGATGGTCATGTTG
>CAIJPE010000103.1 GCA_903822435.1 uncultured beta proteobacterium | reverse complement strand
GGTGATGCGGCCGGTGGGGTTGGTCATCATGGCGGTTGCTCCTGATCAGGCCACGGAGGGCTGCACGGTGTAGTCCGAAGAGTCGGTCGAGGCGTAGTTGAACGACACGTCCTTCCAGGTGTCCAGCGCCTGCTTCAGCGGCGTGCAGAACTGGGCGGCCTTCTGCAGGATCTCGGGGCCTTCGTTCTTGATGTCGCGGCCTTCGTTGCGGGCCTTGACAATGCACTCCAGCGCCACGCGGTTGGCCACCGCGCCGGCCTGGATGCCGGCCGGATGGCCGATGGTGCCGCCGCCGAACTGCAGCACCACGTCGTCGCCGAAAAGATCGATGAGCTGGTGCATCTGCCCGGCATGGATGCCACCGCTGGCCACCGGCATCACCTTCTTCAGGTCGGCCCAGTCCTGGTCGAAGTACAGGCCGCGCGGCAGGTCCTGCTTGGTGTAGCTGTCGCGGCAGACGTTGTAGTAGCCCTGCACGGTCAGCGGGTCGCCTTCGAGCTTGCCCACGGCCGTGCCGGTGTGCAGGTGGTCGCAGCCGGCCAGGCGCAGCCACTTGGCGATCACGCGGAAGCTCACGCCGTGGTTCTTCTGGCGCGTGTAGGTGCCGTGGCCGGCCCGGTGCATGTGCAGGATCATGTCGTTCTTGCGCGCCCACAACGCCATGCTCTGGATAGCCGTGTAGCCGATCACCAGGTCGACCATCACGATCACGCTGCCCAGGTCCTTGGCGAACTCGGCGCGCTCGTACATGGCCTCCATCGTGCCGGCCGTGACGTTGAGGTAGCTGCCCTTGACCTCGCCGGTGGCGGCGCTGGCCTTGTTCACCGCGTCCATCACGTACAGGAAGCGGTCACGCCAGTGCATGAAGGGCTGCGAGTTGATGTTCTCGTCGTCCTTCATGAAGTCCAGGCCGCCCTTCAGGCCCTCGTACACCACGCGGCCATAGTTGCGCCCGCTCAGGCCCAGCTTGGGCTTGGTGGTGGCGCCCAGCAGCGGGCGACCGAACTTGTCCAGGCGTTCGCGCTCGACGATCAGGCCCGTGGGCGGGCCCTGGAAAGTCTTGACATAGGCCACCGGAATGCGGATGTCTTCCAGGCGGGCGGCCTTCAGCGGCTTGAAGCTGAAGACGTTGCCGATCAGGCTGGCCGTCATGTTGGCGATCGAGCCTTCCTCGAACAGGATCAGGTCGTAGGCCACCCAAGCAAAGAACTCGCCGGGCCGGCCGGGCACGGCCTCGACCTTGTAGGCCTTGGCGCGGTAGCTGTCGCAGGCCGTCAGGCGGTCGGTCCACACCACCGTCCAGGTGGCGGTGCTGCTCTCGCCGGCCACGGCAGCCGCGGCTTCCACCGGGTCCACGCCCTCTTGCGGGGTGATGCGGAACAGGCAGATCGTGTCGGTGTCCAGCGGCACGTATTCGGGCTGCCAGTAGCCCATCTGGCGGTACTTGAGCACACCGGCCGAGTAGCGCTTCTTGGCGTTGGCGGTGATGTCGGTGGCTTCGGTCAGCAAGCCCGGCTCAGAAGGGTGGTTCATGGCGTTCCTCGTGGTTTGACGTCGGTGCCAAGCCACTGTAGGGTGCAGGTTCATTCAGTGAAAGTCAGAACTTCTTTCGTTTCAGATCAGGGAAAGCTGACCCATGAACGTGACCTTCCGGCAGCTCCGGGTATTCACCGAGGTCGCCCAGTCCGGCAGCATGGCCCGGGCGGCCGAGTCGCTGCACCTCACGCCACCGGCGGTGTCGATGCAGATCAAGGAGGTCGAGACGCAGGTCGGCCTGCAGCTCTTCGACCGCCAGGGGCGCACCGTCGTGCTGTCCACCGCGGGCGAGTACTTCCTGGTCCACGCCAAGCGGCTGCTGGCCACACTGAAGGAGGCCGACGACGCCATGGCACGCCTGAAGCGCGTGGAGCGCGGCATGCTCACCATCGGCATGGTCAGCACCGCCAAGTACTTCGTGCCCCATCTGCTGGCGCGCTTCCACCAGGACCATCCGGGCATCGACGTGCGCCTGAAGGTGGTGGGCAACCGCGAGCAGCTGGTCGCCTTGATGCACACGGGCGAGGCCGACCTCACCATCATGGGCCGACCCCCGCGCGAGCTGGCCACGCGCAGCGAGTCCTTCGCGCGGCACCCGCTGGTCTTCGTGGCGCCGCCGGGCCACCCGCTGCTGCGCGTGGCGCAGGCCCCCGTCACCGCGCTGGCACCCTATGCCTTCATCGCCCGCGAGCACGGCTCGGGCACGCGCAACGCGATGGAGGGCTTCTTTGCCGAGCACCGCTTCGCGCCGCGCATCACCATGGAAATGTCCAGCAACGAGACCATCAAGCAGGCGGTCATCGCCGGCCTGGGCCTGAGCTTCCTGTCGCTGCACACCGTGGGCCTGGAATTGCGCAGCGGACTGCTGCAGGTGCTGGACGTGGCCGGCACGCCGGTCATGCGCATGTGGAACGTGGTGCACCTGGGCTCCAAGGTGCTGTCGCCCGCGGCCGAGGCCTTCCGCTACTTCGTCATCGAGCAGGGCGCGGCTTTCCTCCAGGCGCACGACGCCCCGCTGCTGCTGCACGCGGCCGCGACCGCGGCCTGAAAGGCCCGCACCATGCCGCGCGATACTGCACATCCGAGCAGTGGCGGAGACGATCGATGATGAGCCGACGCAAGGCATCGCTGGCCCTGGCAGGTCTGGGCGCCATGCCCCTCACCTCAGGCGCACAGGCGCTGCGACGCATCACCGTGCGGGCGCAGGTGCCCGAGGGCACCGGTGTGGTCTACCTCACCGGCGACCGCCCGGAACTCGGCCCCTGGGACCCGAAGAAGCTGGCCATGCAGGGCACGGGCCGCGAGCGCACCGCCGAGTTGCAGATGCCCGATGGAACGGCCTTCGAGTTCAAGCTCACGCTGGGCTCATGGGACCGCGAAGGCCTGGGACCCTCGGGCACGGTCATGCCCAACTTCCATGCGGTGGCCGACACCGACAAGACCGTGCCGGTGGTGGTGGTGAGCTTCAAGAAGGACCCGACGCAGTACATGGCCGACCCCGCGGGGTCGGGCGTGGTGGGCCAACTGGTGTATTGGCAGGACGTGGCCTCGCGCCACCTGAGCCAGAAGCGCCATGTGGAGGTCTGGCTGCCGCCGGGCTACGAGGCGTCGGGGACCCGGCGCTACCCCGTGCTGTTCATGCACGACGGGCAGAACCTGTTCGACCCGCGCATGGCCGCGGGCGGCATCGACTGGGGCGTGGACAAGGCCGTCGTGCGAAGTGTGCAGGCCGGGGGCATGCAGCCCGTGATCGTGGTGGGCGTCTGGAACACCAGCCGGCGGCTGCAGGAGTACTCGCCCTGGGACGAAGGGCCTGCCTACGCGCGCTTCCTGATCGAGGAACTGATGCCCCGCGTGAACGGCCAATGGCGCACCGCCTCGGGCCCTGCGAACACCGGCACGATCGGCTCGTCGATGGGGGGACTGATCTCTTTCTACCTGGCGTGGAAGCACGGCGACGTCTTCGGGCGCGCGGGCTGCATGTCGACCCACTTCCCGTTCCCGGCCTACGTGCCCGGGCCGGGCGCGGCCACGCCGAAGATCGAGGAGGAGATCGCCTCGGGTGCCACCTTTCCGCCAGGCCCACGCCTGTACTTCGACCACGGCACCGTGGGCCTGGATGCGGCCTACGGCCCGGTGCAGGCCAAGGTGAGCGCCTGGCTGAAGGCCCAGGGCCACCTGGAAGGGCGCGACTTCATCGTGCGGGCCTTCGAGGGCGCCGACCACAACGAGGCTGCCTGGCGGGCGCGGATGGACGCGCCGCTGCGGTTCCTGTTCCCCGCCTGAGCGCGGCAGGCCGCGGACTCCCGCCGCGAAGTATTCAATGCCCCGGCCCGGGCGCCGCCGTATGATTTCCCCGCGCCGGCATCCGAAGTCCGGCACGAAAGGAACCCGCCCATGGCCCTGATGGACTTCCTCAAGAAACAGTTCATCGACATCATCGAGTGGGTCGAGCCCGCCGATGGCGTGCTGGCCTGGCGTTATCCGGTGGCCGACCGAGAGATCCAGTACGGCGGCTCGCTCACCGTGCGCGAATCGCAGGTGGCGGTGTTCGTCAACGAGGGCAAGGTGGCCGACGTCTTCGGCCCGGGGCGCTACACGCTCACCACGCAGACCCTGCCGGTGCTGACGTACCTCAAGAACTGGGACAAGCTCTTCGAGAGCCCTTTCAAGAGCGACGTCTACTTCTTCAGCACCCGCCAGCAGATCGACCAGCGCTGGGGCACCACGCAACCCGTGACCATCCGCGACAAGGATTTCGGCGCCGTGCGGCTGCGCGCCTTCGGCAACTACGCCTACCGCATCGCCGACGCGAAGACCTTCCACCTGCAGATCTCCGGCACACGCGACACCTACACGGCCCATGAGCTCGATGGCCAGTTGCGCGCCCTGATGCTGCAGCACATCAGCGACGCGGTGGCCTCGGCCGGCATTCCGTTCCTCGACCTGGCGGCCAACCAGGTCGAGTTCGCCAAGCAGTTGCGCGAAGCCACCGCGCCGGCGTTCGCGCTGCTCGGGCTCGCGCTGGAAACCGTGACGGTGCAGAACATCTCGCTGCCCGAGGAACTGCAGAAAACGCTCGACCAGCGCATCGGCATGGGCATGGTGGGCAACGACCTGAACAAGTTCACGCAGTACCAGGCGGCGCAGGCCATCGGCGGCATGGGCGCGGGTGCGGCGGCGGGCGTTGGCAGCGGCATTGCCGGCGACGCCATGGGGCTGGGCGCCGGCGTGGCGCTGGGCCAGGTGCTGGCACAGAGCCTGTCGCAGGGCCTGCAAGGCGGCGCCGCAGCGGCAGGTGCAGCGGCCGCCGCGTCCCTGAAGCCCGACGAGATCATCGCCACGCTGGAAAAGTTGGCCGACCTGAAAGCCAAGGGCATCCTCACCGAGGAAGAGTTCAGCGCCAAGAAGGCCGAGTTGCTGAAGAAGCTCGCCTGACAGGCTGAGACCCCGCACCCCCCGTGGCCACCGGCGAGACGCCGCAGCGCACCTGGCGCGCTGCGTGCCCCAACTGCGGCGCGCCGGTCGAGTTTGCGTCGGCGGCTTCGCCCATCGCGGTGTGCAGCTTCTGCCGCAGCACGCTGGCCCGCGACGGCGACACCTTGCGGCGCACCGGCGAATCGGCCGAGCTGTTCGACGACCATTCGCCCTTGCAGCTGGGCGCGGCCGGGCGCTGGCAGGGCCTGGCCTTCACCCTGATCGGCCGCCTGCAGCTGCAATACCCGGAGGGGAGCTGGAACGAGTGGCACGCCCTGTTCGACAGCGGCAAGAGCGGCTGGCTGTCCGAGGACAACGGGCGTTACGTGATGGCCTTCGACGGGCCCGTGCCGCCGGGCGCGCCCGCGGCAGCGGCCCTGCGGGCGGGCCAGTCGCTCATGCTGGCGGACCGGGCCTGGCAGGTGGCCTCGGTCACCCGCGCCCAGCTGTCCGCGGCGCAAGGCGAACTGCCGTTGGCGCCACGGCTCGGGGCCGAGTTCGTGGTGGCCGATCTGCGCAACCCGCAGGACGAAGTGGCCACGCTGGACTACGCCGACCCGGCCGGCCCGCGGTGGAGCGTGGGCCGCAGCGCGGCGCTGTCGGAACTGGCGCTCACAGGCCTGCGCACCGACGCCGCCGAGAAGACGCTCGGCGCGCGCGGCCTGTCCTGCCCGAACTGCGGCGCGGCGCTGACGGTGCAGCTGTCCACCACGGTGTCCATCGCCTGCCCGCAGTGCCACGCCGTGGTCGATGTTGCGCAGGGGGCGGCCGGTGACCTGGCCCACTACGTCCAGGAATCACCCCAGGTGGCGGGCGGTACGCCGCAGCTGCCCTTGGGCGCCACGGCCACCCTGGCCCTGGGCGGGCCGGCCAAGCCCTGGCAGGTGGTGGGCTATGTCGAGCGCTGCGAGATCCCCGACGACCCCGACGATGAGCGGGTGTACTGGCGCGAATACCTGCTCTACAACCGGAGCGAGGGTTTCACCTTCCTGGTGGATGCCGAGGATGGCTGGAGTTGGGCCACCCCCCTCACCGGCGCGCCGCAGGTGCTCGGCGACCAGGCCGTCTGGCGCAACGAACGCTACCGCAAGCTCTACGCGTACACCGGCCAGATCACCTACGTGCTGGGCGAGTTCTACTGGAAGCTCGAACGCGGCCAGCGCACCGCCAACATCGACTACGCGGTGGGCGGCAAGCGGCTGAACCGTGAGCAGACCGGCGCCGAGATCACCTGGTCGGCCGGCCAGACGCTGGAGGCCGGCACGATTGCCCGTGCCTTCAGGCTGCCCGCCGACACGACGGCCGCGCTGGCCCGCGACGCGTCGCCCCTGAGCGGCAGCGGGCTGCCCGTGACCCGCACGCTGATCATCGCCATCGTGGTGATCGTGCTGCTGGTGATGCTGTTGAAACAATGCAGCCGCGACCGCTGCGACGAGGTGCGCGCCACCTTCGGCGAGACCAGCAACGAATACCAGCAGTGTCGCAGTTCCGCCTCCAGCGGCTCCGGCGGCGTGCGCACCGGCGGCGGCTCGTACGGCGGCTTCGGCTCCAGCGGCGGCGGCCACAAGTAGGCTTCAATCAACCCACATCACCAGGAGGTCACCCGCATGGACATCGAATGGCTCAAACCCGGCGTCTTCATCGGCTCGATCCTGTTCGCGCTGATGGGCGTGTTCGTGTTCTGGATCTGCTTCGTCATCCTGGACAAGCTCACGCCCTACCACCTGTGGAGCGAGATCGTCGAGAAACAGAACGTCGCATTGGCCATCGTGGTGGGCGCCATGTGCATCGCCATCGGGATGATCGTGGCCGCTGCCGTGCACGGCTGATCGGGTGAACTCGCCCCCAGGCGGCGCACGCATCGCGCCGGCCGAGGTCGCGCTGCTGGCTTCGGTGTTCGTGGTGGCGGCCTGCGGGCTGCTGTATGAACTCGCGGCCGGCACGCTGGCCAGCTGGCTGCTGGGCGACTCGGTGCTGCAGTTCAGCACCGTCATCGGGGCGTACCTCTTCGCCCTCGGCCTGGGCTCCTACGCCAGCCGCTTCGTGGAACGCCAGCTGGTGGCCACCTTCCTGCGGGTGGAGCTCCTGATCGGCCTGGTGGGCGGGCTGATGCCGGCCGCGCTCTTCGTGGCGCACAGTGCGCTGCGCGACGCCTCCAGCGCCTTGGCTTTCAGGGCCTTGCTGTATGCCTTCGTGCTGACGGTCGGCGCCCTGGTGGGGCTCGAGATCCCGCTGGTGATGCGCATCCTGAAGGGCCAGTTCAGGGGGCGCTGGCAGTTGTCCGAGCTGGTGTCGCAGGTGCTGACCTTCGACTACCTGGGCTCGCTGGCGGTGGCCGTGGCCTTCCCCCTGCTGCTGCTGCCTCAACTGGGGCTCATCCGGACCGGCGTGGTCTTCGGCCTGATGAACGCCGGCGTGGCGGCCTGGGCGTTGTGGCTATTCAGGGCCCAGCTGCGCCGCGTACCAGCCCAGGTGGTGGCCTGCGCGGCCGTGGTGGCCGCCCTGTGCGCCGCCGCCTTGGGGGCCGACCGCCTCACCGCGTGGTCGGAAGCGCGCTTCTATGGCGAGCGCATCGTGCGCGCCGAAAGCAGCGATTACCAGCGCATCGTCGTCACCGCCAGCCTCTCGGGTGGGGTCCGGCTGTTCCTCAACGGCAACCTGCAGTTCGACAGCCGCGATGAATACCGCTACCACGAGTCGCTGGTGCACCCGGCCATGGCCGCGCACGGCGCACCCAAACGCGTGGCCATCCTGGGCGGCGGCGACGGCATGGCCCTGCGCGAGGTGCTGAAGTACCCGAGCGTGGAGCAGGTCACCCTGGTGGAACTCGATCCGCACATCAGCGGCCTCTTCACGCGCGAGCCGATGCTGCGGCAACTCAACGGCGGGTCCTTGTCGAACCCCAAGGTGAAGGTGGTCAATGCGGACGCCTTCAGCTGGCTGGAGAGCCACGACGACATCTTCGACGTCATCGTCATCGACTTCCCCGACCCGAGCAATTTTTCGCTCGGCAAGCTCTACACCACCACCTTCTACGCCCTGGTGGACCGGCACCTGGCAGCCAGCGGCTATGCGGTGGTGCAGACCACCTCGCCCCTGCTGGCGAGGCGCAGCTTCTGGATCGTGGTGGCCACGCTGGAGGCCGTGGGCCTGAGCACCACGCCCTACCACGCCCACGTGCCCAGCTTCGGCGAATGGGGCTTCGTGATCGCCAGCCGGCGACCCTGGCGCGTGCCCCCGGTACTGCCGGAGGGCTTGCGCTTCCTCACGCTCGACGGCATCCCGGCACTGCTGAACTTTCCGCCCGACATGGCGCGCACGCCCGCCCAGCCCAACCGGCTGTCGAACCAGGTGCTGGTGCAGCAGTTCGAAGACGATTGGGGCAAGGTGCACCGATGACCCGCCCATCAGGAGGCTTGCGGCGCCGCACGGTGCTGGCCGCACCCCTGGCCCTGGCCGGCTGCCAGGCCGACGCACCGCAACCCTTCGACGGCAACTGGGTGGGGGCTTCGGCCGAGCGCGGGCACCGCCTGCGCGAGCCGCGGCCCTTCCAGCCAGCTGCCACCCGACGCTGCGCCGTGGCGGTGGTGGGTGCCGGCGTGGCCGGGCTGGCGGCGGCCCGCGCGCTGCGGATGGCCGGCGTGGACGACGTGCAGGTGTTCGACCTGGAAGACGAAGCCGGCGGCAATGCCCGGGGGCACGCGATGGCCGGCATGGCCTGCCCGCTGGGGGCGCACTACCTGCCCCTGCCGGGGCCCGAGGCCGTCGAGGTGCTCGAGCTGCTGGAGGAGAGCGGACTGCTGCGCCAGGACGGCAACCGCCTGGTGCCCGAAGAGCGCCACCTGTGCCACAGCCCGCAAGAGCGGCTGTGGATCGATGGCCAATGGGTCGAGGGCCTGCTGCTGCCTGCAGCCCGCGGTTCACGGCGCGAGAGCCAGTACCGGCTGTTCTCGCAACGGGTGGCCGAGGCAGTGCGCAGCCTGCGCTGGGCCATCCCGACCGCCCGCGCCGGCTGGAGCGAGGGCCTGGCTGCGCTGGATGCCGTGACCTTCGCACAGTGGCTGGGCACCCAGAGGCTGGACGACACCGGGCTGATCGCCTATCTCGACTACGCCTGCCGCGACGACTACGGCGCCGGCATCCAGACCGTGTCGGCCTGGGCCGGACTGCACTACTTCGCCAGCCGGCACGGCTTTCACGCGCCGGGCGACGACCCGACCGCCGACCGCGAAGCCGTCTTCACATGGCCCGAGGGCAATGCCTGGCTCACGCGCCGGCTGGCCGCCCCGCTGGCCGGCCGGCTGCACACCGGGGCGCTGGTGCGCCGCGTCGACGCCCTGCGGCACGGGGTGGAGATCGATGTCGAGCAGTGGGCCACAGGCCTGGGCGAGCGCTGGTTGGCGCAGCAGGCGGTGCTGGCCCTGCCGCTGCACGTGGCCGCGCGCGTGGTGGCGCAGCCGTCGGCCGCGCTTCAGGCAGCTGCGGGCCAGACGCGTCACGCACCCTGGCTGGTGGCCAACCTGCACGTGCAGCAGCCCCTGACCGACAAGCCCGGCGCGCCCGCGTCGTGGGACAACGTGTTGTACACGCCGGGCCAGGCCACGCCCTCGCTGGGTTACGTGGACGCCATGCACCAGAGCCTGGACCCCACGCCGGGTCCCACCGTGCTGACCGCCTACTGGGCATTGGGTGATGGCGACGCCGCCGCCGTTTCACGCCAGCGCCAGGACCTGCTGAACCTGCCCTGGCGCACCTGGGCCGCGCGGGTGGTGGGCGACCTGGCTCGCGCCCACCCCGACCTGCCCGCCAAGACCCGCCGTGTGGACCTGATGCGCTACGGCCACGCGATGGCCATCCCCGTGCCGGGCGTGCGCGGCAGCGCCGCCTTGCGCGCGCTGGCGCCCGGGGCTTCAGGGACGTCGGGGCCTTCGGGGCGGCTGCATTTCGCGCACAGCGACCTCGCGGGCTACTCGATCTTCGAGGAAGCGTTCATCTTCGGCCACGCCGCAGGCCTGCGGGCCGCACGGCAACTCTGACGCCGGCGGGGCCGGTCCGACTCAAGCCTGCGCGTCGCCGCGCAACCACCACTGGCGCTGCGCGTGCTGCGGCGCGAAGGCCTCGATCAGGCTGGCCATCAGCCGGCCGGCGGCTTCCGAATGGTCGCGGCTGAAGTTGCAGACGTATACATCCAGAGTCACGGCACCGCGCTCGGGCCACGTGTGCACGGCCAGGTGCGACTCAGCCAGCAGCACCATGCCGGTCACGCCCCCGGGCAGCGGAAAGGGATGGAATAACGCGCCCACCGGCGTCAAACCCACGGCCTGCACGCAAGCCATGCACACGGCACGCAGCGACTGCGGATCGATCATCACCGGCAGCGTGGCCGCGCAGCCCCTCAGGTCGGCCGTCAGGTGGTGGCCCCTCACCCTAGGTCTTCTTGCGGCCGGGTGACTTCTTTGCGGCTGCGCCCTCGCTCAGCAGGGTGTCGAGGTTCTTGGTGATCTCGGCCTCGATGGTCTTGCTGAAAGCGCCCAGCAGGAAGCCCAGCCTGGCATCGAGTTCGAAGTGATCGGCGGCCACCACGAGCGTGCCGCTCACGCCGGTCCGCGTGAACTCCACGGTGTCGCCGGTCTCGGACTCGATCACCGTACATTCCATGCCGAACTCGGCTTCCACTTCTTCAGCCCAGGCCCAGGCAATCTTGCGGGCCTTGGCAAGCCCAAGGCTGTGGTCTCGGTGGATGTGGATGTCGGCCATGGCGGGTGGGGCTTTCAGGGTTGCGAGGCGAGTTTGGCGCGCCGGGCGTCCTTCGGCAAGGCTGCCAGCGCACGCACGGCGCCATAAAAGCGGGTGAAGTCGCGGCCTTCGCGCTCGAACAGGCGGTCGAAGTCGGGCACGAGCTGGTTGTAGGCCGCCTGCACGCCCAGGGCGGCGTTGTTCGCGCGCTCGAACCAGCCGTCGTAGCCTGTGTAGCCGCCCCAGCGCTCGTTCTTCAAGGTGGCGTAGTCGGCCCGCAACGCGGCCATCAATTCCGCCTTTCGCACGCGCTTGGTGGCCTCGGGCTGGTCGGTGGCGTAGAGCGCTTCCAGCAGCGTGCGGTAGCGCAGCGTGAGCTCGTGGAAGTCCCGCCGGCGGGCGTCCAGCTGGGCATATTCGGCCCGTGCCTGGGGGCTGGCGTGCGTTTCCAGCCAGCGCTGGCCGCCGATGCGCTCCACCGCCACCGCGAACGACTCGTTGAAGGTGGTGTCATCGCCCGCGTAGGCGATTTGGTGCGTGAGCTCGTGGAAGATCAACCGCGCCAGCTCGCCCTCGGGCCACTGGATGAAGGTGCTGAGCAGGGGGTCGCCGCCCAGCGCATTGCTCCAGCCCAACGTGCTGTACGCGGGCACCCCGTACACGCTGACCTCCCAGCCTTCGGCCTTGAGCCGGGCGGCCAGGGCCTCAGCGGCCTCGCGGTGGAAGTAGCCGCGGTAGCCCACGCAGCCCATCACCGGGAAGCACCAGGTCTTGAGCTCCAGCGACAGGGCCGGCGCGGCCACCACGTTCCACACCACCGCGTCGCGGTGCAGGTCGGCATAGCGGCGGTAGCTGTTGTTGTCGGGCAGCTTGAGTTCGTTGATGGCGAAATCGCGCATGCGCTGGCTCAGGGCCAGCCGCTGGCGCAGCGCGGGGCTGGTGGCGGGGTCGGCCTGCACCTCGGCCACCGGGCGGGCGCGCTGCATCAGGTCCAGATGGCCGCCGGCCGCCTGGGCGTAGTAGGCCAGGCTGCTGCAGCCGCTGCCCAGGCACACGGCGGCCATGGCCAGCAGGCCCGTGCCCAGCAGTCCGGCACCGGCCATCAACCAGCCTCTGAGGCGCACGGGCTCAAGCGGGGTGGATGTCCACGAGACAGTCGTAGAACGCGGGCGCGCGGCCGATGTCGGTCAGCTGCTGGTGCGTCAGCTCGTTGACGTTGGTGCCGCCCAAGCCGTACTTGCGCCACCAGATGCCCAGGCCGTTGACCACCCCGGGCCGGGCGCGTTCGTTCAACTCGGCCTTGCACAGGTAGGTGCCGCGGTCGTTCACCACGCGCACCAGCGCGCCCTGGGCGATGCCACGGGCGGCGGCGTCCTGCGGGTGCATCTCCACCAGCGGTTCGCGCTCGGCGGCCCGCAGGCTGGCCACGTTGACGAAGCTGCTGTTCAGGAAGTGCCGGGCGGGCGGCGAGATCATCGCCAGCGGGTAGCGCCGGGCCAGGTCGGGCGAGGACTGCGCGCTTTCGTAGTTGGGCACGAAGTCGGGCACGCCCAGGCCGGGCGCATCGGCCAGGGCCTTGCCGCTCGGGGTGGGGAAGCCGCCCTCGGCGAAGGGCGCGTCGGCGATCGACAACTTGGCCCAGCCGTTGTCGGACAGGGCCTGCGGGCTGACCTGTTCGGGGTCGAAGGCGCCAAGCGCCATGGCTTGGTCGCTGTCGGCGAAGCAGGGGTCGTCGAAGCCCATGCGTGCAGCCAGCAGCCGGAAGATCTCGGCGTTCGAGCGGGCCTGTCCCACGGGCGCGATGGCCGGCTCGTTGAGCATGGCGTAGGTGTGGCCGTAGGCGCGGTGGGCGTCCCAGTGCTCCAGTTGCGTGGTCGCCGGCAGCACGTAGTCAGCGTGGTCGGCCGTGTCGGTCAGGAAATGCTCCAGCACCACGGTGAAAAGGTCCTCGCGGGCGAAGCCGCGGGCCACCTTGGCACTCTCCGGCGCCACGGCCACGGGGTTGCTGTTGTAGACGACCAGCGCCTCGATCTTGGGGCCGAAGCCGGGCGAGGCCTCGCGCAGCAGGTCGTCGCCGATGGTGCTCATGTTGATGGTGCGCGGCGTGCGGCCGGCCAGCAGGTCGGGGCGCTGCAGCCAGGCGGTGCGCATGGCCGGGCGGAACCAGCCCGAGGCCGAGAGCAGCAGGCCGCCGGCGCGGTGCCGCCAGGCGCCCGTCAGGCACGGCAGCATCGCGATCAGGCGCACGGCGTTGCCGCCGCCCCGCACCCGCTGCATGCCGTAGTTCAGGCGGATCGCGGCGGGCCGTGTGGTGGCGTAGTCGCGCGCCAGGCTGCGCACTTCGTCGGCCGTGATGCCGCACACCTCGGCGGCGCGCTCGGGCGGCCACTGAAGCGCCCGTTCGAGCAGGGCGGGCCAGCCATGGACATGGCGCTCGATGTAGTCGGCATCCAGCCAGCCTTGCTCGATCAGCTCGTGCATCATTGCTAGCGCCAGGGCGCCATCGGTGCCGGGCAGCAGGGCGATGTGCTGGTGGCACTTCTCGGCGGTCTCGGTGCGGCGCGGGTCGATGCACACCAGCTTGGCCCCGGCGCGCTTGGCTTGCTGCGCATAGGTCCAGAAGTGAAGGTTGGAGGAGATGGAGTTGCTGCCCCAGATCACGATCAGGCGGCTCTCGGTGAACCACTCGAGGTGCATGCCCACGGGGCGGCCGTAGGTGGCCATCAGCGCCTCGCCACCGGCGCTGCTGCAGATGGTGCGGTCCAGCAGCGAGGCGCCCAGACGGTGGAAGAAGCGCGCGGCCATGCCGTCGCCCTGCACCAGGCCCATGGTGCCGGCGTAGCTGTAGGGCAGGATGGCCTGCGGGTCGCGCGCGGCGATGGACCGCAGGCGGCCGGCGATGGCGTCCAGCGCCTCGTCCCAGCCCACTGGCTCGAACTGCCCGGCACCCTTGGGGCCGATACGTTTGAGCGGTGTGAGCACCCGCTCAGGGTGGTAGCTGCGCTCGGCGTAGCGGCTGACCTTCGTGCACAGCGCGCCGTGGGTGGGCGGGTGGTCGGGGTCGCCCTGGATGCGCACCACCTTGCCGGCCTGCACCGTGATGCGCAGCGCGCAGGTGTCGGGGCAATCGTGCGGGCAAGCGCCGCGCACCACGTGCGTGGGGGCGTCGGTGGCGGGCATGTCGGGGGTCTGAAGGGCATCCATGCGGGAACTGTGCCACAGCGGCGCGGTCGGAATAAGATGCACCCTACCCCGGAAGTCGAAAGCCCGCCATGCAACTGATCGAATCCATCCTGGCCGATGCCGCCGTGGCCACCACGATCCGCCGCGACATCCACGCCCACCCGGAACTGTGCTTCCAGGAGGTGCGCACCGCCGACGTGATCGCCAAGGCGCTTACCGACTGGGGCATCCCGGTGCACCGCGGGCTGGGCAAGACGGGGGTCGTGGGCATCATCAAGAACGGCACGTCCAGCCGTGCGGTAGGCCTGCGAGCCGACATCGACGCCCTGCCGATGACCGAGCACAACACCTTCGCCCACGCCAGCCAGCACCCGGGCCGCATGCACGCCTGCGGGCACGACGGCCATACGGCCATGCTCCTGGCCGCGGCGCAGCACCTGGCGCGGCACCGCAACTTCGACGGCACCGTATACCTCGTGTTCCAGCCCGCCGAAGAGGGCGGCGCCGGTGCGCGCGAGATGATCAAGGACGGCTTGTTCGAGCAGTTCCCGATGGAAGCCATGTTCGGCGCCCACAACTGGCCGGGCATGAAGGTGGGCTCCTTCGGCGTGAACCCGGGCGCCATGATGGCTTCCAGCAACGAATTCACCATCACCATCCGGGGCAAGGGCTCGCACGCCGCCCTGCCGCACCTGGGCATCGACCCCGTGCCCGTAGCCTGCCAGATGGTCATGGCCTTCCAGACCATCATCACCCGCAACCGCCGACCCATCGACCCGGGCGTGATCTCGGTGACCATGGTGCACGCCGGCGAGGCCTCCAACGTGGTGCCCGATTCGTGCCAGATCCGCGGCACCGTGCGCACGTTCTCGATGGACACGCTGGACATGATCGAGGAGCGCATGAAGACCGTGGCCGAGCACACCTGTGCCGCCTTCGGCGCCACCTGTGAATTCCAGTTCACGCGCAACTACCCGCCCACGGTCAACCACCCTGCGGAGACCGAGTTCGTCAAGCGCACACTGGGCCTGGTGGTGGGCGCCGACAACGTGGTGCCCTTCGAGCCCACCATGGGCGCCGAGGATTTCAGTTTCTTCCTGCAGGCCAAGCCCGGCTGCTACTTCATGATCGGCAACGGTGACGGCGCCCACCGAGAGGGCGGCCATGGCCTGGGCCCGTGCATGCTGCACAACCCCAGCTACGACTTCAACGACGATCTGATTCCCCTGGGTGCCACGGCCTGGGTGCGGATCGCGGAAGAATGGCTGCGCAACCCGCCACCGGCCAAGGGCGCCTGACAGCGGCAAGCGGCGGCCCTGAGGCTGAGGCTCAGGGCGCGCCGATCACGAGGTAGGCGTTGATCGAGCCGCCGCTGCCACGCCCGATGCCGAGGAAGGCCGGGCCCACGGGCGATTCACCGCCCAGGTACACCGCCACCGAATTGAGCCACCCGTTGCGCACCTGTTGCGTGTAGGGCTGGGCGACCTTGCCGGCTTCCAGGGCGAAGCCCAGCCGCATGTCACCCCGCAGGCCCAGCGGGGCCCGGCCGATGATGCGTTCGGCCCGCACATGGGTGTAGGCCACGTCGTCGCCCACCAGTTGCCCGGTGGCAAAGCCGGTGAGGTTCAGGAAGCCGCCCAGCCGGGCTGCATCGTTGACGGGCAACTGCCCGCGCGGCGACCCCGACCAGCTGGCCCGGGTGCCGAAGACATAGGACTCCCAGGGCCAGGCAAAGCGGGCCTCCAGGTTGATCTTGTCGTAGCGCAGGCGGTCCGACGAGTAGTAGCTGGCCTGCGTGGACCAGCCGCGCCGAGGGAAGTACAGGCGGTCGTAGCTGTCCAGGTCCAGCGCCACTACCCAGCCGCCGCCGGGCTTCTGCGGCAGCGGAGCCAGGATGTCCACCCCGGTCTCCAGGCTGTTGAAGACGCGAGCCTGGCGCCAGCCCAGGCGCAACTGCCCGAGCAGGTCGAAGTTGATGCCGGCGGAGATTTCGCCCTGCGTGCGCGAATTGCGGTACTGCGCCACCCGCTGGTCGAGCACGAAGTAGTCGCTGCGCTCCAGCCGGTAGCCGCCTGCGACGTTGAAGAAGAAGTGCTGCGCGGCGTCCAGCGGCTGGTAGAACTCGCCGCTGAGACCGGTGGTGCTGCCGAGTTCGCCCACCACCAGCATTTCCCCGCCCAGCGCGTTGAGCCAGGTCCGCTGGTAGCCCAGGCGCAGCCGATAGGTGGAGCCCTGGCTGAGGTTGCTCTCGAGTTGCAGCGCGCCCCGCAGGTAGTCGGGGCCCCAGCTCTTTTCCACGGGCATCAGCCTGAGGATGTTGCGGCCCTGCACCGACAGCACGGTGTAATCGACCCGCTCGTAGTTGCCGTCGCCATAGGCCCGCAGCAGGTCGCGGTTCAGCGCGGCCGTGTCCAACGGGGCACCGTCGCGCTGCTCGACGTAGCGGCGCACAACCTCCGGGTTGACACGGTTCAGCTCGGCGATCTCCACCTGGTCGATGCGCGGGATGTCGCGTTCACGCACGGCCACGCTGCGTTGCCAGGCCTTGAACTCGGCCGGCGACACGCTGAGCGCGGCCAGGCGATCGGCCACGCCCTGCGCCGCCAGGTGGCCGCGCTCGGCGGCCTCGGTGTTGCGGCCGAAGTCACCGGCGGTGATGTCCCCGAGGTCGGGGCGGATGTAGATGTCGCGCGGGCCCAGGGTGGCCAGCGAAGCCGCGACGTTCTGCTCGGTCAGCAAGGCCACCATCTGCGCGGTGACGCTCAACAGCCCGTTGACCTTCTCGGGCGGCAGCGGGGGCGAGCCGACGTTCACGGCAATGACCACCTGGGCTCCGCAGCGCTCGCGCACTTCGCGGATCGGCACGTTGTCCACCAGGCCGCCGTCCACCAGCTTGCGGCCGCGGTAGGTCACCGGGGCCATCAACCCGGGCACCGACATGCTGGCCCGCATGGCCAGGGTAAGGCTGCCGTCGCGGTAGACCACGCGCTCGCCGGTGCCGATGTCGGTGGCCACCAGCGACACCGGCAGCGGCAGATCCTGCAACTCGCGCTCGCCGGTGTCGGCGCGGACCAGCTGGTTGAAGAAGAGCTTGATCTTCTGTCCCGAGACGACGCCCGGCGGGGCGAAGGCGCTGCCGTCCTTGATGCCGGTCTCGGTGCCGGGCAGGAAACGCTGCGACAGGCGCCGGCCGCGGAAGTTGAGTTCCGCGTAATCCGGGTTGTCGTCGAACATGTCGCCCCAATCGGCCTTGCCCAGTTGGGCACGCATCTCGGCCGGGGTCAAACCCGCCGCCCACGCCCCGGCGACCAGCGCGCCCATGCTGGTGCCGGCCACGCAGTCCACCGGCACGCGCATCTGCTCTAGCACCTCGAGCACGCCGATGTGCGCCGCACCGCGCGCACCGCCACCGCCCAGTACGAGGCCGATTTTCGGCCGGACAGCGGGGCCGACCGGAGCGATGGGGGCGGCCGCCGCGGCGGCCGGTTCAGGGGCCGGGCCCGGGGCTGCCTCGCAAGGGGCGCCGGCCGCGGCAGCGAGCCCCAAGAGGCCCGCGACAGCACGTTTCATGCAGGCATTGTGCCTTCGAGGGTGCTTTGCCACGCCGGCCCGGCGGGGCCCGGCGGGGCTCACTGCATGAAGCCGATGGGCTGGCGCTTTCCGCCGGGCCCGGGCAGGTCCGCCAGTTCGATGGCCGAGCGGTGGGCCAGCCGCGCGTTGCCGAAGCCCGTCATCCAGGCTCGGCGCATTTCGCGCGGCGCCATGGCGGCCAGGCGCTCGAGCACGGCCTCGGTGGGCACGTCGTCGAAGCGCTGGCCCCAGTCGTGCGCATGGCGCAGGCGCTGGTACAGGCGCAGGGCGATGGCGCGGGCCGCGGCAGAGTCGGGCGACTGCACCTCGAACACATTCATGCGGTTGAGGATGGGCTCGGGAATGCAGCGCTCATCGTTGGCGGTGGCCACCCAGATGAGCTGGCTGGCGTCGATGGCAACGTCGGCGAATTCGTCGGTGAAGGCGCAGGCAGTGTCGTGTTCAAGCAGGCTGTACAGCGCGCCAAGGGGGTCGTAGGCGTGTTCGGCGCGGGCCTTGTCGATCTCGTCGACCACCATCACCGGGTTGGCATAGGCGCCATCGACCAGGGTCTCGAAGACCTTGCCCGGACGGGCGCCCTTCCACTGGCTGGAGGCGCCGCTGAGCACCCACCCGGCGGTCAGGCTGCTCATGCTGATGAAGCCCAGGCCCGTGCCGAGCAACTGGGCGATCTCGCGGGCGAAATGGGTCTTGCCGATCCCCGGCGGGCCGAGCAGCAGCATGGGCGTGATCTCCAGCGCATCGCGGCTGTCCTGGCACAGCGCCAATTGGCGGCGCACGTCGTCCAGCACTTCGTTGAAGTTGGGCATCTCGTCGTAGAGATGGTCCATGGCCGGCAGGCCGCCGGGCTTGACCTGGAAGCGCTCGGGGCCCTTTTCCAGCATGCGCTCATAGGTGGCACGCAGGGTCTCGTGGTCACGGGACGGGAGTTTGTCGAGCCGCTTCTCGACATCGCCGACGCGGTAGACGCTTCGCATGCGCGCGATCGGCAACCCGCTGCACGCGGGTGTGGAGACAGTGACCAGGCCCTTCTCAGCGCTCATCGATGCGGACTCCTTGGCTACGGCAACCGGGTTGCGCAGGCTGCGAACCCATTGAAGCAAAGCCTGCCATATTCATGCCACAAATCAAAGGGGCCAAAGGCGGTCATTCCCCCCCGCGGCTGGGTGGTGGGCGAGCCTGCCGCGGTGCACGGGCCGGTGCGGCTGCGCTTCGCTTGCGCTGCGGTGGTGCAGCCAGCAGCAGGCCGGCACTCGAAGCGGGGTAGCGGCCGCTCTCAGTCCGGCTGATGATTGAAACAAAATGTATCCCCTGCGGCTGGATGGCGGCAGCAAGGAGATCAGGGTTTACACGTAGTTTCGAATTCGTACCCGGCGCCCCCACGTTCGCGGGGCCCGAGTGCCGAAGCGGCATGACCGTTGCATACGATCACCTTGCCGACAGTGGTGTTGTGCCGGGGGGATGATGTGATGACTGCGGGTGGCATTCGACGCTTGTGGCAGGTTGCTTCGATCTTTTCTTCGGGCCTGGGCATGGCCACTTGCGCGTCTGCCCTCAGCCTGGTGACCACGCACGTTCCGAGCGAAGTGCCGGCCCCATATGCCGTGAGCTTCAGCTCAGCCGCCCAGCACGCGGCGCCGCTCAGCGACGCAGCACTGGCCCGCCCCGGGGCGCCCGAGGTGGCCGGGCAGGCCGTTGCAGCGGCGAACGAACCATCCGCAATCGTGGGCCCGTTCGGCGGGCAGAGTTCGGTGCCTGAAACCAACCACGCCCTGGACCTGGCCTTGGGGCTCCTGTCCATCGGTGCCGTGCTGTCCTGGCGGGGCCTCTCGGCGGGCTGAACGGGTCAGCGTGGCAGGCGCACGACGGCCGTGGTGCCGCGGCCCGGCTCGCTGCGCAACGACACCGAAGCCCCGATCTGCTGCGCCAATTGCCGGGTAATGAGCAGCCCCAGGCCGGACCCGGCGTGCAGGCCTCCTTCCTGACCCAGTCTCTCGAAGGGCCTGAACAACTGCTCGAGCTGGGCCGGTGTCAGGCCAGGTCCCTGGTCGTCGACCTGCAACTCCACGGCATCCGCCTGCAGCCGCGCGGAAACCACCACGCGGCTGCGCCCGGCGGGACGGCGGCCATACTTGAGCGCGTTGGAGCACAGGTTCAAGACCATCTGGCGCAAGGTGCGGCCGTGGCTGCGCACCGTCAGCCCCGGCGGCACCAGCGAGACGAGGTCGACCGCGGCACCCTGCGCCGACGGCTTGAGCAGCATCAGCGACTCGGCCACCAGATCGGCCAGTTCCACGTCTTCCGTCGGAAGGACGTCGCTGTCGGCACCCAGCCGCTGCAACTCCAGCAGGTCGTCCACCAGTTCCAGCATGTGCTGGCCCGCAGCCACCACGTGCTGCGCGTACTCTGCCGTCCGCGTCGGCGCGGCCGAGGCACCCGGGCCGATGTCCTGCTGCAGGAGTTGACCGAAGCCCAGGATGGCGTTGAGCGGCGTGCGCAGTTCGTGGCTGACGCGCGACATGAAAGCCGACTGGCGGCGCCCGGCTTCCTCGGCCACGGCCTGGGCCCGGCGCGCCGCCTCGAGTTCACGGGCCTGGGTCACGTCGAAGACCGCACCGACATGGCGGGATGCCTTGCCATCCGCACGCCAGATGGGGTTGGTGCGGGACACCACCGTGCGCTCCGCGCCGGCCGGACCCCCGCGAATCTGAAACTCCATCTCCAGCGGCGCCGCATCGTGCAGGCAGGCCTTCCACAGCGCCTCGACCCGTGCGCGGCAGGCAGGGGTCGCGCGGTCCAGCCAGGCCGTGGGTCCCGACCCAGGGGGTGAGACGCCCAGCAAGGAGGTGCAGGCGGCATTGGCATAGGTGCAGACGCCGTCCGCCTCGGTCATGAAGATCGCAATCGGCGCGGCATCGGCCATGGCCTGGAAGCGTTGCTCCAATTGCACGGTTTCGGTGATGTCGCGGATCAGCACCATGCTCAGCCCGTTGCGCATGGGCACCATGCGGGCCTCGAATGAACGCAGCTCGCCGCCGGATGTGAGCATGTCGTACTGCTGCTGCTGCAGGTGGCCCGTGACTTGGGCTTGCTTCAACAGGGCCAGTACTTGATCGCCGAATTCAGGCTCCAGGGTGTCCAGAAGCGGGCGGCCGCGCTTGGTGTCCCAAGGCGCCGACAACGACGGATGTTCCGGGTTGCTGACTTCGCGATAGCGGCCTTCGGCGTCGATGATGAACCAGAGATCCGGAATGGCATCCAGCACGGCAGCCAGCCGCTGCCCGGATTCGGCCAGCTCCTGGGCCACGCGGTGCCGCTCGGTGATGTCCTGCTGGGCGCCTTCGATGGCCACCACCCGCCCCGCCGGGTCCTTCACGGCCGTGCCCACCACGCGCACCCAGCGGGACTGGCCGCGGGCGGTCACCAGGGGGAGTTCCAGGTCGAACGGGGCACCGTCGTCCTGGCAGGCGCGCCATGCGGTCTGCAAGATGGCTGCGGCCTGGTCGGGGTAGAAATGC
>CAIJPE010000102.1 GCA_903822435.1 uncultured beta proteobacterium | reverse complement strand
GTAGACCGTCTGCTGGCCGACGGCGCCCGAACCGCCGCTGGAGTTGTCCTCGGCCCGCTGGTCGCTGCCGGAGGTGCCGCCGTCGGGCACGGTGCTGCCGCTCATCGTGCAGTGATTGGGCGCTGCCACGCCGGCGTTCACGCACATCCGGTCGATCACGTAGCGCACCGTGATGCCCTGGCTGGAGATGCTGATGTCGTTGCTGGTGCTGCCGACGTTGGTGAACACCGAGTCGTCGATCAGCGCCGTGGGCAGCCCCTGCGCGTTGGTGGCCAGGATGGTGGCGCTGTAGTTCGAGCCGACGCTGTTGGCCTGGCGCGAGCCGGCGGTCGCCAGCGTGCCCGAGTTGAGCGCGGCAAGGGCGGTGGCCACGGCGCGCTCGGCCTGGTTGGTGATGTCGCGCTTGAAGCCCAGGTTGCCCAGGTTGAACATCGAGGTGTTCATCGAGTTGAGCATGGCCACCGCGCCGATCAGCATGATGGCCAGCGCGATCATGCCGAACAGCATGACCACGCCGCGTTGGCGGGCCGCACGGGGCGAGCGGTGCAAAGCAGGCAGTCGGGTGTTCATTTGAGCATCGGGTTGCGCAAGGGAACGGTGAACTCCACGGTGCGCCAGCGCATGAGCTGGTCGCTGGTGCTCAGCGTGTGGGTGCGTTGCAGGTTGCTGGCGAGATCGGCAAAGAGCGTGAGCGTGGCCGGCGAAACGGCCGTCTTCTCCGGCAGCGAATTGCACAGCACCAGCCCGATGCGAACGGCCAGGATCTTGACCAGGTTGGCCTGTGCCGCAGCGGTACCGGCCGTGAGCGAGGCGTAGTCGTAGGGGGAGGTTCCCGGGTCGGCCCACGTGTCCACCTTGCCGTCGCCGTCGGTGTCCAGTCCGTAGAGCACCCGCATGTCCACCACGCCGTCCGACAGCGGCACCGGCGAATCGGTGCCGTCCAGGCGCAGCACGTCGTAGCTCATCAGGGTGTTGTTGCTGCCCACGCCGATGAACTGGAAGCCTGGCTGGTTGCCCGAGACGTTGCCGATGGGGGCCACCCAGGCCGTGCTGGTGGTGCCCTGGCTGCTGAGCGCCACGCTGTTGATCGTGCCGTTGGCATAGGTGCCGCCGAAGCTCATGAGCTGATCGGCGCCGCCTGCAAAGCCGCTTTGCAGTTGCTCGACCATGCAGTTCACGCCGTCCTGCATCACCAGCACCAGGTCGCCGGCACGCAGCCCCACGGTGGCGGGCACGCGCAACTGGCTGCTGGTGGCCGAGCTGGGCAGCACCCGCAGCGGGGATTCGCCCAGACCCGAGGACCCCGTGGACACGGACAGCACGTCGGACCCGCCGCCGCCCAGGCCCGCATAGACCAGCACCGGCGCCAGCCGCTGCGTGTGGGGCAGGCCGGCGAAGGGTGCGGGAAAGTCGTTGGTGCGTGGCAGGATCTGGGTGCTGCTGCGGGATGCCAGCAGCTGGCATCCGTATCCGGCCTTCCAGGCCTGGATGAAGCCCGAACCCGCGCTGCGCACGCTTCGGTCCAGCACGAACGAGACGTAGGCACCGCCCACCGACACATCGTTCATGGCCGTCATCGAGCGGCGGCCCGACTCGTGGCGGATCAACATCGTGGTGACGGCCAGCACGAGGGCCATGCCCACCGTGACGGCCACCAGCAGCTCCACCAGCGTGAAGCCCCGGGCTTGCCTGCGCATGCGGGAACTCATGGGATCAGCACCTGGGTGACGTATTGGTGGCTGGCGGTGCTGGGCTCCGAGGGCCCGCGCCAGGTGATGGTCACGGTGGCGATGTTGTTGCTCACGGTGATCGTGCCGGCCCCGTTGGGCAGCCCGTTGACGCTGGCATTGGCCACGCGCAACTGCCAGGCGCTGACCGTCGCTGTCGGCAGGGTGACGGTCTCAAGCCCCACATCGTCGAGACGATCTCGTTGGCCAGCAGCGCAGCCCGGCTGCTGTCCTCGGCGCCGACCGAGTACTGCACGGCCTTGGCCTGCAGGCCGACGAGGCCCAGCAGGCCGAAGCTGAAGAGCGCCATGACCACCAGCACCTCGATCAGGGTGAAGCCGCGGCTTCTGCGGGCGATTCGCTGCATGGTCAGGGGCATCCGTCGAGAGCCGTGGAGGATTGCGTGCGTGCGGGGTCGCACTGCCGCACCTGACCGCTCAGGGCGACCAGCACCCTCAGCGGCCTGTCGCTGCCGGCCACCGAGGTGCCGGAGGTTGCGACGTTGAAGGTGCTGGTGCCGGTCGCATCCAGGGTGCAGGTGACACCGGAGCCCAGGCCTGGCGTGGCGTTGGCGATCTGGCGGCCCATCGAGTTGAAGCAAACTGCCGTGGCGCCGCTGATGCTGACGGTGGACGCGGCATCGGCGAGCAGGCCGCACTTCACGGCCTCGACGGTGTCCCCGCTGGTCAGGGCCACGGTCCGCACCGCAAAGAAGCTGCCGGTGCCGCTGGCGGTCAGGGTGGTGTCGCAGCTCGTCGAATCCGTGAAGAAGAACACGACCTGTCGATTGCGCCGCACGGCTTCGCCTTGCGCGATCCGGATGCCATTGGCCAGCGAATCGGCGGCCGTGCGAACGCGCGCGTTGCGCACCCAGACCGAGAACTTCGGGGCGGCCAGGCCGAGCAGCAGCGACAGCAGGGCGATGGTCACGACCAGTTCCACCAGCGTGAATCCGCGGCCGTGGCGCGGAGGGAGCGCGGTCAGCACGTGTCCCCCTTGCGGGTGAGCCACTTGCCGCTGCAGGTGTTCCAGCCGGACGCTGCGGCCGTCGTGTTCTTGACCTCCTGCTGATTGATCGTGAACGTGAAGCCGTTGGACTGCCCGGCGCCCACCGCCTGCAGCGTGAACGTGGTCGCGTCCGGCGTGCCCGAGCAACTCACGGTGAAGTTGCCGAACGTGCGCGTGGTGACGTCAGCCGCGCAAGGCGTGGTGAAGCTGCCCGTGGACGCGTAGGTCCGGTTGTCCTGGTAGTAGCGCTCCATCTGCGCCCGGATCGCAGACAGGCCGTTCGTTCCGTCGGTCAGTTGCCCCCGGATGATGTGGTTCCGGTAGCTCGGATAGGCCACCATCGTCAGGATGCCGACGATGGCCACGACGATCATGACCTCGATGAGGGTGAAACCCTTTAGCTGCTGTTTGGACATGCCGATCACCTGGATGCAGCCCTTGACGTGAAGCGTCGGGCAGACTACTGAGGTATCGGCAAGGCCTGAGCCGGACTTGAGCCCGCGGGCCCCTCGCAAGGCCCGTGGAAGGCCTCGATATCGTTACCCCCGGCGTGCAGGCGTAACAAATCTCACGACATGGGCCCTCAAAGGGCCATCAAGAGTCGAAAAGTTCTGCCGAAGGGCGGGCAGGCGGCGTCAGCCCCAGGTGCCGCCAGGCCGCGGCAGTGGCCATGCGGCCCCTGGGCGTGCGCTGCAGGTAGCCCTGCTGGATAAGGTAGGGCTCGATCACGTCTTCGATGGTGCCGGGCTCTTCGCCCACGGCGGCCGCCACGTTTTCGAGGCCCACGGGCCCGCCATCGAAGCGGTGGATGATGGCCTCCAGCAGCTTGCGGTCCATCACATCCAGGCCCAGCGGGTCGACATCGAGCATGGCCAGGGCCTTGTCGGCCAGCGCCGCGTCGATGTGGCCGTTTCCGCGCACCTGGGCGTAGTCGCGCACCCGCCGCAACAGCCGGTTGGCGATGCGCGGCGTGCCGCGCGAGCGGCGGGCGATCTCCAGGGCGCCGGCGGCGTCGGTGGGCACCTGCAGCAGGCCGGCCGAACGCGCCACGATGCGCGTGAGTTCCTCGGGCGTGTAGAACTCCAGCCGCGCCACGATGCCGAAGCGGTCGCGCAAAGGGTTGGTGAGCATGCCCGCCCGCGTGGTGGCCCCCACCAGCGTGAAGGGCTGCAGGTCGAGCTTGATCGAGCGGGCGGCCGGGCCCTCGCCGATCATGATGTCGATCTGGTAGTCCTCCAGCGCGGGGTACAGGATTTCCTCGACCACCGGGCTCAGGCGGTGGATCTCGTCGATGAAGAGCACGTCGTTCTTCTCGAGGTTGGTCAGGATCGCTGCCAGGTCCTTGGGCTTTTCGAGCACCGGACCGGAGGTCTGGCGCAGGTTCACGCCGAGCTCGGCCGCCACGATGTGCGCCAGGGTGGTCTTGCCCAGGCCCGGCGGGCCGAACAGCAGCACGTGGTCCAGGGCTTCCGAGCGGCCGCGCGCGGCCTGGATGAAGATCTCGAGCTGTTCGCGCGCCTTGGCCTGTCCGACATACTCGGCCAGCCCCTTGGGCCGCAGGGCACGCTCGACCGCTTCTTCGTTCGGCGATGCGGCCGCCCCGCTGAGCACGCGGGCGGGTGACGCCGGCGCACGTGCGGGGGCGGGGCCGAAATCGTCCGTCTGGATCGCCATGGATCGATTATGGAAGGGCCGACAGGGGGCCGGCACCCCCGGCGGCCACAATCGCGTCCCTGGATCCGGATTTTCGGGAAGCGACATGACCAAGATTCAACGAACCCTGCTGGCGGGCGCGTTGGCTGTGGCTGCCGCCGCGGCCCCTGCGCAGTCGGCACCCAAGGTCGAAGCGGCCTGGGCGCGGCCCACCGTGCAGGGCCAGGCGGGCGGCGGCGCTTTCCTGCGCATCACGGGCGGAAGCGCCCCCGACCGGTTGCTGTCCGCCAGCGCCGGCGTGGCGCGCGAGGTCGAACTGCACAGCATGGAGATGGAAGGCAACGTCATGCGCATGCGGCCTATCACGGGCATCGACGTGCCTGCGGGCAAGACGATCGAGCTCAAGCCCGGCGGCCAGCACGTGATGTTCGTGGGGCTCACCCAAACCCTCAAGAGCGGCGCCCACTTCCCCATGACGCTTCGCTTCGAGAAGGCCGGCGAGGTGAAGGTCGATGTGCGCGTGATGCTGCAGGCCCCGGTTGCGCAGACCGAGCCGGCGCTCGACCACGAGCATGATCAGCCACATGCGCACAAGCCCTGAGCCGAGCCGGGCCTAGCGGTTCAGGGCCCGCAGCGCCAGCTTGATGCCTTCGCTCACGCCGATGTCTGGCGGCAGCGCCTTCAGGGCGGCCTGCGCTTCGCGCTCGTTGTAGCCCAGGGCCTGCAGGGCCTGCCCGATGTCGGCCTGGGCGTCGTTCATCGCGGCAGAGGGCGGTGCCGCCAGATCGGGTCCGAGCCTGCCCTTCAGCTCGAGCAGCAGCCGCTCGGCGGTCTTCTTCCCGATGCCTGGCACCTTCACCAGCCGGGCCGCATCCTGCCGCGTGACCGCCTGTGCCAGCTCGGTCACGCTGAGCCCAGACAGGATGGACAGGGCCGTGCGAGGCCCGACGCCGCTGATCTTGATGAGCTGCACGAAGGTATCGCGCTCGGCCGGGCTGAGGAAACCGAACAGCACCTGCGCGTCTTCGCGCACCACGAAGTGGGTGAGCAGCACCACGGGCTCGCCGACGGCGGGCAGGTTGAAGAAGGTGCTCATCGGCACGCTGACTTCATAGCCCACGCCGTGCACGTCCACCAGCAACACCGGCGGCGCCTTGTGGACCAGCGTGCCTGACAGCCGGCCGATCACCGGCCGGGCCTACCCTGGCCAGTGCCGGTCCGCATTGCCAGCAGGCGCCCGGGGGGGGCAAGATCGGGAGAATTCAGCAACGTGGATGCCTTCGATGACCAGACGCCAGTTTACGGCAGCCCTTTGTGCCATGGCCGCACCGGGTTGGGCCCTGGCCGCATCGGCCACCGATGCCGAGGCGGCCTCGGGCATCCGTGCCGCGCTGGAGCGTGGCGCCGCGGCGGCCGTGGCGCAGCTTGGCAAGAACGACGGCTTCCTGGGCAATCCCGCCGTGCGCATCAACCTGCCCAAGCACCTGAACGATGCGGCCAGGTTGCTCAGGGCCATGGGCCAGGGGCGTCAGGTCGATGAGCTCATCACGGCCATGAACCGCGCGGCCGAGGCCGCCGTGCCGCAGGCCAAGGCCTTGTTCGTCAGCACGGCCCGCGACATCAGCGTGCAGGACGCGTGGAAGGTGGTCCGTGGCGGCCCCACCTCCGTCACCGACTACTTCGCCGAGAAAACCCGCTCGCCCCTGTCGCAGAAGTTCCTGCCCGTCGTGACCAAGGCCACCGAGAAGGTGCAGTTGGCCGACCGCTACAACGCGGTGGCCGGCAAGGCCGTCGGCCTGGGCCTGGTCAAAGGCGAGGACGCGAACATCCAGCAGTACGTGACCGCGCGGGCCCTGGATGGCCTGTTCCTGATGGTCGGCGAGGAAGAAAAGAAGATCCGCGCCGACCCCATCGGCACGGGCAGCGCCATCCTTCGCAAGGTCTTCGGCGGCTGAACCCCCGGGATCATCCGTTTCGTTGGAGCTCGAGCAGCAGCGCCGATGGCAAGGACTGCAGGACGGCATCGCGACCCACGCTCGTGATCTGGCGCCCGCCCAAGTTGATCACCTCGACCGCACGCCCGTCTTCCTCGATGCGCACGAAGGCCAGGGTCGAGAGCTCTTCCAGCATCTCGCCGCGCAGGCGCTCGAAGCGGTCGCCGCCCATCGAGGCCTCATAGACGAAGGCGTGCGGCAGGCCGTCGGCGCACACCAGGCGCGCTTCTTCCACCGACTCCGCGAAGTCCAGCATCAGGCCCATGGGCCGCAGCGCCTGGCGGATCAGGTTGCGCACCTCGCGACGTGCCGCCATGACCACGACGTGGTGGCCGGCCAGCGGCTGGCTGGGTGCCGCCTGGACCGCCTGCTGGGCTTGTGGGGTGGCGGCTGCGGGCTGCTCCTGGGGCAGGCCGGACATCCGTGTGGCCGGGAACGTCACCGACAGGGCCGTCCGCACGGCCGTGTCCTCTCGCCGGGCCTCCAGCCCGAGGATCAGGCACGCCTGTTGCACCATCCGCCAGGACATCGTGTTCAGGGCCGTGATCTCCACTGCGTTTTCCAGCGGGGCATTCCGGGTTTCCAGGGCGTCGGGTGGCCGGTGGGCAAAGCTGCAGTGCAGACGTGCCAGCGGCGGCCAGCCCGGTGTCTGCAGGCTCAGGTCGATGCGCGACACCGTGTGCTCCAGGGCCCAGTCCAGCAGTGTCTGCAAGAGGGTGAACAACAAGGTCGCGTCGGCGTGGACCTTGGCAGGCTCGAGCAACTGGCGCACATCCACGCCACGTGATTCGATGTCGCGGTTGCGCTGCAGCAGCGCGTCGCGCAGCAAGGCGCTCAGGTCCACCGGCTCGGGCGTCAGGTTGACCTGGCCCAGCGTCAGGCGGGCCAGCTGCTGGCCCAGGATGCCGGTGCGCCGGGCCATCTCGATTTCTTCGCGCAGGCCGCGCAGGCTGCCCTTGTCGATCCGGCCGGTCTGCGTGAGCGAGGTGACGCGCTCCAGCGCCGAGGAGAGTTTGGCGGCGACTTCGCTGCCCAGTTGTGCCACCAGCGCCTGGGGGTCCAGGGATTCGAAGGCGGGCCGATGGCCGCTGGCCGGACCGGTGAGGTCTGACATGTTCATGAAGGGGTACTCCGAAGGATTTCCGCGCGGCAATGCCGCTGCCGGCCGCAGGGCAGGCCCTTGCGGGGGCCCATGCGATACCGACGGCGGCGTGCCGACCACTACCCCGAGGGTGCGGCCCGGATTGCCTGCGCGCTACCCCGTGTCCGAGGGGAGTTCGACTGCGGGTCTGGAAACTACTTCACGGCCGGCGCCGGGCCGATCACCCCGGCGGCCCGCAGGGCATCCCGGGCGTCTGCCTCGATGCCGATTTCAGCCAGCACCTCGTCGGTGTGCTGGCCCAGCAAGGGAGGCGGCCGACGCAACTGAACGGGGGTGGCCGATAGCTTGAGCGGGCTGGAGACCAGTTCCAGCCGATCCGTCAGGGGATGCGCCATCACGGTGGTCATGCCGCGTTCGCGCACCTGGGGGTCGGCAAAGACGTCTTCCAGGTCGTTGATGGGGCCGCAGGGCACCTTGGCGGCGTCCAGTTCGGACAGCCACTGGCCGCGCGGGCGGGTCAGCAGCCTTTGCGCCAGCAATGGCACGAGTTCGTCGCGATGGCGCACGCGGTCGGCATTGCGAGCAAAGCGCGGATCGGCCGCCACCTCGGGGCAGCCGGCCACCTGGCACAGGCGCTGGAACTGGCCATCGTTGCCCACCGCCAGGATCAGGTGCCCATCGGCCACGGCAAACACCTGGTAGGGCACGATGTTCTGGTGGGCGTTGCCGGCACGCCGGGGCGCCTTGCCGGTGACCAGATAGTTGGCGCCCAGGTTGGCCAGCATCGCCACCTGGGTGTCGAGGAGCGCCATGTCGATCACCTGGCCCTCGCCGCCGTGCTCGCGGTGGCGCAGCGCAGCCTGAATGGCCACGGTGGCGTAAAGCCCCGTGAACAGGTCGGCCACGGCCACGCCCACTTTCTGCGGCCCGCCGCCCGGCAGGTCGTCCCGCTCGCCGGTGATGCTCATCAGCCCGCCCAAGCCCTGCACCGCGTAGTCGTAGCCGGCCCGTTCGCGATAGGGGCCCGTCTGCCCGTAGCCGGTGATGGAGCAATAGACCAGACGCGGATACAGGCCGCGCAGGGTAGGCGCATCCAGCCCGTAGCGGGCCATGTCACCGACCTTGAAGTTCTCCACCAGTACGTCCGCATCGCGGGCCAGGCGCCGGATCAGGGCCTGGCCCTCGGGCCGGGCGAAATCGATCGTCACCGAGCGCTTGTTGCGGTTGGCGCCCAGAAAGTAGGCCGCCTGGTCGGTTTCACGCCCATCCCGGTCCTTCAGGAAGGGCGGGCCCCATCCGCGGGTGTCGTCGCCGCCGGGATGCCCGTCGGCCGGGGGGCGCTCGACTTTGATGACATCGGCACCCAGGTCGGCCAGCGTCTGCGTGCACCAGGGGCCGGCCAGCACGCGGGAAAGATCCAGCACGCGGACACCTGCCAAGGCGCCGGGTGGCAGGGGGGTCGCGGGAGTATTCATGGCGGGCATTGTCCGGCAGGCCTTGAGACAATGGGCCATGTACAGGCTCAGGCGCAGTTTTCCGACCGCAGGCGCCGCCGCGGGCGTGGCGGGGCTGCTCGCCTTGGCTGGCTGCAGTCCTGCCCTGGATTGGCGTGATGTCCGGCCGCCGGGCATGCCCCTGGTGGTCGAGATGCCCTGCAAGCCCGATACCCACGAGCGCCGCGTCCCGCTGGCCGGCCCGCCGGTGCGGGTGGTGCTGCAGGCCTGTGATTCGGACGGCCAGACCTGGGGCCTGATGTCCGTCGACCTGGACGACCCGGCGCGCGTCGGTCCGGTGCTGTCGGCGCTGCTGGCAGCGGCGGCCGCCAACATCGGCGCCCAGGCGGGGTCGGGCCAGCCCTTCGTCGTCAAGGGCGCCACACCGCAGGCCGGCAGCCAGCGGGTGCGGCTGCAGGGCCATCGCCCCCAGGGGCCGGCCGTCGAGATGGTGGTGGCCGTGTTCACCCACGGCACCCGCGTCTATCAGATGACGGCGCTCGGCGATAAGCTGCAAGCGGAGGCAGTGGACACATTTCTCGCATCGGCCCGCATCAACCCCTGACGGGCGTGGCCATAATCCGGCCGCAACAGCCTATGGTCTCCATCCTCATCGTCGCCCATGCCCCGCTGGCCTCGTGCCTGCTGGGCGTTGCCAGGCATGCGTTCTCCGATGCCACGCCCGCCCTGGCGGCCGTGGATGTGCAGGCTTCGGCCAGCCTCGAGCAGGCGCAAGCCCTGGTTACCGAGGCACTGGGGCAGCTGCCCGGGCCCGAGGTGCTGGTGCTGGTCGATGTGTTCGGTGCCACGCCCGGCAATGCGGCCATGGCTGCGGTGGACGGTGCCAGCTCGCGCGTGGTGGTGGGCGCGAACGTGCCCATGCTGTGGCGCGCGCTCTGCTACTCGAACCTGCCCCTGGTCGAACTGGTCACCCGCGCGGTGGACGGTGGGCGCCAAGGGATCATGCAAGTGGCGCCACCCCGGCGCCAGAACCAAGCCAACCGGCCAGGCCCTCATGATCCAGACTCGAATCCAGATCAGTAACAAGCTCGGCCTTCATGCCCGTGCCTCGGCCAAGCTCACCAAGCTGGCCGGTGGGTTCAAGAGCGAGATCCACCTCGCGCGCAACGGGCGCCGCGTGAATGCCAAAAGCATCATGGGGGTCATGATGCTGGCTGCGGGCCTGGGGACCGAGGTCGACATCGAGACCGATGGCGTGGACGAGGCCGAGGCCATGGCCGCGTTGCGCGCCCTCATCGATGCCAAGTTCGGCGAGGGCGAGTAGCCCGCGCGTCGCGGTTGGCCTCAACATTTGCGCGGCGCCCACGGTTGCCTGCGCTACATTGAGCCATGAGCATCCAGATCTTCGGAATGCCGGTTTCACGCGGCGTGGCGATCGGTCGGGCCGTGCTCGTGGCTTCCAGCCGCGTGGACGTGGCGCACTACTTCGTCGCGGCCGACCGCATCGATGCCGAGATCGATCGCCTGCGCCAAGCCCGGGACTCGGTGGCCCTCGAACTCGAATCCCTCAAGCGCGAGCTGCCCTCCGAGGCCCCGCACGAGCTGTCGGCGCTGCTGGACGTGCACCTGATGCTGCTGCATGACGAGTCTCTGACCGGCGCAACCAAGGTGTGGGTGCGCGAGCGCCACTACAACGCCGAGTGGGCGCTGTCCGCGCAACTGGAAGTGCTGGCGCGCCAGTTCGACGAGATGGATGACCTGTATCTGCGCGAGCGCAAGGCCGATGTCGAGCAGGTGGTGGAGCGGCTGCTGCGAGAGCTCGCCGGCAGTTCGGGCAGCGCGCTGTCGGGTACCGCGGCTGAACGGCGCGCCGTTCAGCCGGCCCGCAACGGGGCGGGTGAAGACCCGCTGGTGCTGGTGGCCAACGACGTCGCGCCGGCCGACATGATGCAGTTCAAGCGCAGCGTGTTCACCGGCTTCGTCACCGATGTGGGTGGCCGCACCTCGCACACCGCCATCGTCGCGCGCAGCATGGACATCCCGGCGGTGGTCGGTGCCCGTGAGGCGAGCCGCATCATTCGCCAGGACGATTGGGTGGTGATCGACGGGGACGCCGGCGTGGTCGTCATCAACCCCTCGGCCATCGTGCTGGAGGAGTACCGCTTCCGGCAGCGCCAGAGCGACCTCGAGCGCGCCCGCCTGAACCGGCTGAGACACACGCCGGCCGTCACCCTCGACGGGCAGGCCGTGGAACTCCTGGCCAACATCGAGCTGCCCGGTGATGCACAGGGGGTGCTGGATGCCGGGGCTGTCGGGGTGGGTCTGTTCCGGAGCGAATTCCTGTTCATGAACCGCGCCGGCGACCTGCCGGACGAAGAAGAGCAGTTCGAGGCCTATCGAGACGCGGTGGTGGCGCTGATGGGCCTTCCGGTCACCATCCGCACGGTCGACATCGGCGCGGACAAGCCGCTGGAGCGCATGAGCGCCCAAGACCTTCGGCACGAACATGGTCTGAATCCTGCGCTGGGGCTTCGGGCCATCCGCTGGAGCCTGGCCGAACCGGGCATGTTCCGGCAGCAGCTGCGCGCCATCCTGCGCGCCAGCGCCTTCGGCAAGGTCCGCATCCTGATCCCGATGGTGGCCCAGCTGGGAGAGATCAAGCTCATCCTCGAAGCCCTGGCCCGCGCACGGCAGCAACTCGACGACGCGGGGCGCCCTTTCGGCAAGGTGGAGATCGGCGCCATGATCGAAGTGCCGGCCGCAGCCATGCTGATCGACCGCTTCCTGCGCCACTTCGACTTCGTCTCCATCGGCACCAACGACCTGATCCAGTACACGCTGGCCATCGACCGTGCCGATGAGGCGGTGTCCCATCTCTACGATCCCTGGCATCCCGCCGTTCTGCAGCTGCTGCACCAGACGATTGCCTGCGCCAACGCCATGAACAAAGGTGTGAGCGTCTGTGGCGAGATGGCTGGCGACCCGGCCTTCACCGAGCTGCTTCTGGCCATGGGGCTGCGCAGCTTCTCGATGCATCCCGCGCGCGTCCCGGCCATCAAGCAGCGCGTGCTGAGGTCGGACACGCGCCCCCTCGGCCAGCAGCTGCCTGCCGTGTTGGCGGCCGATCGGCCCGCCGAGGCCTGGAAGCTGGCCCTCGGGGCGCGAGGATCGGCCTGACCGAGCGCCGCACCCGCGAATTTCTTCAAGGCCGGCTTGCGGCGCTTTTCAAACCCGTGCTACAGTCACAGGCTCCGCTGCAGACAACGAAGCGGCTTTCAAGGCAGGAATGCATTGGGGGTTGCGGGGTTTGGAGAGTGGCGGGGGTAGTTCGGCCCTGGTAGCTGGGTGGGTTTTGAAAGTCACCCCAATC
>CAIJPE010000101.1 GCA_903822435.1 uncultured beta proteobacterium | reverse complement strand
CTCGCATGACGACATCACAGGGGTAAAACAGTCGGGCCAGGCCAAGACGGCGCGCATTCCGATCAAGATCATTCCTGCCGAGCCGCTGCGCAAGCCGGAATGGATCCGCGTAAAGGCAAGCCACAGCCCGCGCTTCGCTGAAGTAAAGGCGCTGTTACGCGAGCGCAAGCTGCATTCGGTGTGCGAAGAAGCGTCGTGTCCGAATATCGGCGAATGCTTTAGCAAAGGCACCGCGACCTTCATGATCCTGGGTGACCTGTGCACGCGGCGCTGCCCGTTCTGCGACGTGGGACACGGACGCCCGCTGCCCCCCGACGCCGACGAACCGAAACAACTGGCCGAGAGCATTGCGCTGCTCAGGCTCAATTACGTCGTCATCACGAGTGTCGACCGCGACGATCTGCGCGACGGCGGTGCTGCGCATTTCCGCGATTGCATCACGGCCATTCGCAGCGCGTCTCCGCGCACGCAGATCGAAATCCTCGTGCCGGACTTCAGGGGCCGACTGGAGGTAGCCCTTGACGTGCTGAGTGCCGCCCCACCGGACGTCATGAACCACAATCTGGAAACCGTTCCGCGGCTCTATAAACAGGCGCGCCCAGGCTCGGACTACGCCCACTCGCTGCGCCTGCTGCAGGCCTTCAAGGCGCGCCATCCCGACATCCCGACCAAGTCGGGCGTCATGATCGGACTGGGCGAAACCGACGAGGAAGTCCTGCAGGTCATGCACGACATGCGCGCGCACGGCATCGACATGCTGACCCTAGGTCAATACCTGCAGCCCTCGCAACACCACCTGCCCGTACTTCGCTTCATGCACCCGGACCGCTTCAAATGCTTCGAGGAACAGGCCCAGGCCATGGGCTTCCGGCATGCTGCGTGCGGTCCGATGGTGCGCTCGAGTTACCACGCGGATCAGCAGGCGCATCAGGCCGGGGTGTGATGTGTGATCACTCGGGGGCCCAGCGTTCCGATTGAAACGGGAATGCTTGCCAAGCCATCCGAGCGCAGCCAGACGCGAAACTCGATCTAATGCTTCGGCTCGACCACAAGCAACTCGAACTGCGTCTTCCCCGGCAAGGGGATGAACAGCTGGGCGCTCGCTGGACGATAGGCTAGCGTGCGGGCCTTGGGTGCCGTGGTCACGGTCTGCGCGAGCGTGTAATGGTCGGCATCCGCCTGCTCGACCACGCTGACCGTTCCGCTGTGACCGTTGGTGCTGAGGATCATGCCGCGCGACGCGTCATAGACCACGGCGTCAGCGCCTTCGCCGATCGCGACGGTGGCGACGATGCGACCGTCCTGGGGTGCCGTGACAATCAGGCGGCCGTTTCCGCACACCGAGAACACACGCTGGTGTTGCGCGTCGAAGTCGAGCCCGGTGGGCTCCTCGCAGTCAGGCAGATCGAAATCCCGCACGATGGCAAAGGTGGAGGTATCGATGACGACCAGGTGATGGATGTCTTCGATATTGAGATAGATGAACTTGCCGTTGGCTGCGACGAATTCGGGCTTGCCCGGAACGGCAAGATGCGCAGT
>CAIJPE010000100.1 GCA_903822435.1 uncultured beta proteobacterium | reverse complement strand
GTACACATCGGAAGCCGTGCCCATGGTGTCGCCCCGGATCTGCTCGGGCGAGGCATAGTCGGGCGTCATCGCCCGGCCATGCAGCTGGGTGAGCGGGCTTCCGGGGGCCTCTTCGTCGAGCGACCGGTCGATGATCTTCGCGATGCCGAAGTCCAGCAATCGCGCCTGGCCCGCAGCATCCACGAGGATGTTCGACGGCTTGATGTCACGGTGCACGACCAAGTGGGCATGGGCGTGCGCGACGGCCCGTGCAACCTGCACCAGCAATTCAACGCGGGCCCGGACGGCAAGCGCCTGGATGCGAGCGTACTCATCGATAGGCTGGCCGGCGACATACTCGAGCGCCAGGTAGGGGCGGCCGTCATCGCCGATGCCGGCGTCGTACAGGCGGGCGATGTGGGGGTGTGTCAACGAGGCGAGGATGTGTCGCTCTCGGGCCATGCGCTCGGCGTGCATCGCGCCGCCCCAACTGGCGTGCGGCAGTTTCAAGGCAACCTGCCGCTCGAGCAGGCCGTCAGCCCGCACCGCCAGCCACACATCCGCCATGCCGCCCTGGCCGATCTGCCGCAACAGGCGATACGGCCCGATGAGAGCCTGCGCCATGGACGGCCGGGGCTGCGTCCCTTCGGCCAGCACGAAGTGGGCGGGCGTGCCCATGAAATCGCCGGTGCCGAGGGCCATGCGCGAGCGCAGCAACTGTTCCACCATCGGCTTCAGCCGGGCCTGCTCCGGGCCGAGCGCGGCCAGCCAGGCGGCCTGTTCAGAAGCGCTCAGATCGAGCGCGTCATCGAGCAGTTCGAAGGCCTGCTGCCACGCCTGGGCGGATGGATCGTAGGGCCGCTCACCGGAGGCTGGCATGCAGAAACAGCCTGGCCTTTTCCCAGTCGCGCCCGACCGTGCGCACGGTCAATCCGAGTGCGTCCGCGATCTCGGCCTCGGTCATGCCGGCGAAGTAGCGCATCTCGACGACCCGCACCCAGCGCTCGTTGATGGCGGCCAGTTCGGCGAGCGATTCGTGCACCTTCAGCACTTCGTCCTCGCGGGCATCGGAGGCAGGGACGCCGTGGGCTTCGTCCAATTCGACGTGGATGAACCCCCCCCCATGGCGTTCGCTCTGTCTGTGCCGGATCACGTCGACGACCACCGAGCGCATGACGCGCGCCGCATAGGCCATAAACTGGCCGCGGTCGCGCACCGCGAGGGCGCCCGACTTCTCGAAGCGAATGTACGATTCGTGGACGAGGGACGTGGTGTCGAGAACGGTCATCTCGCCGCTGCGCCGCAAGCGTGCGTGGGCCAGGCGACGCAGATCGGGGTAAAGCAGCGCATACAACTCGCCTGCGGCATCACGCTGACCCTGGCCAAGGGCCGACAACAGCACTGTGATTTGCCCCACTCCGCTCGGTACTCCACAGATCGCAAGGTGACAGATCGTAGCTCAGCGAAGCATTTGTAGGCGACCGGCTGGGAACAGGCGCGACAAAGGGAGGAAGTACCAGTTCGCCGCCAGCGGTAGCAGCCGTTGGCCAGGCATCGTCGCGAACTAGCTGTGAACCGTCAAGACGTTGTTCTCTGATTTCTTGAGCCTGGACATTGGCGGCACCCCGCCGATGCCACTGTGCGGACGGTGCCAGTTGTAGTT
>CAIJPE010000099.1 GCA_903822435.1 uncultured beta proteobacterium | reverse complement strand
TGCCCGCGCCGCGCAGACCGTTGAACTGAACGACCGGTGCAGCGGCGAGCGCTCGTTCCAGCAGCAGCAGCGTGTCGTCGGCGGCGACAAGCGGCGCTTGGCTGGCGAAAACAGCGGGCAGATCAGGGTGCGCCGGCGTCCTGTCGCCCCAACGCGGCAGGCCGGCGTGCTCAGGCCAGGCGCCGGGCCGGACGAGTCCGCCCGGGCTGCCGACATGGCGGAGCAGGCAAAAACCCAGCCCGGGGCTGTGTGCGACCGCGCCGTTGCGCCAGCGTCGCCGCGCGAAGGTGGCCGCCGAGGCGACGTCGAACCCCCGTTGCAGGCAGGCGTAGAGGTCCTGCACGACCAGCGCCGCTGTCGCGACGTGGATGGCATGCGACATCGCCACGACTTCGACGCCGCCGGCCGAGGCGATCTCCTCGGCGAAGGACATCGCGGCGCCTGACCGCGCCAGCCCGGGTGACTCGGCGCTGCCGGCCGGCAGCGCCTCAGCCGCAGCGTGGCAGGCGTTGAGTACCAGCAGCGACACCCCTACTGCGGCCAGCAGTGGAGCCAGTGTCCCCGCGTCGACCCAGCCGTCGAGCTGGACCCCATCGGGCTCGAAGACGAGCGCAGTGCGCTGCGTACCGTTGTCGTCGGCCTGCTGCGCGCCATGGCCGTCGAAGTGCACGATGTCGTAGGGCCTGCCAGCCTTCCAGGCCGCGCGCAACCGTTTACGCAATGCCGCGAACGTGGCAGGGCGCAGCACCTCGACCTCGATCGCCGGGCTTGCAGCAGGTTCGGCCGATGACTCCGCGGCAGCGGCCAGCACGCGGCTCGCCACGCTTCGGAAGGCCACGTCGTCGCGGCCTGCGGGCCGCGCCACGACCAGCAGCAGCCGCAGCGGGCCAGCGCTGCGTGCCGGCCGCGCGGCCGGGTTGGGGGCCGCAGGTCGAGGCACGATGCGGGTGAAGGCCCCGCACCTTAGTGCGAGCGGCACTTCGCCGTCGTTCATCAGTTCCCAGGGCAGGTGCCGCGCCAAGCCCTGCGGGTCGTCGATCTGCAAGGCCACATCGTCGAGCGCCAAGCCGGCGGATGCGGCCTGGAAGGGTTCGCGCACGGCATCGAACAGGCGCTGTCCGAAGTGCGACAGCTGTGCCTGCGCCAGCACGCCGGCACTGCGCGCCGACTCCGAGGCCAGACGGGGCAGATCTTCGAGCAGCCATCGCAACGCGGCGGCATCGGCGACGTTGAACCCTGGCAGGGGGGCGGAGCCGTCGAAGCTCCGGCCGTCGCGGATCACCGCGACGTCCAGGTGGTCGCCGACCGATCGCACCGAAAGCTGGAGAGCATTCATGGGCCGAGATTTCTTCGAGCCATCATAGACCGCGAGGGCGATGAGTGACAGGCCCGAATTTGACCCACCGACCCGGACCCCAGGCCTCAGATTGCCCAGCCCGCAGGTGATGTTCCACGCACCGAAGCGCCTTCGAAGTGATCACTCCGGAGTGAGGCGATACAAGCCGCCCGCCGCCCGCCCTCGCCGCTCAACCCCCAGCAGCACCCCCCGTGCGCCGCAACGTCGGCAACCCCACCCCCGAGGCATCGAACCCGCCGTCCACCGCCAGCACCTGCCCATTCACATAGCTGGCCGCCGCGCTGCACAGGAAGCCCACGGCTGCCGCGATCTCTTCGGCCGTGCCGTAGCGGTTGAGGGGAATGGCGTCGTAGTAATCCGAGCGAATGGCCACGCTGTGCACGAGCTTGGACATCTCGGTGTCCACCGGTCCCGGGGCGATGCAGTTGGAGCGGATGCCCTCGTTGCCCAGTTCCACCGCCTGCTGCTTGGTCAGCTGGATCAAGGCGGCCTTGCTCGTGCCGTATGCCACGCGCAGGGTGCTGGCGCGCAAGCCCGAGATGGAGGCGATGTTGACGATGCAGCCGTGCCCGCGGCGCCGCATCACCGGCACGCAGGCCTGGCTGCACAGGAAGGCACCGTCGAGGTTGGTGCCCAGCACATGGCGCCACTCCTCGAAGGTGGTCTGGGTGATGGGCTTGAAGACCGCCACGCCGGCGTTGTTGACCAGGGCATCGATGCGCCCGAAGCGCCCGGCCACGGTCTCGATGGCGGCCTGCACTTGTTGCGGCTGCGACACATCGCAGGGCAGGGCCAGCACGCGGGCGGTGTCGTTCAGGGCGATTTCGGTGGCTGCCAGGGTGACCGTGTCGATGTCCAGCAGCGCCACCCGGTGGCCATGATCGAGGAACCAGCGGGCCACCGCCAGGCCGATGCCGCGGGCTCCTCCGGTGACGACGGCCACGGGTGCGTCGGTAGAGCCAGGGGCGTGGGCAGGGGTCGATGTCATGGAATGCTCCGGGCGCCGGGGGCCGGCGGGTTTGCAAGAATCCGTGATTGTTCACCACCACAACGAGGAGACCCTCCGTGACCCACCCGAACACCGCCCGGCGCACGCTGATCGCCGGCGCACTGGCCTTGCCGCTGGCCCGCAGCTACGCCCAGAAGGCCGAGTTCACCTACAAGTACGCGAACAACCTGCCGGTCACGCATCCGATGAATCTTCGCGCCAAGGAGATGGTGGATGCCATCCGCGCCGAGACCAAGGGCCGGGTGGACATCCAGATCTTCCCCAACAACCAGCTCGGGTCGGACACCGACATGCTCAGCCAGGTGCGCTCGGGTGGCGTCGAGTTCTTCACGCTCTCGGGCCTGATCCTGTCGACCCTGGTGCCGGCCGCGGCCATCACCGGCGTGGGCTTCGCCTTCCCCGACTACGACACCGTCTGGAAGGCGTTGGACGGCGACCTGGGCGCCCACGTGCGCGCCGAGATCGGCAAGTCCAGCCTGCTGGCGATGAACAAGATCTGGGACAACGGCTTCCGGCAGATCACCTCGTCCACCCGCCCCATCCAGAGCGCCGACGACTTGAAGGGCATGAAGCTTCGCGTGCCGCCCTCACCGTTGTGGACCTCGATGTTCAAGGCGCTGGACGCGGCGCCGGCTTCCATCAACTTCAGCGAGGTGTACTCGGCGCTGCAGACCAAGGTGGTGGAAGGGCAGGAAAACCCGCTGGCCGTCATTGCCACGGCCAAGCTGTACGAGGTGCAGAAGTACTGCTCGCTGACCAATCACATGTGGGATGGCTTCTGGTTCCTGGCCAACCGCAAGGCCTGGGAAAAGTTGCCCGAGGACCTGCGCGCCATCGTGGCCCGCCAGATCGACGCGGCGGCGATGAAGGAGCGCACCGACGTGGCCGCCCTGAACGCCGGCCTGCAGAAAGAGCTGACCGACAAGGGCCTGATCTTCAACACCCCCAAGTCCGACAGCTTCCGCGACCGCATGCGCAAGGCCGGCTTCTACGCCGAGTGGAAGGGCAAGTTCGGCGACGAGGCCTGGGCCATGCTGGAGCGCAGCGTGGGCAAGCTGGGTTGAACGCGCCGGTGCACGGGCACGGGGCGTTTCCCGCGCCCGGCAACGGCCGGCTTGCCCGCCTGGAAGCTGCCCTGGGCCTGGCCGTGGCCATCCCCGCGGCCCTGCTGGTGGTGGCCGATGTCGGCGTGCTGCTGGCCGGTGTGGTGGCCCGCTTCGTGTTGCACAAGCCGCTGGTGTGGTCGGACGAACTCGCCTCGATCCTCTTCCTGTGGCTGGCGATGCTGGGCTCGGTGGTGGCCATGAACCGCGGCGAGCACATGCGCATGACGGCGCTGCTCGGCTCGATGGCACCGGCGCGCCGGGCGCTGATGGAGGCGGTGGCCTTCAGCGCCTGCCTGGCCTTCCTGCTGATGGTGGCTTGGCCGGCCTGGGAATACGCCAGCGACGAGCGCGCCATCACCACCCCGGCGCTGGAGATCTCGAACGGCTGGCGCGCCTTTGCGTTGCCGGTGGGCGTGGTGCTGATGGCCGGCTTCGCCTTGCTGCGGCTGCTGCAGGCCGCCGCGCTGCGACAGGTGGCGTTGGCCGTGGCCCTCATCGCGGCCCTGGCCGCGGCCTTCTGGCTGGCTGGCCCCTGGCTCCAGGACTTCGGCCGCTGGAACCTGCTGATCTTCTTCGTCGGTGTCGCCGGCGGCTGCGTCTTCGCCGGCATTCCCATCGCCATGGCCTTCGGGCTGGCCACTTTCGGCTACCTGGCCTTGAGCACGAGCACGCCGCTGCCGGTGATCGTCGGCCGCATGGACGAGGGCATGTCACACCTGATCCTGCTGGCCGTTCCGCTGTTCGTCTTCCTGGGCCTGCTCATCGAGATGACCGGCATGGCGCGGGCCATGGTGGCCTTCCTGGCCGGCCTGCTGGGCCACGTGCGCGGCGGGCTGTCGTATGTGTTGGTGGGGGCGATGTACCTGGTCTCGGGCATCTCAGGCAGCAAGGCGGCCGACATGGCGGCCATCGCCCCGGCGCTGTTCCCCGAGATGAAACGCCGCGGCGCAGCCGAAGGCGAACTGGTGGCGTTGCTGGCCGCGACCGGGGCGCAGACCGAGACGGTGCCGCCGAGCCTGGTGCTGATCACGATCGGCTCGGTCACCGGGGTGTCCATCGCGGCCTTGTTCACCGGCGGCCTGCTGCCCGCGGCGGTGCTGGGCGTGGTGCTGTGCGCGGTGGTGGCCTGGCGCAGCCGTGGCGAAGACCTGAGCACGGTGCAGCGCCAGCCCTGGGGCGCGATTGCGCGCCTGTTCGTGGCGGCTGCGCCGGCGCTGGCCTTGCCGTTCATCATCCGCGCGGCCGTCGCCGAGGGCGTGGCCACCGCCACCGAGGTGTCCACCCTGGGCATCGTCTATGCCGTGCTGGCGGGCCTCTTGATCTACCGGCAGTTCGACTGGCGCCGCCTGGGTCCGATGCTGGTCAGCACGGCGGCGCTGTCGGGGGCCATCCTGCTGATCATCGGCACCGCCACGGCCATGGCCTGGGGGCTGACGCAGTCGGGGTTTTCGCGCTGGCTGGCCACCGAGATGGCGGCCCTGCCCGGTGGCCGGCCGATGTTCCTGGCGGTGTCGGTGCTGGCCTTCGTGGTGCTGGGCTCGGTGCTGGAAGGCATTCCGGCCATCGTCCTGTTCGGCCCGTTGCTGTTCCCCATCGCGCGGCAGCTGGGCGTGAGCGATGTGCACTACGCCATGGTGGTGGTGCTGTCGATGGGCCTGGGCCTGTTCACCCCGCCGCTGGGCGTGGGCTACTACGCCGCCTGTGCGATCGGGCGCGTGCCCCCGGATGCCGGCATGCGGCCCATCGTGGGCTACATGCTGGCCCTGCTGGTGGGCGTGGCCGTGGTGGCAGCCGTGCCCTGGTTGTCGACCGGCTTTCTGTAGCCGGGCCAAATACCGCCGGGGCTCAGCTCTGCGGCACCATCGAAGTCGGCGTGGTGGCCGGCGCGCTCACGGCCGGCGCCTTCGTCACGCGCACCTTGCCGCCCGTGGTGATGAGGATCACCGGGTCGCCGGGGGCGAAGGTTTCGGCCGCTTTCGCCTGCACCACCGAGCGGCGTTCGCCGTTCTTGAGCTGCACCAGGATCTCGAAGGCTTCTTCCTTGGTGCTGGCGCGCTCCACCGCGTTGCCGACCACGCCGCCGATCACCGCGCCGATCACGCCCACCACCACTTGCTCACGCCGGCCCCCGGTGCTGCCCCCGGCGATGCCGCCGACGATGCCGCCCGTGGCCGCGCCGATGCCGCTCTGTGTGCCATCGACCGTGACCGGCCGCGAACTCAGCACGACAGCATCGACCACGGTGGACATGCGCTGCGCATCATTGCGGCTCACCACGTCGGGGCTGGAGGTCGAGCACGCCGACAGGGCGACCAGGGCGGCCAGCGCGGCGACGGCAGGGACGCGTAAAACGGTTTTCATGACGATCTTCCTGTGTGACGATTGCGAATATGGGGTCTGCGCCTTCGGGCACAAGGCCGCGACGCTACATCCCCAGTTGACGGCAAGCCCATGATCCAAGTTCAGGCTCGCAGGTAAAGATTGGTTGCGGGCCCGCCTGCGACGTGACGCCGGCCACGCCAACCCGGCGGGGGCCGTTCAGGCGTGCAGCCGCGAACTGCGCGGCACCGACGCCAGCAGGAAATCCATCTGGTCGCTGAGGATGCGCCGGCCCCGCAGGATCATGTCCTCGTGCAGGCTCGGCACGTAGGGCAGGTACATCAGTGTCATGCGCGCCTCTTCGGGCAGGCGGTTGCCCTTGTGGCCGTTGCAGGCGCGGCAGGCTGTGATGCAGTTCATCCAGGAGTCGACGCCGCCGCGCGAGACCGGCACGATGTGCTCGCGCGTGAGTTCGTCGAAGTGGAAGTGCCCGCCGCAATAGGCGCAGACGTCGCGGTCGCGGGCGAAGAGCTTGGGGTTGGACAGCGTGGGCACTTGGCGCCAGGCGCGGCTGGGGATGGAGCCCCGCACCGCCACGATGGGGTGCACCTCGATGCGCGACTGCTTGCCGGTGGTTCGCTGCACGCCACCCCGCAGCACATGGAAGGCAGGCCCCAGCGTCCAGGCGATGGCGTCGCTGGCGTACAGCACCGCGGCTTCCCGCGGGCTGATCCACGCTTGCGGGCGACCCGAAATGTCGAGTTGCAACACGTCCATCCCCCGAGAGTAAACCATCCCAATGCGACGCCGCTGCGACAGGGCTTCCCAGGCCCGCCTGTCAAGCCCCTGATACCGATGATTAGGAGCGTCAGCCTATAAAAATCACGGTGGCCACCGGTCGCGGCGCGCGGAAATCGGCAAAATAGAACGACCGTTCGATTTTATGACGCCGACGTGACCAGCACCGCTGACGCAGCCGCACCGCACCCTGCCGCTTTTCCCGACGATGGCCCGCCGGCCGGTGCCGCGCGTGCTGCGACGCGTGGCAAAGGCCAGCACAAGGGCCAGCAGACCCGAGCGGCCATCCTGGACGCCGCGCTGAGCCTGGCCTCGCAGATGGGCCTGGAAGGGCTGTCCATCGGCGTGCTGGCCGAACTCATGCAGATGAGCAAGTCGGGCGTCTTCGCCCACTTCGGCTCGCGCGAAGAGCTTCAGATCTCGGTCATCCGCGAGTACCACACCCGGTTCGAGGAAGAAGTCTTCTTCCCGGCCATCCGCGAGCCGCGTGGCCTGCCGCGGCTCAAGGCCCTGTTCGAGCGCTGGGTGCGCCGCGTCTCGGTGGAACTGGACTCGGGCTGCATCTACATCAGTGGCGCGGTCGAGTTCGACGACCGGCCTGGCCCGGTGCGCGACGCCCTGGTGGCGATGGTGCAGACGTGGCATGGCGCGCTGTCGCGCGCCATCCGGGCCGCCATCACGCTGGGCCACCTGCGCGAGGACACCGAGCCCGACCAGATGCTGTTCGAGTTGCACGGCCTGATCCTGGCGCTGCACCACGATGCCCGCTTCCTGCGAACCCCCGGCACCGTGGACCGCGCACGTGCCGGCTTCGAGCGCATCCTGACCCACTACCGGTGCTGAAACGACGCTGAACCGACGTCGCCTTCAGCCATCCAATCCTCCATTCCAATCCAAGGGAGCATCCATGGCCCAGTACACCCCCCCGCTTCGCGACATGCAGTTCGTGTTGCACGAACTCCTCGACGTCGTGGGTGAACTCAAGACCCTGCCCCGCCACGCCGAGATCGACGCCGACACGATCAACGCCGTGCTTGAGGAAGGCGGCAAGTTCGCCTCCGAGGTGACCTTCCCGCTGAACATCAGCGGCGACGAGGAAGGCTGTGTCCTCGACAAGGCCACCCACGAGGTGCGCGCTCCCAAGGGCTTCAAGGAAGCCTACGCCCGGTATGTCGAAGGTGGCTGGCCTTCGCTGAGCGGCGACCCGGCCTACGGCGGCCAGGGCCTGCCCGTGCTGCTGAATTCGTGCTTCTTCGAGATGCTGAACTCCGCCAACCAGGCGTGGACGATGTACCCGGGCCTGTCGCACGGAGCCTATGAATGCCTGCATGCGCACGGCACGGCCGAGCAGAAGGCCCTGTACCTGCCCAAGCTCACCAGCGGCGAGTGGACCGGCACCATGTGCCTGACCGAACCGCACTGCGGCACCGACCTCGGCATGCTGCGCACCAAGGCCGAGCCGCAGGCCGACGGCAGCTACAAGCTCACAGGCCAGAAGATCTTCATTTCCGCCGGCGAGCACGATCTGGCGGCCAACATCGTGCACCTCGTGCTGGCCCGGCTGCCGGACGCGCCAGCCGGCAGCAAGGGCATTTCGCTCTTTGTGGTTCCCAAGTTCAAGGCGGCTGCCGACGGCTCCTTGAGCGAGCGCAACGCCATTTTCTGCAGTGCGCTGGAACACAAGATGGGCATCCATGGCAACGCCACTTGCCAGATGATGCTGGACGGCGCCACCGGTTCCTTGGTGGGTCAGCCGCACAAGGGCCTGGCGGCGATGTTCATCATGATGAACGCCGCCCGCCTGGGCGTGGGCAACCAGAGCCTGGGCCTGACCGAGGTGGCCTACCAGAACGCCGTGGCGTATGCCAAGGACCGCATCCAGATGCGCAGCCTCTCGGGCCCGAAGTCACCCGACAAGGCGGCCGACCCCATCATCGTGCACCCCGATGTGCGCAAGATGCTGCTCACCGCCCGTGCCTACGCCGAAGGCGGCCGCGCGCTGGCCTTGTACATCGCCCTGCTGATCGACAAGGAACTCAGCACCGACGACGACGACGAGCGCAAGGATTGCGCCGACCTCGTGGCGCTGCTGACCCCCATCGTCAAGGCCTTCCTCACCGACAACGCCTGGCTGTCCACCTCGCACTGCATGCAGGTGTACGGCGGCCACGGCTACATCAAGGAATGGGGCATGGAGCAATACGTGCGCGATGCCCGCATCAACATGATCTACGAGGGCACCAACACGATCCAGTCGCTGGACCTGCTGGGCCGCAAGGTGCTGGGCGACAACGGCGCCAAGCTCAAGAAGTTCGGCAAGCTGATCGCCGAGTTCATCGAGGACGCGGGCACCGATGAGGCCATGCAGGAGTTCGTCAACCCGCTGGCCGACCTGGGCGACAAGGTCACCAAGCTGACCACCGAACTGGGCATGAAGGCCTTCGGCAACGCCGACGAAGTGGGCGCCGCGGCGGTCGACTACCTGCGGGTCTGCGGCCACTTGGTGTTCGCGTATTTCTTCGCCCGCTCGGCCCGCATTGCGCTGGCCCAGCAAGGCAGCGGCGATGCGTTCTACACGGCCAAGCTGCACACGGCGCGCTTTTACTTCGCCAAGCTGTTGCCGGAGACTGCGGGCCTGATCCGCAGCGCCAGGGCCGGCGTGGCGCCGCTCATGGCGATGGACGAAGCACTTTTCTGATCTCTCGAGGAAAACGACCATGCATCGACAACTCCTGGCCGCCGCTTTCTGCGTGCTGTCGGCTGCCGCCCATGCCCAGAACGTCCCCGCGGGGCTTTGGAAGTCCGTCGATGACAACAGTGGCCAGGAGCGCTCGCTGGTGCGCATCAGCGAAGCGGGCGGGGTCTATTCCGGCCGCATCGAAAAGCTGCTCGACCCCTCCGCACCGGCTGGCGCGGTCTGCGAGAAGTGCACCGACGAACGCAAGGGCCAGCCCATCGTGGGCATGCCCTTGATCCGCAACATCAGGCAAAGCACGACCGATCCTCTGATCTTCGAGGGCGGCGACATCACCGACCCCGACAACGGCAAGGTCTACCGGCTGCGCCTGAAGCCGCTGGACAGCGGCAAGAAGCTGGAAGTCCGCGGCTACATCGGGCCGTTCTACCGCAACCAGACCTGGCTGCGCGTCGAGTAGTGCCCTCCCTCACGCAAGGATCGGAAACCCCGCCATGAATCGATTCCCCGTCCGCAAGGTGGCCGTGCTCGGCGCCGGTGTCATGGGCGCGCAGATTGCCGCCCACCTCGTCAACGTGCAGGTGCCGGTCGTGCTGTTCGACCTGCCGGCCCCGTCGGGCCCCAAGAGCGGCATCGCGGTGAAGGCCATCGAGGGCCTGAAGAAGCTCAAGCCGGCCCCGCTGGGCGTGCCCGAAGGCGCCGCGCTGATCGAGCCGGCCAACTACGAAGAGCACCTGGGCAAGCTCGCCGAGTGCGACCTCATCATCGAGGCCATCGCCGAGCGCATGGACTGGAAGCTCGCGCTGTACGAGCGCATCGCCGGTGCCATCGCTGCGCACGCCATCGTGGCCAGCAACACCTCGGGCCTGTCCATCACGCAGCTTTCGCAGGCCCTGCCCGAAGCCATCAAGCCGCGCTTCTGCGGCATCCACTTCTTCAACCCGCCGCGCTACATGGCCCTGGTGGAACTGATCGCCACGCCCACCACCCAGCCTGCCGTGCTGGACGGCCTGGAAGCCTTCGTCACCAGCGCCCTGGGCAAGAGCGTGGTGCGGGCGCACGACACACCCAACTTCATCGCCAACCGCGTGGGCATCGCCGGCATGCTGGCCACCATGCACGAGGCCGCACACTTCGGCCTGAGCTACGACGTGGTGGACGACCTGACGGGCAAGAAGCTGGGCCGGGCCTCGTCCGGCACCTTCCGCACGGCCGATGTGGTGGGCCTGGACACCATGGCCCACGTCATCAAGACGCTGCAGGACAACCTGGGCGAAGGCAAGGCCGTGGCCGACCCCTTCTGGCCCGTGTACGCCACGCCGCCCGTGCTGGCGCGCTTGCTGGAGCAGGGCGCCCTGGGGCAGAAGACAGGGGCCGGCTTCTACAAGAAGGTGGGCAAGGACATCCTGCGGCTGGACCCGGCGTCCGGGCAGTACGTGCCGGGCGGCGGCAAGGCCGAACCGTTGATCGACCGCATCCTGAAGAAGCCGCCCGCCGAGCGGTTGAAGCTGCTGCGCGAGAGCAGCAACCCGCAGGCCGCCTTCCTGTGGGCGATCCTGCGAGATGGATTCCATTACGCGGCCGTGCACCTGCAAAGCATCGCCGACACGGCGCGCGACGTCGATTTCGCCATGCGCTGGGGCTTCGGCCTGAAGCAGGGCCCCTTCGAGCTATGGCAGGAGGCGGGCTGGCTGCAGGTGGCCAGCTGGGTCCGCGAGGACATCGAAGCCGGCAAGGCGCTGTGCAAGGCGCCGCTGCCGACCTGGGTCTTCGAAGGCCCGGTGGCCGAGCGCGGCGCGGTGCACACGCCCGAAGGGTCGTGGTCGCCGGCGGCCGGGCGCTTCCTGCCGATGAGCGACCTGCCGGTCTATGCCCGGCAGCACTACCGTGAGAGCGTGGCGGGTTCGGGCGCGTTGCCTGCCCTGAAGACCGGCACCGAGGTCTTCAAGAACGAGGAAGTGCGCGTCTGGACACTGGACGGCGAGGTGTTGATTGCCAGCATCACCGCCAAGCTGCACCTGATCAGCGGGCTGGTGGGCGAAGGCCTGCTCAAGGCCGTGGACTTGGCCGAAGCCGGCTACAAGGGCCTGGTGATCTGGTCGCCCGACGATGTGTTCTCGGCCGGGGCCAACCTCGAGTCGATGATGCCGATCTTCATGAAGCACGGCGCCAAGGGCATCAAGCCCGAGGAGCACAAGTTGCAGCAGTTGATGCTGCGCCTGCGCTATGCCCAGGTGCCAGTGGTCAGCGCCATCCGGGGTATTGCCCTGGGCGGCGGCTGCGAGATCGCGGTCTACAGCGCGCGCCGAGTGGCCGCGATGGAAAGCTACATGGGCCTGGTGGAAGTGGGCGTGGGCCTGCTGCCCGGCGGGGGTGGCCTGACCTACCTGGCCCGCCGCGCCGCCGAGATGGCCACGGCGGGCAAGGCGAATGCCGACATCCTGAAATTCCTGACCGAGGGCTTCACCGCGGCAGCCATGGCCAAGGTGGGCACCAGCGCGATCGAGTCGCGGCAACTGGGCTATCTGCTGGACAGCGACATCATCGTGCCGCACAAGGACGAATTGCTGCACGTGGCGCTGACCCAGGCCAGGGCGATGTTCGAGAGCGGCTGGCGCGCCCCGGCACGGGCGCCGTTCCCGGTGGCCGGCCGCAATGCGGTGGCCACCATCCAGGCGCAACTGGCCAACATGCGCGACGGCGGCTTCATCAGTGCGCACGACTTCCACATCAGCACGCTGATCGCCGAGGTGCTGTGCGGCGGGGACGTCGATGCCGGCAGCCTGGTAACCGAGGAATACCTCATGACCCTGGAGCGTGATCGCTTCTGCGCGTTGCTGGAGCATCCCAAGAGCCAGGAACGGATCATGGGGATGCTCCAAACCGGCAAACCTGTGAGGAATTGACCACCCCCGAAGCGCCTGCGGCGCTCCCCCTCGAGGGGCAACCCCGGCGGCCCGGCAAAGCCGGATCCGCGGCGTTCACCTGATCTGAAATTCGGAGCGAACCTCATGAGCAAGCAAGTTCAAGACGCCTACATCGTGGCTGCCACGCGCACGCCGATCGGCAAGAGCGGGCGTGGCTACTTCAAGAACACGCGGCCGGACGATCTGCTGGTGGCGGCCGTGCGCAGCGCGCTGTCGCAGGTGCCCAACCTGGACCCCAAGGCCATCGAAGACGCCATCATCGGTTGCAGCTTCCCCGAGGCCGAACAAGGCATGAACGTGGCCCGCGTGGCCATGGTGCTGGCGGGGCTGCCGCACTCGGTGGGCGGCGTCACGGTCAACCGCTTCTGCGCCAGCGGCCTCACGGCGCTGCAGATGGCGGCCGACCGCATCCGCATCGGCGAGGCCGACGTGATGATCGCCGGCGGCACCGAGAGCATGAGCCTCGTGCCGATGGGCGGCAACAAGACCAGCTTCAACCCCGAGATCTTCGCCCGTGACGAGAACGTGGGCATCGCCTACGGCATGGGACTGACGGCCGAACGGGTGGCCGAACGCTGGAAGGTCAGCCGCGAACGGCAGGACGCGTTTGCGCTGCAGTCGCACCAGCGGGCGCTGGCGGCCATCCAGGCCGGTGCCTTCGCTGACGAGATGACGCCCGTGAAGGTGGTGTCGCGCAGCCCCAACCTGGACAGCGGCGCGGTCGACATCAGGGCCCGCACCGTCAGCATCGACGAAGGTCCCCGCCCCGACACCAGTCTGGAGGGCCTGGCCAAGCTGCGCCCGGTCTTCGCGGCCAAGGGCAGCGTGACGGCAGGCAACAGCAGCCAGACCAGCGACGGCGCCGGTGCGCTCATCCTGGCCAGCGAGAAGGCCGTGCGTGAATTCGACCTGAAACCGCTGGCCCGCTTCGTGAGCTTCGCCGCGCGCGGCGTGCCGCCCGAGGTGATGGGCATCGGCCCGGTCGAGGCCATCCCGGCCGCGCTGCGCTACGCGGGCCTCACGCTGGACGACATCGGCTGGATCGAGCTGAACGAGGCCTTCGCGGCGCAATCCATCGCCGTGATGGACAGCCTGGGCCTGGACCCGGCCAAGGTCAACCCGATGGGCGGCGCCATCGCCCTGGGCCACCCGCTCGGGGCCACCGGGGCCATCCGCGCGGCCACGGTGGTGCACGC
>CAIJPE010000098.1 GCA_903822435.1 uncultured beta proteobacterium | reverse complement strand
CGGAGCCATGGCCACGCGGGCCTTCTCCTGTTCGGCCTGGTACTGGTTGGTGCTGGTCCAGTTGAAGGTGCCGGCATTCGAACCCAGCCCCGGGTAGAAGGCCAGGTAGACGGCCGCGAAAACGACCGTGATGACGAACAGCCACATCCACCAGCGCGGCATCGGGTTGTTCAGCTCCACCAGGTCTTCGTCCCAGACGTGGCCGGTGGTGTTGTCCTGCGACATGACCCGCCGCCGGCTGGCCACGGCCAGCAAGGCCAGGCACCAGAGCAGCGACACGACGGTGGTGCCGCCCACGAACCAGGCCCAGCCGCTGTTGGTGAAGTCGCTCACGGCGTGTTCCCCTGCTGCCCAGTGGCAGCTTCGTCTTCGATGAATGGCAGGCGTGCCGCGTCGTCGTGCTCGGCGGCTCGCCGGCGGCTCCAGGTGTGCACCACCAGTGCGATGAAGAGCACCAGGCTCATCAGGGTCACTGCGATGCGCAGATCGTTCAGGTCCATGAGAAGTCCTTCCGTGTGGTTGCGAAGCGGCGTGCGGACTACTTGCGCGCGGTGCCCAGCACCTGCAGGTAGGCGATCAGCGCTTCCAGTTCGGTGCGGCCCTTGACGTCGTCGGCCGCCTTGGCGATCTCGTCGTCGGTGTAGGGCACGCCCACGATGCGCAGGGCCTTCATCCGCGGCGCCATGCCTTCGGGATCGACCGTGGCCGTCAGCAGCCAGGGGTAAGCCGGCATGTTCGACTCGGGCACCAGGTCGCGCGGATTGTTCAGGTGGATGCGGTGCCACTCGTCGCTGTACTTGCCACCCACGCGGTGCAGGTCGGGGCCGGTGCGCTTGCTGCCCCATTGGAAGGGGTGGTCGTAGACGAATTCGCCAGCCACCGACAGCGGCCCGTAGCGCAGCGCCTCGGCCCGGAAAGGCCGCACCATCTGCGAGTGGCAGTTGTAGCAACCCTCGCGGGTGTAGATGTCGCGGCCGGCGAGCTGCAGCGGCGTGTAGGGCTTCAGGCCTTCCACGGGCTGCGTGGTCGAGCGCTGGAAGAACAGCGGGATGATCTCCACCATCCCGCCGATGGCCACCGAGATCAGGATCAGCACGATCATCAGGAAGTTGCTGGTCTCGATCTTCTCGTGACCCCCCGGCTTTTGCGCGTGTTCCATGTTCATGTTCTCCGGGGCCGATCAGGCGTGGGCCGGCGTGGCCGAGGTCAGGGGGATGCGCGAGGTCGAGGCCCGGCCGCTCTTGACCGTCATCACCGTGTTCCAGGCCATGATCAACATGCCGCTGAGGTACAGCAGGCCACCGAACAGGCGGATCACGTAGTACGGGTAGGTGGCCTTGACGCCTTCGACGAAGCTGTAGACCAGCGTGCCGTCGGGGTTCACCGCGCGCCACATCAGGCCCTGCATCACCCCGGCGATCCACATCGCCGCGATGTACAGCACGATGCCCACGGTGGCCACCCAGAAGTGGGTCTCGATGGCCTTGACGCTGTACATCTCGGTGCGGCCGAACAGCCGCGGGATCAGGTAGTAGAGGCTGCCCATGCTGATCAGCCCGACCCAGCCCAGGGCGCCACTGTGCACGTGGCCGATCGTCCAGTCGGTGTAGTGCGACAGGGCATTGACCGTCTTGATGGACATCATCGGACCCTCGAAGGTGCTCATGCCGTAGAACGACAGGCTCACGATCAGGAACTTCAGGATCGGGTCGTCACGCAGTTTGTGCCAAGCGCCGCTCAGGGTCATGATGCCGTTGATCATCCCGCCCCAGCTCGGGGCCAGCAGGATCAGCGAGAAGATCATGCCGATGCTTTGCGCCCAGTCGGGCAGCGCCGTGTAGTGCAGGTGGTGCGGGCCCGCCCACATGTAGGTGAAGATCAGGGCCCAGAAGTGCACGATGCTCAGCCGGTAGCTGTACACCGGGCGCCCGGCCTGCTTGGGGATGAAGTAGTACATGATCCCCAGGAAGCCGGCGGTGAGGAAGAAGCCCACCGCGTTATGGCCGTACCACCACTGCACCATGGCGTCCTGCACGCCGGCGTAGGCCGAGTAGCTCTTCCACATGCTGACCGGAATGGCGGCACTGTTGACGATGTGCAGCAGGGCCACGGCGATGATGAAGGCGCCGAAGAACCAGTTGGCCACGTAGATGTGGCGCACCTTGCGGATGCCGATGGTGCCGAAGAAGACGATGGCGTAGCTGACCCAGACGATGGCGATCAGGATGTCGATCGGCCATTCGAGCTCGGCGTACTCCTTGCCCTGCGTGATGCCCAGCGGCAGCGTGATGGCCGCCGCCAGGATCACCACCTGCCAGCCCACGAAGGTGAACATGGCCAGGCCCGGTGCGAAGAGCTTGGTCTGGCACGTTCTCTGTACCACGTGGTAGGACGTGGCAAACAGCGTGCACCCCCCGAAGGCGAAGATCACGGCATTCGTGTGCAGCGGGCGCAGCCGTCCGTAGCTCAGGAACGAGATGCCGAAATTGAGCTCGGGCCAGGCCAGCTGGGCGGCGATGATGACGCCCACCAGCATGCCCACCACGCCCCAGAGCACGGCGGCCAGCGAGAAGGCCCTGATCACCGCGTCGCTGTAGATCCCGTCGCCCTGCGCGGACGTGGGGGCCGTTGTTGCCATCGGGTTTCTCCTCAATTCAAGCTGTGATTACGTTGCCGCGATTGTTCAGGCGCCTGTCCCGAACGCCCTTGATCACCGTCAAGTGGCTGCGGCTCGTCTGTCAGGATCCGTTCAGCCTCCCCCTCGAGGTCTTCGAACTGGCCCTTGTGCAAGGCCCATCCGAAGACAGCCAGGATGCCCAGTACCAACACGGCCGAAAGGGGTATCAGCAGGTACAGACTTTCCATGCGGGCCTCCTTCCTGTTCGAAGCGTGTTCATCGGGCGGCGCGCAAGGCATTGAGCACGACGATCAGCGAACTGCTCGCCATGCCCAGGCCCGCGGCCCAGGGCGGCAGCCAGCCGGCCACGGCCAGCGGGATGCTCAGCGCGTTATACGCCCCCGCCCATACGAGGTTCTGACGGACGATGCCCACGGTCTTGCGGGCCGTGCGCCGAGCACGAACGAAGTCGAGCAGCCGGTTGGACAGGATCACGGCATCGGCCTGGCTGCGGGCCACCAGCGCACCCTGCCCCATGGCCAGCGACACGTCGGCCAGGGCCAGCACTGGCGCGTCGTTGACGCCATCACCCACCATCGCCACGCGCACCCCGGCGGCCTGGGCGCGGGCCACCGCATCCAGCTTGCCCTGGGGCGTGGCGCCGGCCACGACCTCGTGCGCGCCCAGGCGGGCCGCCAGCGCAAGGGCACGCTCGGGCGTGTCGCCGGTGAGCACGGTGATGCGCACGCCATCGGCACGCAATGCGTGCACGGCTTCTTGCGCATCGGGGCGCAAAGCCTCCTCGAAGGCGAAGGCCGCGAGCAGCCGCCCCTCGCAGCCCAGCCAGACGTGGCTATCAGGATCGACGCCGGGGGCGTCGTCCGGCCGCGGGTATGGGGTTGCATCGCCGCGCACCCACGCCGCCGAGCCCAGGCGCCAGGCGCACCCCCGGGGGTCGCGGGCCTGCAAGCCGAGGCCCGGGGTTTCCTGCACGTCCGACCACGACGCGGACCCTGCCTGCGGTGCGGCGGCGGCGAGCGAGACCGACAGCGGATGCGACGACCAAGCCGCCAGGCCAGCCGCCGCTTGCAGGGCTTCGGCGTCACCGGCGTAGCCGTCCGGGTCGCCTTCGGTCCTCTGCACGCAGCGGCAGGCCATGCGGTCTTCGGTCAACGTGCCGGTCTTGTCGAAGAACACATGCTGCACCGCGGCCAGCACCTCGATGGCGTCCAGGCGCTGAACCAGCACACCGCGCCGGCCCAGGCCGCGCGCCGCGGCCACCAGGGCGGCCGGCGCCGCCAGCGACAAGGCGCAAGGGCACGTGACGATCAGCACCGACACGGCCACCCACACGGCACGGGGCGGGTCGATCAGGCTCCAGACCGCGGCGGCGCCGGCGGCCAGCAGCAGCACGGCCCACAGGAACGGCCCGGCCCAGCGGTCGGCCAGG
>CAIJPE010000097.1 GCA_903822435.1 uncultured beta proteobacterium | reverse complement strand
GTTCTCGCTCCTCGGGCAGGAGTCGCTGAGCCTGTTCGACGCGCAGGCGCCGCCGCGAAGCGTGTTCTGAAGGTGCAGTGGGTCGCCGCCCCCCCCGCGCGCCCGGACCTGAAGCTGAGTCGGTGGAGGAACAGAACCCCGGTTCAAGGCTCGCCCGTGCCAGGATCGCGCAGCGAGCCTGGCCGTGCCGCCGGCGCCTGCCGCTGCGCCAGTTCGCGCAGCACGTCCGGGACCATCGACAGGCCTGGCGCGTCGCCGTACTGGTGCTTCAGGTCGGCCAGGTAGCTGGTCACGAAGTCCAGCCGTTCGGCAAGGCCCATGGCCACCAGCAGCATGACCTTCGGATGGCTCTGCAGCATGTCGCGCGCCTGGACCACGTGGCGCAGCACGCTGCGCTCGGTGGCTTCGACCGTGGCGCTGTAGGCCGAATCCAGCAGCACCGAGATTTCGCCCACCAGCGCGCCCGGTTGGGTGATGCGGTTGACCGGCACCTGCCCCTTGCGCACCTGCAGCGCGCCGCTCACCAGCACCCACATGCCGCCGCCCGCGGCGCCTTCGCGAACCACGGTGTCGCCGGCTTCGAAGCCGACCTCGGGAAGGCCCGCCGAAAGCGTGAGCATGTCCTGCATGCCCCCGATGCTAAGGCAGCGGATGCCGGGCCGGCCCACACGCCGCTCGCGCCCAGTGGCCTGTGCCGTCAGGAAGCACACCGCAAAAGGGTGAATGTGTCACCAAACCGGTGGGCACTGCAGCATCGGTTCGCGAGGGCGATCAGCCGAACATTCATTCATGCCCGCCGCTCGCTGCGGGCTCACAAGGAGACTTCCATGCTGACGATTCTCATCATCGTCCCGGTCCTGGTCCTCATTGCCCTGGCCGAAGTCCTTCGCTGAGGTGCCGAGGCCGGCCCGCACCTTCAGGCGGCGCCGTTCTCGGTGTGATACCGCGTCGCCCGCTGCACCTCGTTGCTCGAGCCCAGGATGACGCTGACGCGCTGGTGCAGCTTTTCGGGCACGATGTCCAGGATGCGCTGCGACCCGTTGGTGGCCTCGCCGCCGGCCTGCTCGACGATGAACGCCATGGGGTTGGCTTCGTACATCAGCCGCAGCTTGCCGGGCTTGTCGGGCTCGCGCTGGTCCCAGGGGTACAGGAAAACGCCGCCTCGGCTGAGGATGCGGTGCACGTCGGCCACCATGCTGGCAACCCAGCGCATGTTGAAGTCCTTGCCGCGCGGCCCGGTGGTGCCGGCCAGGCATTCGTCGATGTAGCGGCGCATCGGCGGCGCCCAGTGCCGCAGGTTGGACATGTTGATCGAGAACTCGCGCGTGTCGGCCGGAATCCTCACGCCCGACTGCGTGAGCACCCAGGAGCCGGTCTCGCGGTCCAGGGTGAACATCGCCACTCCGTTGCCCAGGGTCAGCACCAGCATGGTCTGGGGGCCGTACACGCAGTAGCCCGCCGCCGCCTGGTGCTTGCCGGGTTGCAGGAAGTCTTCTTCGCTCACACCCGGCGCATGGCCCACCTTGCGCAGCACGCTGAAGATGGTGCCGATGGACACGTTGACGTCGATGTTGCTGGAGCCGTCCAGCGGGTCGAACAGCAGCAGGTATTCGCCCTGCGGATAGCGGTTGGGCACCACGTGGATGGAGTCCATCTCTTCGCTGGCCATGGCGGCCAGGTGGCCGCCCCACTCGTTGGCCTCGATCAGCACTTCGTTGCTGATGATGTCCAGCTTCTTCTGGATCTCGCCCTGGACGTTCTCTTTCTCGGCGCTGCCCAGCACATCGCCCAGGGCGCCCTTGTTTACGGCGATGGCGATCTGCTTGCAGGCCCGGGCGACCACTTCGATCAGCAGGCGCAGCTGTGCCGGAATGCGGCCATGCTCGCGTTGCTGCTCGACCAGGTACTGCGTGAGGCTGACTCGTTTCATGCGCTCTCCAGGGCTCGGGTGACGATCTCGCGCACGTCATCGCACAGGTCGGGCTTGGCCGCGACCCGGGCAATGGCCTCGCGCGCGGCGCTGCGGTAAGGCTCGCACAAGCGGGCCCAGCGGTCCATGGTGCGCGCAAAGCTGCCGGCCAGCTTGGGGTTGGCGGTGTCCAGTTCCAGCAGGCGTTCGGCCCACAGCACGTAGCCGGCGGCATCGGTGCGGTGGAAGGCGGCCGGGTTCGACGCGCACATCGCGAACAGCAGGCTGCGCACGCGGTTGGGGTTCTTCATCGAGAACGCCGGGTGGTTGAGCAGGGCGCGCGCGCGCTGGAAGGCGCGGCCGGCGTCTCCACCCAGGGGTTCGGGGGCCCGGGCCTGCACGGCAAACCACTTGTCGAGCACCAGCGCATCGCCCTCGGCGCTGGCCTGGAAGCGCTCCAGCGCGGCCTCGGCCAATGGCGCGTGCGACTCCACCAGCGCACTCAGGGCCCCAAGCCGGTCGCTCATGTTGCCGGCATCCTTCACGCGCTGGTAGGCGCGCCCCGGCCAGGTGGCGTCGTCCTGGCGCACGGCGTGAACGCAGAGCATCTCCAACGCCAGGTTGGCCAGCGCGCGGTGGCCGGCCTGCACGGGCTCGGGGCTGTAGCCGGTGGCGGCCGGCTGCGATTCCCAGGCCCACACCCAGTCGGCGTGCAGGCGCTCGGCCAGCAGGGTGCGCCATTGGGTGCGCACCGCGTGGATGCGCTGCGGGTCCACCTGCGCCAGTTGCTCGGCGATGACGATCTCGCTGGGCGGCGTGAGCGCCAGTTCCTTGAAGGCGGCGTCCAGGCCTGGGTTGCGCAGCAGGGCGCGAAGGCCGGCTTCCAGCGGGGCGTCCAGCTCGGGCTCGGCGTGGTCGGCCAGGGCCTTGAGCAGGCGAGTCAGCACCAGGCGCTGGCTGGCTTCCCAGCGGTTGAAGGCATCGCGGTCGTGGGCCAGCAGGGCCAGGCGCTGGGCATCGTCCAGGCCGTCGTCGATGAGCACGGGCGCCGAGAACTCGCGCAGCAGCGATGGCACCGGGGGCTCGGTGATGCCGTCGAAGGTCCAGCGCTGCTCTTCGGCGTGCAGCACCAGCACGCGGCCGTCACCCAGGGCCCGGCCGTCGGCCGTCATCAAGCCCATGGCCACCGGGATGACGAAAGGAAGCTTCACCGGCTGGCCCGGGGTGGCTGGCGTGTGCTGCGACAGGGTCAGCGTGTAGCGCGAGGCGGCAGCGTCGAAGTGCCCTTGCGCGGTCACGCGGGGCGTGCCGGCCTGCGCATACCAGCGTTTGAAGGCTTCCAGCCGCTCGGCCAGTTCGCTGCCGGGATTGGCGTCGGCGATGGCCTGGGCGAAGGCGTCGCAGGTCACGGCCTGTCCGTCGTGCCGCTGCACATACAGCGCCATGCCGCGGTCGAAGCCCTCGCGGCCCACCAGTGTCTGCATCATGCGCACCACCTCGGCGCCCTTTTCATAGACGGTGGCGGTGTAGAAGTTGTCGATGGCCAGGTAGCTGTCGGGCCGCACCGAATGCGCCATCGGGCCGGCGTCTTCCGGGAACTGTCGGCTGCGCAGCGTGCGCACCTGCTCGATGCGCTTGACGGCTCGCGCCGCCTGGGCGGCGCTGCCCCCGTCCGCCGCGCCGGCCATGTCCATCGAGAACTGCTGGTCGCGGAAGACCGTCAGCCCCTCCTTCAGCGAGAGCTGGAACCAGTCGCGGCAGGTGATGCGGTTGCCGGTCCAGTTGTGGAAGTACTCGTGCGCCACCACGCTTTCCACGGCCTCGAAATCGGCATCGGTGGCGGTGCTGGCGTGGGCCAGCAGCAGGCGCGTGTTGAACAGGTTCAGCCCCTTGTTCTCCATCGCCCCGCCGTTGAAGTCGGCCACCGCCACGACCATGAACCGCTCCAGGTCCAGCGCCAGTCCGAAGCGGGCTTCGTCCCAGGCGATGGAGGCGATGAGCGAGTTCATCGCATGCTCGGTCTTGTGCAGGTCGCCGGGCCGCACGTAGATCTGCAGCAGGTGGTCGCGGCCGGCTCGGGTGCGGATGGGCTGCTCGCGTGCCACCAGGTTGCCGGCCACCAGGGCAAAGAGGTAGCTGGGCTTGGGGTACGGGTCGTGCCAGCGGGCGCCGTGGCGGCCGTTGTCCAGTTCGAAGGACTCCACCCGGTTGCCGTTTGACAGCAGCACCGGGTAGCGCGCCTTGTCGGCACGCATCGTCACGGTGTAGACCGCCATCACGTCGGGCCGGTCCAGGAAATAGGTGATGCGGCGGAAACCCTGGGCCTCGCACTGCGTGAAGAACCCGCCGCCGCTGGTGTACAGACCTTCCAGCGCGCTGTTCTTCTCGGGGGCGCAGGTGTTGCGGATCTCCAGCACGAAGCTGTCGGCCTCGGGCGGGTTGTCGATCACCAGCAGGCCGTCCTCGTGGCGGAACGACACGCTCTGGCCATCGGCCTGCACGCGCAGCAGCGTCAGGTCTTCACCGTGCAACCGCAGGGCCTGGCGCTCGACGGCGGGGTTGCGCTCGATCTGCATGCGGCTGGCCACCAGGGTCTTGGCCGGTTCCAGGTCGAAGCTGAGGTCGACGCTGCGGATGAAGAAGGGCGGCGGGGCGTAGTCTTCGCGCCGCACGATCGCGGGGTTGGCTTCACGCATGGGTGAGGTCTTTCTGGGGTCGATGGTGTCGCGCGGCCGCGCGGGCGGGCCCCCGGCCGGGGGCCCTGGGTCAAAGGCCCTGTTTCAGGCTGGCTTCGATGAACGCGTCCAGGTCGCCGTCCAGCACCTTCTGGGTGTTGCTGATCTCGACGTTGGTGCGCAGGTCCTTGATGCGGCTCTGGTCCAGCACGTAGCTGCGGATCTGGTGGCCCCAGCCGACATCGGTCTTGGTGTCTTCCAGCTTCTGCTGCTCTTCCATGCGCTTGCGCATCTCGTGGTCGTACAGCCGGCTGCGCAGGCGCTTCCACGCCACGTCCCGGTTGCTGTGCTGGCTGCGGCCGTCCTGGCACTGCACCACGATGCCCGTGGGGATGTGCGTCAGGCGTACCGCCGAGTCGGTCTTGTTGATGTGCTGCCCGCCTGCGCCGCTGGCGCGGAAGGTGTCCACGCGCACGTCCGAGGGGTTGATCTCGATCTCGATGGAGTCGTCCACTTCGGGGTAGACGAAGAGGCTGGCGAAGCTGGTGTGGCGGCCGCCGGCCGAATCGAAGGGGCTCTTGCGCACCAGGCGGTGCACGCCGGTCTCGGTGCGAAGCAGCCCGAAGGCATGGTCGCCCTCGACCTTGATGGTGGCGCTCTTGATGCCCGCCACGTCGCCGGGCGTCTCGTCTTCCAGCGTGGCCTTGAATCCCTTGCGCTCCGCGTACTTCAGGTACTGGCGCAGCAGCATGCCGGCCCAGTCGCAGGCCTCGGTGCCGCCGGCGCCGGCCTGGATGTCGATGAAGCAGTTCAGCGGGTCGGCCGGGTTGCTGAACATGCGGCGGAACTCGAGCTCCTCCACGTGCACGCGCAGGGCCAGCGCTTCGGCTTCGATGGCGCGGATGCCGTCCTCGTCGCCCTCGGCCTTGCTCATGTCGAAGAGCTCGGTGTTGTCCGAGAGATTGCCGCTGAGGTGGTCGATGGTGCCGACCACGGTCTCCAGCTCTTTCTTCTCGCGGCCCAGTTCCTGGGCGCGCTTGGGTTCGTTCCAGACGCTGGGGTTCTCCAGCGCGGCATTGACCTCGTTCAGCCGCAGTGCTTTGCGGTCGTAGTCAAAGATACCCCCGGAGCTGCTGGGTGCGGGCGCTCAGATCGGCCAGCAGCGTGCCGATCGCGTTGATGTGTTCGACGTCCATGGGCGTGAAAAGTCCAAGATGTAAACCGCGGATTCTCGCATGCGGCCTGCCGTTCGTTCAGGCCAGGAAGGCCGCCAGTTCCGACGCCACGGCCTCGGGCCGGTCGTGGTGCAGCATGTGGCCGCAGCCTTCGAGCCTGACCTGCCGCAGACGCCGCACCACCGCCAGCCGCGATTCGAAATCGGCGCGCGGGTAGCGGTTGCCCCACCACTTGCTGACGTCGGTGAGCGTGCCCTCGATCCACAGCACGGGTGCCGCGATGCGCTGGAAGTACTCGAGCGCCTCGGGCTTCTGGTAGAGGATCGGGTTCAGCCGCTTGTGCGCCGGGTCGCCCAGGATGTGCCAGCGGCCGTCCTGGCGGGGCTGCGCCCAGTGCGGGGCCAGCCAGGCCGCCTTGTCGGCCGACAGGCGCGGGTTGTTCAGCATCAGGCGCTCGGCCACGCCGGCGGCGTCGTCGTAGCTGCGCAGGTGCTGCGGCGTGCGCAGTTCGTCCAGCCACTGCACCAGCCGCTGGGGCGCCTGGGCGGGCTCGGTGGCCGGCAAGCCGAAGCCTTCCAGGTTGACCAGCCGGCGGATGCGCTCGGGCCGCGCCCCTGCGTAGGTCATCACCACGTTGCCGCCCATGCTGTGGCCCAGGAGGTCGATGGGCCCGGACGGCGCCCATGCGTGCATCAGGCCGTCCAGGTCGCCGAGGTAGTCGGGCAGCCAGTAGCAATCACCCCCGGGGGTGTCGGTCAGCCCGAAGCCGCGCCAGTCGGGCGCCAGCACGTGGCGCTCGAAGCCCTCGGCACGGGCCAGCGCGTCCACCACGAACTGGAACGATGCGCCGACGTCCATCCAGCCGTGGACCATGACCAGCGTGGGCCGCTCGGGGCTGGCCATGCCGGCATGGCCCCATTCGTGGAAGTGGTAGCGCAGGCCGCGCACCGTGATGAAGCGGGACTGGGCGGCGCGCAGGGGGGCGTAGGCATCGTTCATGCCGGCACTGTAGGGCAGGGCGAGCCCGGGGGCTGTCCGCCTGGCGACGCCGCCGGCGCCCGGGCCACAATCCGTCCATGAACAGCCCTGCACCCACGCCCAACCTGCGCCCCGCCACGCCCGAAGACGTGCCGGCCATCGTCGGTCTGATCCGCGAGCTGGCGGTCTTCGAGCAACTCGAGCACCTGGTGGTGGCCACGCCCGAGAGCCTGATGCCCCACCTGTTCGGCCGCCGTCCGGCCGCCGAGGTGGTGGTGGCCGAAGTGGCCGATACCGACGGCGCCCGGCTGGTGGGCTTTGCGCTGTACTTCACCAATTTCTCGACCTTCCTGGGCCGGCCGGGCCTGTACCTGGAAGATCTGTACGTGCAGCCCGCGTTCCGCGGCAGCGGACTGGGCAAGCGGCTGCTGCAGCACCTGGGCGCGCTGGCCGTGGCGCGGGGCTGCGGCCGCTTCGAGTGGAGCGTGCTCGACTGGAACGAGAACGCGATCAAGTTCTACGAGAAGATGGGCGCCACCGTGATGCCGGACTGGCGCATCTGCCGCATCACCGGGCCGGCGCTGGCGGCTTTCGGCCCCGGCAGCGCGGCTGCAGGGGCTACGCCGCCACCAGGGCCGCCAGCCGGTCCAGCGCCAACGGCGAGGTGACGCTGGCTTCGCCCACCACGGCGATCACGGCGCTTTCGCGCACGTTGGTGTTCTTGCGGTGCGGCGTGGTCAGGGGCCGGCCCCGGTTGTCGGTCAGGCAGGCCACCACGGGGGCGGTGATGACCGGGCCGCGGGCCACCACGATGGCCAGTTCGCCCGACGCCAGGCGCACGTAGCAGCCCGGCGGGTAGATGCCGAATTCCTTGACCAGCGCGGCCGTCATCGGATGGCCGGGGTCCTGCATGAACATCTGCCGGCCGGCCAGGTCGGCGGCCAGCGCGTCGCGCGAGGACCGCGACGCCAGCTTGGAGGTGTAGACGTCGGCCCGGCGTGCCAGTGAGGCCAGCTCGCCCACGTCGCTGCAACCCTGCGGGTAGCCGCTGCCGTCTTCCAGTTCGTGGTGCCGCAGCACGGCCTGCAGCCAGTCTTCGTCCTTGACGCCGGCCTGCTCGAGGATCCGCACGCTGGCCCAGGGGTGCTCGCGCAGCTGGGTGCGTTGTTCGTCGCTGGGCGGGTGCTTCTGGCGCGACAGCTGGCCCTGCAGTTCCAGCATGCCGATGTTCATCGTCAGCGCGACCTTGAAGACCCGGTGTGCCTGCGCCTCGCCCCAGCCCAGGCGCTGCGCGACCAGGAAGCTGGTGATGGCGCTTTGAATCGAGCGCTGCGCAGCGTAGGTCACGTCGGCGTTGCCGCTGTGGCGCAACACCTGGAAGATGGCCAGCTCGGGGTCCCGTTCGATCAAGTCGTGCACGGGTGCGGCCGCATCTTCCAGTGCCGCACCGAAGCCGAATTCCGGCGGCTGAAGCAGGGTCTGCGACACCTGGTTCATGCAGCGCGACCACAGTCCCGGCAACTGGTCGCGCGAGGCCTTTCGAATCTCTTCCCGGGCCGTCAGCAATTCGGCCAGGTCCACCAGCGCGCCGCGCTGGAACAGCGCTTCCAGCTGCTCGTGCGAGGCGATGATGTGGCCGCGCGCCAGAAGCAGCGTGCGGTCGGCGTCGCGGACGTTGAAGGGCAGCGGTGCGCTGACCTGCACGCGGTGCCTGACGGTGGAGAGTTCTGCAAATTGCATGGCAAGCGGGACGGTCATGAGGCGCCGGCCACCGTGGCAGGCGATGAACACTTTTTCGGCAGCGTCTCACTGAACTTGACGTCTGCGTTCTGGGGATGCCCCGGGCAGGCGCCGGGCGCCACGCCGCTTAAGCTCCGGGCGTGAACGAACCCCACCCCCACCCCGACCGCTGGGAGCACCTGCACGCCGGCTTTCGCTGGCAGGTGCCCGCGCATTTCAACATCGCCCAGGTGTGTTGCCGCCGCTGGGCTGCCGACCCGCGCACCGCCCGCCGCACGGCCATCGCCTGGGAGCACGAAGACGGCCGCAGCGGGCGGCTGAGCTACGCCCAGCTGCAGACCCAGGCCGATCGGCTGAGCCATGCGCTGGAGGCCCTGGGCGTGGCCCGGGGCGACCGCGTGGCGGTGGTCATGCCGCAGCGGCCCGAGACGGCCGTGGCGCACATGGCGCTGTACCAGCTGGGCGCCGTGGCCATGCCGCTGTCGATGCTCTTCGGGCCCGAGGCCCTGGCCTTCCGGCTGCAGGACAGCGGCGCCGTGCTGGCCCTGGCGGACGAGACCGCGATGGCCAACGTGCGCGCCGTGCGGGCCGAGTGCCCGGCGCTGCGCGCGGTGGTGGCGGTGGGCGCGGCCGCGGGGCAGGGCGATGCCGACTGGGCCGACGTGCTGGGCACCGGCAGGCGGCCCTTCGAGCCGGTGCGCACGCACGCCGACGACGCCGCCGTGCTGATCTACACCAGCGGCACCACGGGGCCGCCCAAGGGTGCGCTCATCCCGCACCGGGCGCTGATCGGCAACCTGCCGGGCTTCGTGTGCAGCCAGAACGGATTCGGCGCCGGACGGGGCGAGGTCTTCTGGAGCCCGGCGGATTGGGCCTGGACCGGCGGCCTGATGGACGCGCTGCTGCCCACGCTGTACTTCGGGCGGCGCATCGTGGCCTGGCAGGGCCGCTTTGCGCCGGAACAGGCCCTGGGCCTGATGGAGCGGCACCGCGTCACCCACACCTTCCTGTTCCCCACGGCGCTGAAGGCCATGATGAAGGCCGTGCCCGAACCGCGGCAGCGCTTCCGACTGCACCTGCAGGCCGTGATGAGCGCCGGCGAGGCCGTGGGCGATGCCGTCTTCCACTGGTGCCAGCAGTCGCTGGGCGTCACCGTCAACGAGATGTTCGGCCAGACCGAGGTGAACTACATCGTGGGCAACTGCGGCCGATACCGGGGGCTGGATGGCGGCTGGCACGCCGGCTGGCCGGCACGACCCGGCAGCATGGGCCGCGCCTACCCCGGGCATCGCGTGGCCGTGATCGACGACGAAGGCCGCGAGTGCCCGCCCGGCACGCCCGGCGACGTGGCCTTGCACCGCCTGGACCGCCACGGCCACCCCGACCCGGTCTTCTTCCTGGGCTACTGGCGCAACGAGGCCGCCACCGCCGCCAAGTTCACCGGCGACCCGGCCTCCAGCTGGTGCCGCACCGGTGACACGGCCGTCATGGATGCCGATGGCTGCCTGTGGTACCAGGGCCGCAGCGACGACGTCTTCAAGTCGGCCGGCTACCGCATCGGGCCCAGCGAGATCGAGAACTGCCTGGTCAAGCACGCGGCCGTGGCCAATGCCGCCGTGGTGCCCAAGCCCGATGCCGACCGCGGCGCCCTGGTCAAGGCTTACGTGGTGCTCGCGCCCGGGTGGGTGGGCGATGCGTCGTTGGTGCGGGCCCTGCAGCAGCATGTGCGCGGGCAGCTGGCGCCTTACGAGTACCCCAAGGAGATCGAGTTCATCGACGCCCTGCCGATGACCACCACCGGCAAGGTGCAACGCCGCGTGCTGCGCCTGCAGGAAGAGGCCCGGGCCCGCGCAGCCGGCGCGCTCAGCAAGGCTTTGCCGCCCACAGAGCCCTGAAGGCACCGCCGCCGAGGCCCGGCTGGCCGGCGCGGGTCCGCTGGACCTCCACGCACTGCGGGCCGTTGCGAAAACGAACCCGGTCGTTGTCGAGGTGTTCTTCGGTCCAGCGCCCGTCGCCCATTGCGCCGGCCACCAGGCTTTCCAGGCTCTCGCGGACGCCCTGGAAGCGCGGGTCGTCCAACACCGGGTTGCGCCGCCGCCACCCGCCGGCGCGGCCGTCGGGCGGGCCAGGGCTGGAGCCAGGCGGGCGGCATGCGCACAGAATGAGGGGCCCGGCATCGGGCACACTGCGCGCCTTCCACCTCGCACGACCGCCGTTCCCATGAAGCCCTTGAACACCATCGCCCTCGGCCGCTCCGACCTGCAGGTCACGCCCATCTGCCTGGGCACCATGACCTTCGGCGAGCAGGTGGGCACCGAGACGGCCCACCGCATCCTGGATCACTCGCTGGCCCGTGGCGTCAACTTCATCGATACCGCGGAGATGTATTCCGTGCCGGCCCGGCGCGAGACCTACGGCAGCACCGAGACCATCATCGGGCAATGGTTCGCCAAGCGCCCGGGCGTGCGCCAGCAGGTGGTGCTGGCCACGAAGGTGGCCGGTCCCTCGCGCAACATGGACTGGGTGCGCAATGGCGCCGCCGACCTCAAGCCCGCCGACATCGTGCAAGCCTGCGACGCCAGCCTGGCCCGGCTCCAGACCGAGGTGATCGATCTCTACCAGATCCACTGGCCCAATCGCAACGGCCCCTGGTTTGGTTCGCTCTACTTCGACCCGAGCAAGGACAAGGACTACACCCCCGTCCACGACCAGCTGCAGGCCCTTGCCGGCCTGGTCAAGGCCGGCAAGGTGCGCCACATCGGCCTGAGCAATGAAACACCCTGGGGCGTGACCGAGTTCGTGCGCCTGGCCGAGCAGCACGGCCTGCCGCGCGTGGCCAGCGTGCAGAACCCCTACGCGCTGGTCAACCGCTCGCTGGACAACGCACTGGACGAGACCCTCTACCGCACCGGCGTGGGCTTGCTGGCCTACTCGCCGCTGGGCTTCGGTACCCTGACCGGCAAGTACGACCAGCCTGGTTTCGACGAGAAACAGCCCGAGCTCGGCCGCCTGGCCCGTTTTGCCAGCATGCGCGGCCAGCGCTGGGCCCGCGCCGAGACCCTGGCCGCCGCCCGCGAGTACAACGCCCTGGCGCGCGCCCATGGCCTGACGCCGACGCAGATGGCCCTTGCGTTCTGTTACGGCAGCTGGCGGGTGGCCAGCACCATCATCGGCGTGACCAGCGTGGCCCAATTCGACGAGAACCTTGCGGCCTGGGGCACGGCGCTCTCGCCCGAGCTGCTGGCCGCCATCGACGCCGTGCGCTGGCGCCTGCGCGATCCGGCGCAGTGACAATCCCCTCTCCATTGCCCCTGCCACAAGCTTCCCACCCATGGCCAACCTCATCGTTCACGGCGGCGCTCCGCTGACCGGCCGCATCGTCCCTTCGGCCAACAAGAACGCGGTGCTGCCCATCCTGTGCGCCACGCTGCTTACGCGTGAGCCGGTGCGCCTGCTCGGCATCCCCGAGATCACCGACGTGCGCAAGATCCTCGACATCTACCGCATGCTCGGCAGCGAGGTCCACGTCGACTACGCCACCGGCGTGCTGGACGTCCACCACCGCGACACGCATTTCGACCCCGCGCGCCACCACCTGCCCGAAGAGATGCGCTCCAGCGTGATGCTGGTGCCGCCGCTGCTGGCACGCTTCGGCGCCGCCCGCATCGAGAACGACGTGCAGGGCTGCACCCTGGGCGTGCGCGAGATCGATCCCCACGTGGAGGTGATGGAGCGCTTCGGCTGCACGGTGGAGCGCAGCCCTTCGGCGCTGATCATCCATGCCGACGGCGGCTTGAAGCCCAACCACCACTGGCTGGACTACGCCAGCGTCACCACCACCGAGAATTTCGTGCTGTGCGCGGCCCTGGCGCGCGGCACCAGCACCCTGATGAACGCGGCCAGCGAGCCGCACGTGCAGGAGTTCTGCTCCTTCATGACCATGCTGGGCGCGCAGATCGAAGGCATCGGCACCAGCAAGCTGACCGTCCACGGGGTGGACCGCCTGGGCGGCGGCGAATTCCGCTTTGCCGAAGACTTCCACGAGGCCGTGACCTTCATGGCCCTGGGGGCCATCACCGGCGGCTGCATCACGGTGAAGAATTCCGCGCCCGAGCAGTTCCCGCTGATCGACCGCACCTTCGCCAAGTTCGGCGTGCAGGTCGTGCACGAAGGCGGCTGGTCGCACACGGTGGTGGACGGCCCGCTGCGGGTGCGCGAACCCTTCACCAAGAACATCCTGCAAAAGATCGAGGCCGCGCCCTGGCCCTACCTGCCGGTGGACCTTTTGCCCATCTTCGTCGCCCTGGGCGTGAAGGCGCACGGCAGCGTGATGTACTGGAACAAGGTGTACGAAGGCGCCATGGGCTGGACCAGCGAACTGTCCAAGTTCGGCGCCCACGCCTTCATGGCCGACCCGCACCGCATCATCACCTTTGGCGGCAAGCCGCTGGCGCCGGCCGAGGTCGAGAGTCCTTACATCATCCGCGTGGCCATTGCCCTGCTGATGCTGGCGGCCAGCATCGAAGGCCGCTCGGTCATCAAGAACGCCACGCCGGTGCGCCGCGCCCACCCGCGCTTTGCCGAGAACATCCGCGCCCTGGGGGCGCAGATCGAGTGGGTGGAAGGCGACTGAGGCCGCCATGGCCCGCAAGGACAAGCACGTCAGCGAGACACCCGCCACGCAGGCCCTCAAGCAGGCCGGTGTCGCCTACACCGAGCACCCCTACGACTACGTCGAACATGGCGGCACGGCGGAGTCGGCGCGTCAGCTGGCCGTGCCCGAGCATGAGGTCGTCAAGACCCTGGTGATGCAGGACGACAAGGCCCAGCCACTGATCGTTCTGATGCACGGCGACTGCCAGGTGAGCACCAAGAACCTGGCGCGCGAGATCGGTGCGAAGTCGGTGGAGCCCTGCAAGCCCGAGGTGGCCCAGCGGCACAGCGGTTACCTCGTGGGCGGCACTTCGCCCTTCGGCACGCGCAAGGCGCTGCCGGTGTATGTCGAAGCCGGCGTGCTGGCGCTGCCCCGCATCTACATCAACGGCGGCCGTCGGGGCTACCTCGTGGGCATCGCGCCGAAGGTGCTGGTGGAGGTTCTGGCCGCCAAGCCTGTGAACTGCGCGCTGGCGGCCTGAGCCCGCAAGGCCGCGCGGCGCCTTAAACTCCGGTCGTGATGAATCTCTGGGCCGTTGCTGCCGCGCTGGTCGCCTCTTATCTGCTGGGGTCGCTGTCATTTGCCGTGATCGTGAGCCGCGCCATGGGCTTGTCCGATCCGCGCAGCTACGGCAGCAAGAACCCCGGGGCCACCAACGTGCTGCGTTCGGGCAACAAGCCCGCAGCGCTGCTCACCCTGGCGCTGGACGCGCTGAAGGGCTATGTGCCCGTGCTGGCGGTGCTGGTGTTCGGCCCGCGCTTCGGCCTGGGCGAAACCACCGCCGCTTTTGCCGGGCTGGCGGCCTTCGTCGGGCACCTGTGGCCGGTGTTCTTCGGCTTCAAGGGCGGCAAGGGCGTGGCCACGGCGGCCGGGGCGGTCATGGCCATCAACCCGATGCTGGGCGTGTGCACGCTGGCCAGTTTCGGCGTGGTGCTGGCTTTTTCCCGCTACGTCTCGCTGGCTTCCATCGTGGCGGCGCTGTTTGCCCCTTTCTACCAGGCCCTGATCTGGGGCGTGGAGCCCGGCTTGCTGGCTCTGGTGGCCATGGGCCTGCTGCTGGTGTGGCGCCATGAAGGCAATATCCGCAAGCTGCTGGCCGGCACCGAAAACCGCTTCGGCGCCAAACCCGGCCCGCACCCGCCAACCCCTGCGGGGCATCACCCCGCCAAGACTCGCAAGGGATGAAACACCCATGATCCAACGATTCGACGTCGGCACTCGCCTGTCCGAGATGGCCGTGCACAACGGCGTGTGCTACCTCGCTGGCCAGGTGGCCGCCGACGGCACGCAGGACATCACCGGCCAGACCCAGCAGGTGCTGGGCGCCATCGAGGGCCTGCTGGCGCGTGCCGGCACCACCAAGAGCAAGCTCCTGATGGTGCAGATCTTCATCAAGGAGCTGTCCGATTTCCCGGCCATGAACGCGGTGTGGGAAGCCTGGCTGCCGGCCGGCCACGCGCCTCCGCGTGCCACCGTGCAAGCCAACCTGGCCAAGCCCGAGTGGCGGGTTGAAATGGTTGTCACCGCGGCCCTTTGATCCTGCGATGAGCGAAGCCCCGCACCCCTCCCGATCTTCGCTCTTCGGCTTGCTGCTGCTCGTGCTGGCGGTGGGTTCGGCGTCCCAGTGGTGGGCGGGCCACCGGGCTGCCGATACCGGTGAAGCCGTCGCGGCGCAGGCGCGGCCTGGTGATATCCGGATGCTGTCCTCGGAGACCTGCTCGGTGTGCGCCTCGGCCCGGGCCTGGTTCGACCGGCACAAAGTGCCTTACACCGAATGCCTGATCGAACGCGACCCCGCCTGCCGCCAGGCCTTCGACGCCACCGCCTCGCCCGGCACCCCCGTCATGCTGGTGCGCGGCCAGATCCAGATCGGCTTCGACCCCGCGTCAATCCGGGATGCATTGACTCAAGCTTCCCGCCGCGGATCCGGCCCAGCCGGAGCCGCCGCACTCAGCCCCCCTGGGGGGTAGCGAGCGCGAGTTCGGGGCCAATTCACGCGTCGGTACTCAGCGCCTCTGTCGTGTGGTGGGGCATCCGCAATTGCCCGTCGTCTCCCGGCAGCACCTCGATGGTGATGCTCGGAGGCCCGGCTTGCACCGGCCCGAAGATGGTGGCAAATGCGACGTCGGCCGCATCGCGGCCAGTGCCGAAACGCACGAAGCCCATCGGAATGCAGGTTCCCGACGCATCGAAGATGTACCAGCGGTGGCCCACATAGGCCTCGACGTAGGCATGGTAGTCGGTGGGCCCGAGGACCGGATCGGCGCCGTAGTCGATGCCGGTGGCAAAGCGCGCCGGAATGTTCACGGCCCGGCACAGGGCGATCATCAGGTGGCTGAAGTCCCTGCACACGCCCTGCGTCTCCAGCAGCGTGTCGATGGCCGAGGTGTTGGCGTTGGTGGTGTTCTGCGTGAAGGTCGTGCGCTGCACCACCCAGTCGCGGATGGCCTGCACCCGGCTGTAGCCCTGCGGCAGGTGGCCGAATTCCCGGGTTGCCAGCCGGTACAGCATGTCGGACTGGCAATAGCGGCTCGGGTACACGTAGCCCAGCACCGGAGCCGGGATGTCGGCCATCCGCACCTCGCCGATCTGGCTGGGGTCGGCGCGGTAGTGCGCCAGGTCCACGGTGGCGGCGTAATTGACCTTCAGATGCCCTGGCAGGGCCTGCAGGCGCAGGTAGCGATTGCGGGTGGCGGGGTCGGTCTCGATCCGTGAATTCAGAGGCTGGCTCAGCCACAGCGACTCGTCCAGCACCCGCTGCCGCTCGGTGTGGGCGGCGTGAATGTTGAAGATGAAGTCGCAACCGGGATCGAAGACCTCGTAGTTGAGTTCGAGCGTCAGGCGAAGGCGGGTCATGAGCGGCGCTGCCGAAGGGCGGTCCTTGGGCGGGGGATGGTGTCGATGGCTAACTCCTCGGGGCACCCGATGGTGGGGTCGCGGGGCGTGGATGGTCTGTGCGCTGGCGAACGCATGGCTGACCGGGGGTAGGCCAGCCCTGGGGCCAGCTCGGGGCCGGCTACAGGCCCAGGCGGGCCAGTTCGCCGCGGCCCTGGCGTACCAGCACCGGCTCGTCGCCCGTGAAGTCGATGACGGTCGTGGGTTCGCGCGGGCAGGCCCCGGCGTCCACGATGGCCTGCAGCACCTTCTGGAAGCGCTCGCGGATCTCTTCGGCGTCGTTCAGCGGCTCGGTCTCGCCCGGCGGGATCAGCGTGGTGGCCAGCAGCGGTTCGCCGAAGAGCGCCAGCAGTTCTTGCGTCACCCGGTGGTCGGGCACCCGCAGTCCGATGGTGCGTCGGCTGGGGTGTGACAGGCGCCGCGGCACTTCCTTGGTGGCTTCCAGGATGAAGGTGTAGGGCCCCGGCGTGCCCAGCTTGAGCAGGCGGTACTGGCGGTTGTCCACCCGCGCGTAGTTGGCCAGTTCGCTCAGGTCGCGGCACAGCAGGGTGAGGTGGTGCTTGTCGTCCACCTCGCGGATGCGGCGCAAGTTTTCGGCGGCCACCTTGTCGTCCAGCCGGCACACCAGCGCGTAGCTGCTGTCGGTGGGCACGGCGGCGATGCCGCCGGCCTGCAGGATCTGCGCAGCCTGCTTGAGCAGACGGGCTTGCGGGTTCTGGGGGTGGACTTCGAAGAGCTGGGCCACGGGGTCCTGGTGAGGCTGGGCGGCAGGGCCTTCAGGCCACCGCGACCGGGATCTTGCCGATCCGCGCCTGCCATTCGCGCGGGCCGGTCTCGTGCACGCTGGTGCCGCTGGAATCCACGGCCACGGTCACCGGCATGTCGCGCACGTCGAACTCGTAGATGGCTTCCATCCCCAGGTCTGCAAAACCCACCACCTTGGCGCCTTTGATGGCCTTGGCCACCAGGTAGGCGGCACCGCCCACAGCCATGAGGTAGGCGCTACGGTGCTTGCGGATGGCCTCGATGCCGGCGGGGCCGCGTTCGGCCTTGCCGATCATGCCGATCAGGCCGGTCTGGGCCAGCATCATCTCGGTGAACTTGTCCATGCGGGTGGCCGTGGTGGGGCCTGCGGGGCCCACCACCTCGTCGCGCACCGGGTCCACCGGTCCCACGTAGTAGATGACGCGGTTGGTGAAGTCCACCGGCAGCGGCTGGCCGGCGGCCAGCATGTCCTGGATGCGCTTGTGCGCGGCGTCGCGGCCCGTGAGCATCTTGCCCGACAGCAGCAGCGTGTCGCCCGGCTTCCAGCCGGCCACCTCCTCGCGGGTGAGGGTGTTCAGGTCCACCTTGCGGCTCTTGTTGTAGTCGGGCGCCCACTTCACGTCGGGCCACAGGTCCAGGCTCGGCGGGTCGATGTAGGCCGGTCCGGAGCCATCCAGGACGAAGTGCGCGTGGCGCGTGGCTGCGCAGTTCGGGATCATCCCCACCGGCTTGCCCGCCGCGTGGGTGGGGTGCATGGCGATCTTCACGTCCAGCACGGTGGTCAGGCCGCCCAGGCCCTGCGCGCCGATGCCCAGCGCGTTGACCTTCTCGTACAGCTCGATGCGCAGTTCTTCCAGCTTGCTCTGCGGGCCGCGAGCCAGCAACTCGAACATGTCGATGGGCTCCATCAGCACTTCCTTGGCCAGCAGCATGGCCTTCTCGGCCGTGCCGCCGATGCCGATGCCCAGCATGCCCGGCGGGCACCAGCCCGCACCCATGGTGGGCACGGTCTTGAGAACCCAGTCGACCACGCTGTCGCTCGGGTTGAGCATCGCCAGCTTGCTCTTGTTCTCGCTGCCGCCACCCTTGGCAGCCACCTGCACGTCCACCGTGTTGCCGGGGACCACGGTCATGTGGATCACGGCCGGCGTGTTGTCGCCGGTGTTCTTGCGCGCGAACTGCGGGTCGGCCACGACCGAGGCGCGCAACACGTTCTCCGGGTTCAGGTAACCCTGGCGCACGCCTTGGTTCACGGCGTCTTCGATGCTCCCGGGGAAGCCTTCGAAGCGCACGTCCATGCCGATCTTCAGGAACACGTTGATGATGCCGGTGTCCTGGCAGATCGGCCGGTGGCCTTCGGCGCACAGGCGCGAGTTGGTCAGGATCTGCGCCATGGCGTCCTTGGCCGCCGGCGAGGTCTCGCGCTCATAGGCGCGGGCCAGCTGGGCGATGAAATCGGCCGGGTGGTAGAAGCTGATGTACTGCAGGGCGGCAGCAACGGACTCCACCAGGTCGGCGTGTCGGATGATGGTCATTCAGGGGTCCCCTCGGGTGGTGCGCACGCTCGGCACGGCCCGGCCGTGCAAAGCCTGCTGACTTTAGCAACGAATCCAGGCGCCAGGCTGACGCCGGCGGCCGCTCAATCGTGCGGCTTGTGCGAGGGCATCACCCGGTCGGCGGCGGCGATGGCCAGCGCCGAGAACAGGAAGGCGATGTGGATCAGGGTCTGCCACATCAGCACCTTTTCCTCGTAGTTGGCCGCGTTGATGAAGGTCTTGAGCAGGTGGATCGAGCTGATGCCGATGATGGCCGTCGCCAGCTTGACCTTCAGCATCGAAGCGTTGACGTGGCTCAGCCATTCGGGCTGGTCGGGGTGGTCTTCCAGGTTCAGGCGCGAGACGAAGGTTTCGTAGCCGCCCACGATGACCATGATCAGCAGGTTGCTGATCATCACCACGTCGATCAGCGCCAGCACCACCAGCATGATGATGGTCTCGTTGAGGATCTCCACCCCGGCCTCGCTCTTGTAGCCGGTGGTGGCCACGAGCTGCGCCAGGGCCTGCTTGTTGCCCATCGCGGCCTCCACCAGGTGCACCAGTTCCACCCAGAACTGGACGACGTAGACGCACTGGGCCACGATCAGTCCCAGGTACAACGGCACCTGGAGCCAGCGGCTGGCGAAGATGAAGTTGGACAGGGCCGCTCGGCGGCGCTCGGGGGGGAGGTTGGTCTGGGTCATCTCGGGCGGAGGCTTGCGGGGTGGTTGCGAGGGGTTTGGGGACATCCCCGTTGTGCAAAATCGATTCGAGTGTAGTTTTCAGCTTCGTGACGCTGTTCACGCTTCGTCAGGTGTCCGTCAGAGCGGGCCCTTAGCTTTCGTCCCTATTCGAAGTCCATCAAGACCCCCCATTCAGCAGGAGACAAGCATGTCCGCAGACCAGCCCACCGAGTTGAAGATCCACCAGCCACCTGCTTCGCTCGTGGCCAACGCACGGGTCAGCGGCATGGCCGCGTACAACGCCCTGGCCGACGAAGCCGAGCGCGACTACGAAGGCTACTGGTCGCGCCTGGCCCGCGAATTCGTCACCTGGAAGACGCCCTTCACCAAGGGCCTGGACCGCAGCAACGCCCCGTTCTTCAAGTGGTTCGAGGACGGTACGCTGAACGTCAGCCACAACTGCCTGGACCGCAACGTGGAGCGCGGCCTGGGCGACAAGACAGCCATCATCTTCGAGGCCGACGACGGTGCCGTGACCACGGTCACTTATGCGCAGCTGCTGGCCAAGGTCAGCCAGTTTGCCAATGCCCTGAAAGCCCGTGGCGTGAAAAAGGGTGACCGCGTGGTCATCTACATGAGCATGAGCGTGGAAGGCGTGGCCGCCATGCAGGCCTGCGCGCGCATCGGCGCCACGCATTCGGTGGTCTTCGGCGGCTTCTCGGCCCAGAGCCTGCGCGACCGCATCCAGGATGCCGGCGCCGTCATGGTCATCACCGCCGACGAACAGGCCCGTGGCGGCAAGAGCCTGCCCCTGAAGGCCATCGTCGACGAAGCCTTCACCCTGGGCGGCTGCGAGACCGTGGCCAACGTGATCGTCTACAAGCGCACCGGCGGCAAAATCGCCTGGCACCCGGCGCGCGACCGCTGGCTGCACGACGAACTGGCCAGCCAGCCCACCACCTGCGAACCCGAGTGGGTCAGCGCCGAGCATCCGCTGTTCCTGCTGTACACCAGCGGGTCCACCGGCAAGCCCAAGGGCGTACAGCACAGTACCGGCGGCTATCTGCTGCACGCGGCACTCACCACGGCCTGGACCTTCGACCTGAAGGACGACGACATCTTCTGGTGCACGGCCGACATCGGCTGGGTCACGGGCCACAGCTACATCGCCTACGGCCCGCTCGCGCTGGGCGGCACCGAGATCGTCTTTGAAGGCGTGCCCACCTACCCGGACGCGGCGCGCTTCTGGAAGATGATCGAGAAGCACAAGGTCACCATCTTCTACACGGCGCCCACGGCCATCCGTTCGCTCATCAAGGCGGCCGAAGGCAACCCGGTGGTGCACCCGAACAAGAGCGACCTCTCGTCGCTGCGCATCCTGGGCTCGGTGGGCGAGCCCATCAACCCGGCCGCCTGGGAGTGGTACTACCAGCATGTGGGCGGCAGCCGCTGCCCCATCGTCGACACCTTCTGGCAGACCGAGACCGGCGGCCACGTCATCACGCCGCTGCCCGGCGCCACGCCGATGGTGCCGGGCTCGTGCACCTTGCCCTTCCCGGGCATCACGGCCGCCATCGTGGACGAGACCGGCGCCGACGTGGCCGATGGCAGCGGCGGCATCCTCGTCATCAAGAAGCCTTGGCCCAGCATGATCCGCACCATCTGGGGCGACCCCGAGCGCTTCAAGAAGAGCTACTACCCGCCGGAGCTGAGGGGCTACTACCTGGCCGGCGATGGTGCCATCCGCGACAAGGACACGGGCTACTTCACCATCACCGGCCGCATCGACGACGTGCTGAATGTCTCCGGCCACCGCATGGGCACGATGGAGATCGAATCGGCGCTGGTCAGCTGCACCGACCTCGTGGCCGAAGCCGCCGTGGTGGGCCGTCCCGACGAGACCACTGGCGAAGCCGTGTGTGCCTTCGTGGTCCTCAAGCGTTCCCGCCCGACGGGTGACGAAGCCAAGAAGATCGCCGCGGAACTGCGCAACTGGGTGGCCAAGGAAATCGGCCCCATCGCCAAGCCCAAGGACATCCGCTTCGGCGACAACCTGCCCAAGACGCGCAGCGGCAAGATCATGCGCCGGCTTCTGCGCAGCATCGCCAAGGGCGAGGCCATCACCCAAGACACCAGCACACTGGAAAACCCGGCCATCCTGGATCAGTTGACGCAAGTCAACTGATCCAGGCCGCGCGCAGCGCGGACGTCCACCGTGAACCCCGTCATGGGTCGCGGTGGGGCAGGGCCGTTGGTTGCAGTACAGTGCCCGATCGGAGGTGTCCCATGCCCATGGTCGTCATCGGAGTGCTGTTGCTGGCGGCCAAGATCGCCGAGTTCGGTCCATTCGGCGACTGGTCCTGGTGGATCATCCTGGCGCCTTTTGCCGTTGCGGTGGTGTGGTGGCACTTCTCCGACACCAGCGGCCTGACGCAAAAGCGCGCCATGAACAAGATGGAAGAGCGCAAGATCCAGCGGCGCGAGCGCTCGATGGAAGCCTTGGGCCTGGACACCCGGCGCGAACGGCAGGTGACCCGCGCACGGCAGGACGTCGCCCGCCGCAATTCCCAGGACACCAAGAAGGTCGACCCGATGGCCGAAGCGCCGCGCGGCGACCCCACCACCCGCGACGAGCCGCGCATGTAGGGCTCGCCGCGCGGGCGCGGCCGGGGGGGTTCAATCGCCGTCGAGCACGGCGCCCAGGCTGGCGCTGGATGCGTTGCGCGCGAACTTGGCCAGCACGCCGCGGGTGTAGCGCGGAGCCGGTTGTACCCAGGTCGCACGCCGACGGGCGATCTCGGCATCGTCCACGTGCAGATGCAGCTTCAGCTGGTGCGCGTCGATGGTGATGGTGTCGCCTTCATGCACCATGGCGATCAGGCCGCCCAGGTACGCCTCGGGCGACACGTGGCCCACGACCATGCCCCAGGTGCCACCCGAGAAGCGCCCGTCGGTGATCAGGCCCACGCTCTCGCCCAGGCCCTGGCCGATCAACGCCCCGGTGGGGGCCAGCATCTCGGGCATGCCCGGGCCGCCCTGGGGGCCGAGGTAGCGCAGCACCATCACGTCGCCGGCCACGATCTTGCCGCCCATGATGGCGGCCAGGGCGCTCTGCTCGTCGTCGAAGACGCGGGCCGGGCCGGTCATCACGGGCGTCTTCAGCCCGGAGATCTTCGCCACGCAGCCCTCGGGTGAGAGGTTGCCCTTGAGGATTGCGAGGTGGCCTTCGGCGTAGAGCGCCTGGCTGATCGGACGGATGACGTGCTGGTCGGCCCGCGGTACCGAGGGAATCTCGGCCAGGTTCTCGGCCACGGTCTTGCCCGTGATGGTCATGCAGTCCCCGTGCAGCAGGCCGGCGTCCAGCAACAGCTTCATCACCTGGGGGATGCCGCCGGCCCGGTGCAGGTCGACCGCCAGGTACTGGCCGCTGGGCTTGAGGTCGCAGAGCACCGGGATCTTGCGGCGCACGCGCTCGAAGTCGTCGATGGTCCAGGGCACTTCGGCGGCATGGGCGATGGCCAGGAAATGCAGCACTGCGTTGGTGGAGCCGCCGGTGGCCATGATCACGGCCACCGCGTTCTCGATGCTCTTGCGGGTGACGATGTCCCGTGGCTTGATATCGGCCTTGACGGCTTCCACCAGGGCCCGGGCGGCGTCCTGGGTGTGGCCGACGATGGGGTCTTCCACATTGGCCATGGTCGATGCGAAGGGCAGGCTCATGCCCAGGGCCTCGAAGGCCGAGCTCATGGTGTTGGCCGTGTACATGCCGCCACAGGAGCCGCTGCCGGGGATGGCGCGGCGCTCGATCTGGCAGAAGTCTTCCTCGCTCATCTTGCCGGCGCTGAACTGGCCCACGGCCTCGAAGACGCTGACGATGTTCAGGTCCTGCCCCTTGTAGCGGCCCGGCAGGATGGTGCCGCCGTAGACGTAGATGGCCGGCACGTTGGCGCGCAGCATGCCCATCATGCCGCCCGGCATGTTCTTGTCACAGCCCCCGATGACCAGCACGCCGTCCATCCACTGGCCGCCCACGCAGGTTTCCACGCAGTCGGCGATGACCTCGCGCGAGACCAGGCTGTACTTCATGCCCTCGGTGCCCATCGCCATGCCGTCGCTGATGGTGGGGGTGCCGAAGACCTGCGGGTTGGCGCCGGCTTCCTTGAGCGCCACGATGGCGGCGTCGGCCAGGCGCTGCAGGCCTGAGTTGCAAGGCGTGATGGTGCTGTGCCCGTTGGCCACGCCGATCATCGGCTTGCCGAAGTCGCCTTCGGTGTAGCCCATGGCGTAGTACATGCTGCGGTTGGGCGCGCGGGCCACGCCCTCGGTGATGTTCTTGGATCGGCGGTTGCTGGTCATGGTGTGTGTCTCTCCTGCCGAGAGTTTATCGGCTGACTCCGGGGGCCCTCACAATCACGCGCAATCCAAGGAGCCCCGTCGATGCTCGTGCATCCCCAGTTCAACCCGGTCGCCCTCGACCTCAAGTTCTTCCAGATCCATTGGTACGGCCTGACCTACCTCGTCGGCTTCGTGATTTTCCTGGCCCTGGCGCGCCGCCGCGTGCAGATGCCGCAGTTCAGCACCGTGGGCCTGGCCCGGCGCGACGTCGAAGACATCCTCTTCTACGGCGTGCTGGGGGTGGTACTGGGAGGCCGGCTGGGCTATGTGCTGTTCTACAAGCCCGGGGCCTACCTGGCACACCCCCTGGACATCTTCATGGTCTGGAAGGGCGGCATGTCCTTCCACGGGGGGCTGCTGGGCGTGATGGTGGCCATGACCCTGTTTGCCCGCATGCGCGGCCAGCGCTTCCTCACCGTGATGGACCTGGTGGCACCGTGCGTGCCCACGGGCCTGGCCAGCGTGCGCATCGGCAACTTCATCAACGGTGAACTGTGGGGCCGGCCGGCGGACCCCAGCCTGCCCTGGGCCATGGTCTTTCCGCAAAGCGGCTCCGACATCCCACGGCATCCGTCTCAGCTGTACCAGTTCGGCCTGGAAGGCATGCTGCTGTTCGTGCTGCTCTGGATCTACGCCAGCAAGCCCAGGGCCACCGGCCAGGTGGCGGCGGCCTTCGCCTTCGGCTATGGCGTGCTGCGCTTCGTGGCAGAGTACTTCCGCCAGCCCGATGACTTCCTGGGCATTCTGGCGCTGGGCATGAGCATGGGCCAGTGGCTGTGTGTGCCCATGATCCTGGGTGGCGCAGGTTTGTGGTGGTGGTGCGGGCGGCGCGCTTCGGTAGCATCGGCAGCCTCATGAAACAGATCTTCCTGGACACCGAAACCACCGGCCTGAGCCCCGAGGGTGGCGACCGCATCGTCGAGATCGGCTGCATCGAACTTTTCGAGCGCCGCCGCACGGGCCGCACGTTGCACCACTACGTCAACCCGCAGCGCAGCAGCCACCCGGACGCCGTGCGCATCCACGGCATCACCGATGAGTTCCTGGCCGACAAGCCACCATTTTCGGCCATTGCCGAAGAACTGCTGGCCTTCGTGCAGGACGCCGAAATCATCATCCACAACGCCGATTTCGACGTGGGTTTCCTGAACGCCGAACTGGCGCGCTTGAAGCGGCCGCCCTTTGCCCGGCACGTTCTGCGGGTGACCGACAGTCTGTTCATGGCGCGCGAGATGTACCCCGGCAAGAGCAACTCCCTGGATGCCTTGTGCAAGCGCCTGGAGGTGGACAACACCCACCGCGAGTTGCACGGCGCGCTGCTGGACGCCGGGCTGCTGGCCGAGGTGTACCTGCGCATGACGCGGGGCCAGGACTCGCTGGTGATCGATGCTGGCGATGCCGGTGGTGGTGGCATCCGGGCGGGCCTGCAGGGCGACCTGCGGCGCTTCCAGTTGGCCGTTCTCAGCGCCGCCCCGGCCGAACTGGCCGCCCACGAACAGGTGCTGGCCGAGATCGACAAGGCCTGCGGTGGAAAGACCGTATGGCGCGTGAGCGCCTCGGCGTGAAGACCGCAAAACCCATGGCATAATGTGAGGCTTCCGTTTGCCGCGGCGCCTCTAGCAGGCGGCCGTGGTGATCGGGCGGTTAGCTCAGCGGTAGAGCACTGCCTTCACACGGCAGGGGTCGCAGGTTCGAACCCTGCACCGCCCACCAGGAAAGTCTTTCAGAATCAACGAGTTAGCGGCGCCTCAGGCGCCGTTTTTGATTCTGGTGGGGAAAAAGTGGGGAAATACTGGTTTGCAGGATTGGCATGACCCGGTCCCTTGGGACAACTGGTGTGCTGCCGCTGGCTCGTTCAGGCTGCCGCAATGCATGGACCTGGGTCTCGCCCTAGCAGTCGCGTAGCGGACCCGAGCTTGGGCTGGTCGGCAGGTCTCGCTTTTTAGTGCGCTGTACTGGATGCTCAACGGCCGCTTGAGGAGGTTCACCCGGTGAACTCCGCTGCAGCACGCCGCGACGTTCTTCGCTCAGGCCGAAGACGCTGCTGGCGCAGACCTGCCGCAGTTCGTCAAAGACGAGTTCGACGCCTTCCTCGAGTGCGGCATCCTGGCCCACGGCTTCCTGCGCCTGCACTGCGGCGACTACGGCCACGACAAGCTGCTCGCCAACAGCCGCAAACGGCGCGGCTTTTGCCCGTCGTGCGGGGCCCGGCGCATGGCGCAGACTGCGGCACACCTCGTGGACCACGTCATCCCCCATGTGCCGGTGCGCCAGTGGGTCCTCTCTCTGCCCATCCCGCTGCGCCCGCTGCTGGCAGCACAGCCCAAGCTGGTTACACCCGTGCTGCAGGTCGTGCACCGCGTGATCACTCGATTCCTGCTCAAGCAGGCGGGCGCGAAGGCCGACGAGGCTGACAGCGGCGCCGTCACGCTGATCCAACGCTTCGGTTCGGCCGCCAATCTCAACATCCACTTGCATTGCCTGGTGCTGGTCGGCGTGTACCGGCGCGGCATTGACGGGGCGCCGGAGTTCGTCGAAGTTCCCGAGCCAACTGACGAAGCGCTGCAGTCGGTGTTGCACAAGATCATCACCCGCACGATGAAGCTGCTCACCCGTCGGGGGGTGCTGGTCGAAGAGGAGGGGTCGACCTACATTGCCGACAACGACGGCGATTCAGATGAGGCCCGCGTGCTCAGGCCGCTGCAGGCTGCAGCGTGGCCTTGCAGGCCGCGCCGGGCCAGTGGCCCGGCCCCTCGCCAGGCACAAACAGTCCACTGGACTGTTTGTGTCCGGGCTCGGCTTACCGCATCGCCTTCGGTCCGCGTGCTGGCCAGAAGGTGCTGACGGTACAGGGCGCTGAGCGTGGACATGGGACCGCCCCTGCGGGCGGGCCCGTGCCTCGCGAAGGGCTCGCGCTTGCAAGCGCGAGCGCGGCCTGCAAGGCATGCCCAGGGATGCGGACTTCAAGCAGCATCTTTGCGCCGACATCGACGGCTTCAGCCTTCCCCCCTGCGTTGCGCCGCCGATGACCGGCGGGCGCTGGAACAACTGTGCCGCTACATCACCCGGCCGGCCCTGGCCAACGAACGCGTGCAGACCAACACCGCCGGGCAGGTGGTGCTCAAGCTCAAGACTCCGGGATCGGCTGCGCGCGAGGGTTTTCGGGACAGATGGATGTGGCGCGGCGCCAGGGGCTAACCCGTAGATGCCGCCAGGAAAGACGCCTTTCGACCGGGCTGTCCACGCCCAACAGACTTCGGCCTGCATCCAAAGGCAGGTTCAAGCGCTTCGGGCGCTGCATTCCGCCCCGGTTCTGCCGCATTCGGGGTGCCGTCCCCAAGGGCGGCATCGAAGGCGCGCTGGTCAAGATGAAGGGCACCGTGGTGCAGGTATCGGTACCGCCCGGCAGAGCGCTGCTCTGGCGCAGGCCACCGGTCCCGGCCGGCAATTGCGCGTGCTGGCTGTGCCCGATCATTCGCCGAAGACGGCAGCGGGTGCACACGCGGTTTTCAAGTTCGAATCGTTCGCTGACGTCGCCGGGCAGACGATCGCGGGTCCTGATGCAGGATCGGGCCAGGCCACGATCAAGGGCATTGTCAAAGCCTGGCACTTTGCGCGGCATGGCGAGCCCAACGGCGTGATCCTGGGAAACGGAGACTTCATCCACCTGCGACCGCATGGCATGGCGGCCGCGGGTCTGGACATCGGGTCCAAAGTGACGGCGGTCGGCGACTTGCGCATGACGGCAATCGGCACGCGCATGCTGGAAGCGCACCGCGTCAATCGCCGGGATCTGGCCTAGCTCGAAAGGCCGTTCTGCGGCTCAGGAAGTTGCGCATCGATGCCTGGGCCGCAGAGGTCTCGCCCAACTGACGTCCAAGCCGGCTCTCGAAGGCATAACCGTCCAGCACGGGCAGCGTTTCCACGGCTGCCAGGCATTGCCGGGCCAGGGCAATGGCCTCGGGGTCTTTGCTGGCGATGTCCAGCGCGATGGCCTGCGCGGCGGGCAGCAGTTCATCCGGCGGCAGGCAGGCTTCGATGACACCCCTTTGAGCCAACGCCTCGGCCGTGAGGCGGTAGCCGGTCAGCAGCATGCGGTTGACGGTGGAATGGCCCAGCAAGCGCATGGCGTGCCGGGCGCCGCCCAAGGCGCCCACGTCGATCTCGGGCAGGCCCACGACGGCCCCATGCGCGGCCAGCAGGATGTTGCAGGACGCGGCGATGCCCAGGCCCGCACCCAGCGCCGGACCGTTGATCGCGGCAATCAGCGGCTTGCGGCCGTGCAGCATCGCCTCGTACAGCGCCACACCCAAGTCCATCGGGCCAGGCAGGCCCGCCTCCAGCGCGGTCAACTGCGCTTTCAGGTCGACCCCGGCTGAGAAGCAGCGCCCCGCCCCGGTGACGATGGCCACCTTCACGCTGTCGTCGCTGTCGATGCGGTGCAGGGTGTCGATCAGCGCCTGGATGGTGGGCATGTCCAGTGCGTTCACCGGTGGGCGGCTCAGGGTGATCGTGGCGACAGGTCCAACTTGATGCAACAGGATGCCGGGCATGAGCGGAGCTTAACCGGACGATCGCACCCTCAACCGCTCCCGCGGGCCGTGTACGACAGGATGCCGTCGGCATGGATGATCGCGCGAGCGATGTCCTCGGTGGCGGTGCGCTTGCTCATGGCTTGCTCACGAATGATGCGGTAAGCCTCTTCATCGCTGACATTGCGTGTGCGCACCAGGATGGCCTTGGCGGTGCTGATCTGGTTGGCCGATTGCAGCTTCTGCTCCAGCCGTGCCACGCGCCGGCGCGCGTCGCGCAATTCGGCATGCTGGTGCTTGGCCATCGCCAATGACGACAGGACACCGGCCGAGCGCAGCGGACTGACCAGCACCGCATGGGCGCCGAGCCGCAAGGCGGCATCGACAACCGTCGGGTTCTCGTAGTTGATGACCGCGATCACCGGCACCGGTGGCTCCCCCTCCATCCACGGGCAGCGCAAGGCCGCATGGTCGGGGCGCACGGCGCAGAACACCACGTCGACCGAGTCGGGCAGTTCGGCCAGTGGCGGCCACATCGTGATGACCTGGCAGCCGATGCGTTCGAGTTGCTGGGCCAGCAGTTCACCGTCGGCGTCCTTTGGATGGAACACCAGCACCCGCGTGTTGCGCAGGTTGCGCAGCAAGTCGGGAGTGGAGCGCTGCACCCGCCCCGCGACACCGCGATCGACGCAGTCCCTAGGCATCGACATCTCCGAGCGCCACGTTGCGGATGCTCCATTCGTTGGTGGCGTGGTGCACGAGGTAGGGGTCGGCGTCCACGCCCACCGCCGACTCGGCAAGGATGACGAAGCGGCCGTCTTCGCCGACCCGGCCGATGCGCGGGTACAGGCGTGTGTGATGGCTGGCCGGGTCGATGCGGACCCTTCCCTGCGGTGCGTCGAGTTCGCTGCCCAGCAAGTGAGGCAGCAGCCGCTCCAGGTCGTCAGAGCCGGAACGCTGCATCGCCTGAGCGAACAGGTGGACCTGGAAGTACGCAGCCTCCCAGCACATGTTGGGCTCGATGACGTCACCGTAGAGCGTTCGAAACCGCTCCAGACATTGGCGGTTCAATGCACTGTCGACGGTCTGGAAATAGGGTGCTGCCGTGATGTGGCCGGTGGCCGCGTGCGGTGCCATCTCGGACACCTCGGCCTCGCAGGTGGTGAGGCTGGCGATCGGCATGCGTGCCGGGTCGAGTCCGGCATCGGCATAGGCCTCGTACAGCAGGCGCGTGCCCCTGCCCACGACGGTGGAAAAGATGAAGTCGGGCTGCTTGTCCTTGATGTCGCGAACGATGCTGGAGAAGTCCCGCTCGTTGGCGTCCAGACGGACGTAGCGCTCGGCCACCTTGGCGCCGCCCGGCCGCTCGAGGATGAAGTCGCTCATGATGCGGTTCGACTCGTACGGGTAGATGTAGTCGCTGCCCACGAGGTAGACCCTGCGGCCGAAGTGCCGCGTCATGTAGTCGGCCAGCTGCGCGTTGTTCTGGTTGGGCGCTGCACCGGTGTAGATGATGTTGGGCGAGTACTCGAAGCCCTCGTACAGCGTCGGGTACATGAGCAGCCGCTGCCACTTCTCGACGACCGGCATCACCGCCTTGCGGGTGCTGGACATGTAGCAGCCGAAGATCACCCGGATGCGCTCGTCCTGCACCAGCTTCTCGGCCATCGAGCGGTAGTTCTGCGGCAGGCACTCCGGGTCCAGATGGGTGGCCACCAGTTCACGGCCGTCGATGCCGCCGGCCGCGTTGATCTCATGGATGGCGAAGTCGGTGCCGAGCCACTGGCTGTACTCGACGCGTGACGTGATGCCGGCGCGCGAAAACAGCACGCCGACGTGGATGGGATCGGTGTTGGCCAAGGGATGGCGCTCCTGCTGGTCCGGGGCAGTCGTTGATATTGTTTTCCGCAGAAAATATTCTGACACGAGGCTTGACAGCCTGTCTCGCCCTAAATTAGCCTTCGTGCATCAGTTTTCTTGCGGTCGACAACACCGTCGATCGGCAACCCGGCACCAGCGCCTGAAGGAACACCCCGTTCCTCAGGCGCTTTTTTGTTTTCTGCCGGCGGCAGGCCTTGCTCGCTGTTTGAGCGGCGTCACCGTGCCCGACCTACCCCAACCCAGGAGCACACAGCATGATCCATGGAGACATCTCGAGCAGCAAGGACACCGTCGGTGTCGCGGTCGTCAACTACAAGATGCCACGCCTGCACAGCAAGGCCGAGGTGCTGGACAACGCCAGGAACATCGCCCGGATGATCGAAGGCATGAAGGTTGGCCTGCCCGGCATGGACCTCGTCATCTTCCCCGAGTACAGCACCCACGGGATCATGTACGACAGCCAGGAGATGTACGACACGGCCGCCACCGTGCCGGGCGCCGAGACCGAGATCTTCGCAGCGGCCTGCCGCAAGGCCAAGGTGTGGGGCGTGTTCAGCCTGACGGGCGAACGCCACGAAGAGCACCCGAACAAGGCGCCCTACAACACCCTGATCCTGATGAACGACCAGGGCGAGATCGTCCAGAAGTACCGCAAGATCATGCCCTGGGTGCCCATCGAGGGCTGGTACCCCGGCAACTGCACCTACGTCAGCGAGGGCCCGAAAGGTCTGAAGGTCAGCCTGATCATCTGCGACGACGGCAACTACCCCGAGATCTGGCGCGACTGCGCCATGAAGGGGGCCGAGCTGATCGTGCGCTGCCAGGGCTACATGTACCC
>CAIJPE010000096.1 GCA_903822435.1 uncultured beta proteobacterium | reverse complement strand
GCCTGGTCTACGGCGTCAGCGCGGTGAACAACGGCCTGCTCAGCGGCTACGGCCGCCTGGCGGGCAGCGGCGATTTCACCAACAACGGTCTGGTCAGCCAGGTCGGCGGCAACCTGACGCTGGCCGGTTCCGGCAGCTACTTCAACCACGGCAACTGGGACCTGCTGGGCGGCTACCAGCTGAGGCTGGAAGGCACCAGCCTGATCAGCGCCGGCAGCCTGAACCTCAACGGCGGCGTGATCAATGGCAGTGGCGGCCTGATCAACACCCTGGGCGGAACCATCTCGGGCCGTGGCACGATCAGCGCGGCCTTCAGCAATGCCGGCACCTTGGCGCTGGCAGCCGGCACGACGACGGTGATCGCTGCCTTCGACAACACGGGCTTGATCCAGCTGAGCAGCAACACCGCCAGCCTCAGCGGCGGCACCATCAACAACAGCGGCCTGATCCAGGGCCAGGGCAAGATCGTCAATGCGATCGCCAACACCGGCACTATCCAGGCCAGCGGCGGCACGCTGACTCTGGTGCAGACCCTGAACAATGGCGGCAACCTGGTGGCCGACCAAGGCAGCACGCTGCTGTTCCAGAGCGGGCTGGTGGGCAACAGCGGCAGCATCCGCATCAACGGCGGATCCCTCAACAACAGCGGACATGCGCTCAGCAACAGCGGCCAGGTGCAGGTGAGCACCGGTTCCGGGCAGATCTACGGCGCCGTCACCGGGCTGTCCGGCAGCCAGTTGATCGTCTCAGGCGGCGGCAGCCTGACGCTCTACGACCCCGTCGACATCAAAAGTGGCGCCGAGTTGCGCGTTTCCAGTGGGGCCAGTGCCACCTTCTTCGGTCAGGTGCTGCAGCGCACCGGTTCGGTCTTCACGGGCTCGGGCACGAAATACTATGAAGGTGGTTTGTCGGTCGGTGCGTCGCCGGGGTTGGGGACGGATGCCGGCAACATCATCTTTGGGAGCAGCAACGTCTACCTGGCCGAGATCGGCGGCACCACGGCTTGCACACTGGCCTGCGACAGCAACGCCACCCTGAAGGACAGCTGCTTCGACAAATACGCCGTCGCCGGGAACCTGCGGCTGGGTGGCACGTTGCAGCTGAGGTCCTGGAGCGGCTTCGTCGCCCAAGCCGGCCAAAGCTTCGACCTGCTGGATTGGGGCAGTGTCGGCGGCAGTTTCAGCAGCGTGGACGCCAGCGGGCTGGTGCTGGCCGCAGGCACCGCCCTGGACACAACCCGCTTGGCCATCGACGGCACGATCAGTGTGGTGGCGGTGCCCGAACCCGCAGCTTGGGCGCTCTGGTTCGGCGGCTTGGGGGTCCTGGGTTGGAAGGTCCGGCGTCGACAGCGATCGGTCCACCGCTGGTCACGACCTTCGTTCCCTCATCGAAGTGATGACGCCGCGGATGCGGAGCCTGCGCTAGCATCCGCGAAAGACGGAATCCGCGGAGTCGCAAGCGGCGTGGGGCAAATCACAGTGCTGTTGTCGGCCCTTGGCCAGGGCGAGCCCGATGCTGCGGGCAAGTTGTACGCGTTGCTCTACCCCGATCTGCGCCGCCTGGCCCATTCGCGGCTGAGGCGCAGCGGCGAGATCACCGTCCTCGACACCACGTCGCTGGTCCACGAGGCCTATCTGCGCTTCGAAAACTCGGGTGCCGTGGACATTCTCGACCGCGGCCAGTTCCTCGCCTATGCGGCCCGCGTCATGCGTTCGGTGGTCATCGACATGATCCGCCACCGGCAGAGCGAACGCCGTGGCGGGGGAGTCGTGCACGTCGAGCTGGACGAAGCCCACGCGGATGCGCTGGCCGATTCGAGCGCGGACGAAGTGCTGAAGGTGCATGAAACGCTCGCGGAACTGGCGGCCATCAACGAGCGCCTGGTGCGGGTCGTCGAGATGCGCTACTTCGCCGGCATGACCGAAGCCGAGATCGCCGACGCACTCGGCTTGACCGTGCGCACGGTCGGCAGGGACTGGGAAAAGGCCAGGCTCTTCCTGCACGCCAACCTTCGCTGATCGATCGTCGGTTCCGCTGACGCCTCGCATGGGCGGGGTGGGTACTGGCGTCCACGAAGGTGTGCCCTTCGCCGCAGCGGCATTGCGCCGCCCGGCCAGCAGCGAATCCGGGTAGGCCCACGCTGCCCACTCGAAAGCATTTGCGACCTGATCGCGAAGGCGATGTCGTGTTCCGCCTGCCTTTCTCGTTCCAGGAGGCAGGGGGGCTGTCACCGCGTGATTGACGGACTGGCGAGGCCCCGCGGAATCCATCCACGGAGTCGCCATGACGCAACGAAGCCCACGTCCTTCCGTCCCGCCCAAGCGCAGTTCGGTGCCCTGGTTGAAAGCCATCCCGGCAGTC
>CAIJPE010000095.1 GCA_903822435.1 uncultured beta proteobacterium | reverse complement strand
GGCCGGGTGGCGGCGGCGGCGGTCGTCCGCAGGGCCCTTCCGCTGGCGGCGGACGCCCCGCGCCCAGCCGCGGCGGGCCGCCCAAGCGCTGAGGCGCGGGCCTGCGGGCCCTGGGGTGGTTAACGGTCTGTTACGCCATGCCGCTCAAGCGGGCTGGCGGCCAGCCGATACCAGCGATGTGCAGAGAGATTGCGCGCCGCGCAGCGGGCGCCGACCGCCCCTGCCCACCGCACAACCCCCTCCGAAGGCCCGCCATGCTGAAATTCTCCCTGCGCCTGATTGCCACTGCGGCCTTGGTCACGAGTTTCCTCGCCGCGTGCGGTGGGGGTGGCGGGGCCGGCGGCACGACCGACACAGGCACCGGGAGCACCGGCACGACCGGTACCACGGGTGCCACGGGCACGGGCGGTACGGGTGGCACATCCACCGCCGCGTCGGCCCAGGTGGTCAGCGGCACCATCACCGGCTTCGGCAGCGTGATCATCGATGGCCAGCGCTTCGACGACTCGGCCGTCAACGTCTCCATCGACAACAGCGTGTCCACACCCGCAGGCGGCACCTTGTCCGATCTCAAGCTGGGCATGCAGGTGCAGGGCACCTTGACCGGCGGCGTGCTGTCCGACGTGGTGGTGCGCGCCTTGGCCGTGGGTTCGGTGGGCGCCATCGACCTCACCGCGTCGACCTTCACGGTCTACTCGCAGACCATCAGCGTGACCACCACCGGTGCCACGCCCACCGTGTTCGAAGGGCTTTCGGGCCTGTCGGCCCTGACCGTGGGTGACATGGTCGAAGTGCACGGCACCGTGGGTGCCAACAGCCAGATCGTGGCCACGCGGGTGGAGCGCAAGGCCCGTACCGACACGGCTGGCGGCGTGCGACTGGGCGGCCTGGTATCCGGCTTGAGCGGCAACACCTTCAAGCTGGGCGACCTGACGGTGGACTTCACCGGCGCGACGGTCGTGCCCACCGGCAAGGCCGTGGCCAACGGCCAGGTGGTGGTGGTCTTCGCCGACACCGCGCCTGCGGCCAACAAGCTCACCGCCAAGGGCGTGCGCATCGCCACGGCCGACGATGGCGCCACCGTCGCCGTCGGCGGCCGGATCATGGCTTTCAATGCCGTCTCGGACTTCACCATCTCGGGCATCAAGGTCGACGGCAGTGCCGCCACCTTCACGGGGGGCGTCGCAGCCGACCTGGCGCTGGGCGTGGACGTGGCCGTCGAGGGCACCATGACCGCCGGGGTCTTGAAGGCGACCAAGGTGCGCGTGCTCAAGACGCCCGATGACGTGAAGGCTTCTCTGTCGGGCACGGTGACCGACTTCGTCACCAACGCCAGCTTCAAGGTGCGTGGCGCTTCCGTGGATGCCAGTGCCGCCACCTACACCGGCGGCACGGCATCCGATCTGGGCAACGGCGCCAGCGTGAAAGTCACCGGCAAGATCCAGGGCGACCTGCTGAAAGCCGACACCGTGGAATTCACCGCCCCCGCGGCCACCGGCGCCATCAAGCTCAAGGGCGAGATCCGCGACCTGAACGCCACCGCCGGCACCTTCCACTTCCTCGGCGTGAACCTCAAGCTCAACAGCGACGTGGTCTATCTCGGCGGCACGGCCGCCGACCTGGCCAACGGCAAGCGGGTGGAAGTCACCGGCATCGCCGCCGTGGCGGCCCCGTCCACTGCGGCCTCCGCACCGGCGGTGATGCCCACATTGAATGTCAGCCAGGTGCAGTTCCTGCCGGCGCTCGCATCCCAGGTGTCGATCGTGGGTGGCCGCGTCGATGCGCTCGGCACGACCGGCTTCAAGCTGCCCGGCGTGAACATCGTGATCACCACCACCACCACCTTCACCGGGGGCGCTCTGGCGGACCTGAGCAACGGCATCGAGGTGCTGGTCAGCGGCGTGTGGAACCCGCAACTCGCAGCCCTGGTGGCCACGTCGATCGAGATCCACCGGCCTGCCGTGGCGTCCACCGGGTCGGCCATCGGCAGCACGGGCAATACCGGCGGCGCCACGGGCGGCGACAGCGCCGGCACCACCACCGCGGCCACCTCGCCGTCGCTGACGCTGCGCGGCGCGATCACCGAATACCTGTCGCGCTCGTCCTTCCGCATCGCCGGCCAGAAGGTGGATGCCTCCACGGCCACGCTGGCCGGTGGCAGCGTGCTCGACCTGGGCAATGCGCTGACGGTGGAAGCCACCGGCGTGATTGCCGGTGCGGAAGGTGCCCGCTACCTGAAGCTGAGCACCCTGCGGATCATCCAGTAAGGCCGGTTCCGAGCGGCGCCAAGGTCACCGCGGCGCCACTCAGCACCGCATTGCCCGACAACGGGTCCCGGGCGCTGTCGTCCAGCACGGCATTGAGGTTGGCGCCCGGCCGCTCGGCGGCCAGCGCCATCTGCGCACCGGGCAGTCCATGGCCCCAGCCGTGGGGCAGGCTGAGCACGCCGGGCATCAGCGTGTCGCTCAACGCCACGGTCACCTCCACGCTGCCCCCGGCCCCGGCCAGGCGGGCGCGGGCGCCGTCGGCCAGGCCCAGCCGTGCCGCATCGTCCGGGTGCACCAGCGCCGTCCCGCGGAAAGGCCCCTTGGCCAACAGCGGCAGGTTGTGCATCCAGCTGTTGTTGCTGCGCACGTCGCGACGGCCGATGACCACCAGCGGGGCCGCCGGCGCTTCCAGCTCGGCCCAGGCCCGCGGCAGGTCGGCGAGCAGCGCGGGGGGCGCCAGTTCCACGCGGCCGCTGGGGGTGCGCAGCACTTCGGGGATGCGGGGCTGCAAAGGCCCCAGGTCGATGCCGCCGGGCGCGGCCTGCACCTGCTCCAGCGTCAGGCCCTCCGGCCTGCGGCCGAAGTCGTCGCCATAGGGGCCGGTGCGCAAGGCCAGGTCGAGCAGGCGCTCGGGGCCGTTGCGCCCGGCCAAGGCCTGCGTCATCGGTTCGGCTCGCTCGGGCGCCAGGCGCCGCAGATCGTCGGCCAGCAGCGCATCGTCCAGGGCCTGCACGTCGGCGCGGGCGCCCTGGCCCTTGACGATGGCCATCAGGCGCAGCAGGTTCTGCCACTCCGGCGGCTGCCCGGCGGGTGGCGCCAGCACGGCAGGGCTGAAGCGGGCGTGGTTACGGTACGAGAACTGCGGAAACGGCACGTCGTAGTGGCTGTCCTCCAAGGCGCTGAGGCCTGGCAGGATCACGTGGGCATGGCGCGTGGTCTCGTTGCGGTAGATGTCCAGGCTGATCATGAAGTCCAGACCTTCCAGGGCGCGGGCCAGGCGTTCGCCGCCGGGCGACGAGAGCACCGGGTTGCCCGCCACGGTGATCAGCGCCCGGATCTGGCCGGGCCCGGGCGTCTCGATCTCCTCGGCCAGGCAGGTCATCGGCAGTTCGCCGTAGACCTCGGGTGCGCCGCTCACACGGCTGGCATGCCGGCCGGTGGCCACGCCACGGCCCACGCCTGCAGGGCCCAGTGTGTTGGCGGCGAAGGCCGCGGCCTTGGGGAACATGGCGCCGCCGGGCTCGTCCAGGTGGCCGGTGAGCACGCTGAGCACATCGACCAGCCATGAGCAGGTGGTGCCGTAGGCCTGCGTGCAGGTGCCGATGCGGCCGTAGACACAGCCGCGCGGTGTGGCTGCCAGCTCGCGTGCCAGCTGGCGGATGGCTGTCGCCGCGATGGCGCAACGGGCGGCCACGTGTTCGGGCGCGAAGGGTGCCACCGCCTCGCGCACCGCGTCCAGGCCCGCCACGTGCGCGGACAGCCGGCCCAGCCGCACCAGGCCCTCGTCGAAGAGCGTGTGAACCATGGCGGCCAACAGGAACACATCGCTGCCGGGCCGGATGAAGTGGTGGGCGTCGGCCACGGCCGCGGTCTCGGTGCGGCGGGGGTCGATCACCACCAGGCGGCCACCGCGCTCGCGCAGGGCGCGGGCCTTCCCGCGGAAATCGGGCACGGTCCACAGGCTGCCGTTGCTGGCCATCGGGTTGGCGCCGATGACGAGCAGGAAGTCGCTGCGCTCGATGTCAGGCACGGGGATGCTCAGCCAGTGGCCGAACATCCAGCCGCAAGACAGCTGCTTGGGCATCTGGTCCAGCGTGGACGCCGAAAAGATGTTCTTCGTGCCGGCCGCGCGGGCCAGCCGTGCGAAGTACAGCAGCAGGCCCATCTTGTGTGCTGCCGGGTTGCCCACCGACAACGCCAGCGCATCGCGACCGTGGGCCTGCAGGATCGGCACCAGGCGCCGCTCGATCTCGTCGAAGGCTTCGTCCCAGGTGGCTTCGAACCATTGGGCGCCGCGCCGGATCTGCGGCGTGCGCAGCCGGTCGGGGTCTTCGTGCAGATCCTTCAGCGCCACGCCCTTGGGGCACAGGTAGCCCTTGCTGAAGACATCGTCGTCGGCGCCCCGGATGGCCGTCACGCGGCCGCCTTCGGTCTGCACCTTCAGGCCGCAACAGGCCTCGCACAAGGGGCAGATGCGGTCGTGAGTCCCGTCGGAACCAGGGGGCAGATTGGCCATGCGATGCTCCATCGGCTGGGGCAATCGGCCCCGCTCGCGACGATACTGCCGGCCGGCCCCGCCGACCCTTCACATCGGAGACACCGCATGACACCCGAAACCCTCGATTGCACGCTGGAGAGCGGCGTGTTGACCATCACGCTGAACCGGCCCGACAAGCTGAACGCGTTCAACCGCGAGATGATGAACGAGCTCATCGCGGCCTTCGACCGCGCCGATGCCGACGACGCGGTACGCGCCGTCATCGTCACCGGCGCCGGGCGGGCCTTCTGCGCGGGCGCCGACCTGTCGCAAGGCGCCAAGACCTTCGACTACGTCGCCCGCGCCGACCGGCCCGAAGTCGGGCGCGCCGTGGCCGGCCCTGCGGTCGACTGGAGCGACGAGTCCGTGCGCGACGGTGGTGGCCGGGTCACGCTGCGCATCTTCAATTGCCTGAAGCCCGTGATTGCGGCCATCAACGGCCCGGCGGTGGGCATCGGCGCCACCATGCTGCTGCCGATGGACATCCGCCTGGCCAGCGAGCAGGCCCGCATCGGGTTCGTGTTCAACCGGCGCGGCATCACGCCCGAAGCCTGCTCGAGCTGGTTCCTGCCGCGCGTGGTGGGCATCAGCCGGGCGCTGGAGTGGTCGATGACCGGCCGCATCTTCCCGGCCAGCGAGGCGCTGGAGGGTGGGCTGGTGCGCCAGGTGCTGCCGGCCGACCAGCTGCTGCCCGCGGCGCGCGCCCTGGCGCTGGAGATCGCCGAGAACTGCGCCCCCGTCTCGGTGGCATTGAACCGCCAGATGATGTGGCGCATGCTGGGTGCCGCCCACCCGATGGAAGCGCACCGGGTGGACAGCCGCGCGATTTTCTCGCGCGGGGCCTCGGCCGACGCGAAGGAAGGCGTCGTGTCGTTCCTGGAAAAGCGGCCGGCGCGCTTTTCCAACACCGTCTCGGCCGACATGCCGCCGTGGTTCCCGTGGTGGCAGGAGCCTGGCTACCAGTGAGCGGGTCAGGGCGCGGCACCCCTCTGCCGCCGGGCCGAGCGCGCAGCCGTGGGATTCGGGGGTTGCATTGCCGGGTCCTTGCGTGCTCAATGCGGGGCATGGCCGAAGCGCCGCGGCGCGCTGCCCCTCGATGAAATCACCAGGTCCCGCGCTTTTCCCCACCATTGCCATGACCCTGGCGCTGCTCGTCGCGGCTGCCTCTGGCTGGCCGCTGCCCGCCCGGGCAGAGTCGCCCTACGAAAGAGACCAGCGCGAGATGCTGGAGAAGGCCCGACGCGAGCAAACACTGTCGCCCCAGGCCGAACGTGCGCTTCGCTGGGAACGCGAATGGCGCGAGCAGCACCCGGGCCAGCCTGTTCCCAATGCCGGCGTGCTGCAGAAGTTGCACCGCCAGGAGACGCTGGACATCACCAACGCCGACTTCGACCGCATGCGCGCGGCACGCCAGGCCGAACTGAAGCGCGAGTACCTGCTCAGCCGGCGGAACCAGGCGCAGAAACTGGCTGCGCAGCACGTGACCTGGACTGCCCAGCAGTGGCGGGAGTGGGATCGGGCCTACGACCTGGCGCAGCAGAAGAAGGCGCAGGACTACCTGAAGGCCTCAGAGCAGGCCGGCGAAATCTTCCGCTTGCAGCGAGAACGCGAAGAGCAGGAAAAGCTCTGGAAGCAGCGTTGAGCGCTGAGCGTTGCGGGCCAGGCCCAGCCCGCCTCAGGCCGCCTCAGGCACGAAGTGCAATGCCACGCCGTTGTTGCAGTAACGCTTGCCCGTGGGGCGAGGGCCGTCGTCGAAGACGTGGCCCTGGTGGCCTCCGCATCGCGCGCAGTGGTACTCGGTGCGCGGCAGTATCAGCTTGAAATCGGTGCGCGTGGCCAGGGCCTCGGGCAGGGGCGTGTGGAAGCTCGGCCAGCCGGTGCCGCTGTCGAACTTGGCCTGCGATGAGAACAGCGGCAGTGCGCAGCCGGCGCACTGGTAGGTGCCACTGCGCTTTTCGGCGTTGAGGGGGCTGGTGAAGGGCCGCTCGGTGCCCTCCTGACGCATCACGGAGTAGGCCGCCGGCGAGAGCAGCCGGTGCCACTCTTCGTCAGGGTGGTGGATGAAGTCAGCGCGGGCCGGCTCGGCCTTCGGGGCGGCGGCTGCGGAGGTGATGCCGAAGAGCGAGAAGAGGTTCATCAGGTGGCGTCGGTTCACGGTGGTGTGCCTGCAGGAAGCGAGGGCGCTGGGCCCATTCGGTCGGCTGGGCCGGCAGGATCTTTCATTCCCCGGCCGCCAGCACCACCTGCTGCTTGCGCGTCTGGCCGCCGCGCCACAGCGTCAGCGTCACGCTTTCGCCAGGTTGATGGCGTTCCAGGATGCTCAGCATCTCGTCCAGGTCGTTGACGGGCTCGTCGTTGATGCCGGTGATCACGTCGCCCGCCAGGATCTCGCCCCGGCTGCCGCGGCGGAAGGGCTGCAGGCCGGCCTTGCCAGCCGGCGTGCCGCTGCGCACCTCGATCAGGGGCACGCCCTTGGGCAGGTTCAGCGCCCGCTGCAGGCCCGCGGGCGCCGCGCTGATGCCCAACGCCGGCCGCACGAAGCGGCCATCGCGGATCAGCCGGGGCACGATGCGGTTCACCTCGTCCACCGGGATGGCGAAGCCGATGCCGGCGCTGGCTCCGCTGGGGCTGGCGATCTGGGTGTTCACGCCGATCAGCCGCCCGGCTGAATCGAGCAGCGGGCCGCCGGAGTTGCCGGGGTTGATGGCGGCGTCGGTCTGGATCACGCCGCGGATCGTGCGCTGGTTGAAGGACTCGATTTCGCGGTTCAGCGCGCTGACGATGCCGGTGGTCAGTGACTGGTCCAGGCCGAAGGGGTTGCCGATGGCGTAGACGCGCTGGCCCACCTGCAGGTCGCGGCTGCTGCCGACGGCCAGCGGCGGCAGCTTTTCCTTGGGCGCCTCGATGCGCAGCACCGCCAGGTCGCGGTCGGGGAAGGCGCCCACGAGCGTGGCGTCGTAGGTGCTCTGGTCGGCCAGCGTCACCTTGGCGCCGTTGGCCTGCTGGATGACGTGGAAGTTGGTGACGATGTGGCCCCGGTCGTCCCACACGAAGCCGGTGCCGGTGCCCGTGGGCACCTGCTGCACGTTCATCGAGAACAGGTCGCGTTGCTGGGCCAGCGAGGTGATGTGCACCACCGATGGCGAGGACTTCTTGAACAGGTCGATGTGGGCCTGTTCCTCGGTCGTCAGCGGCCCGCGGGGCGCGATGGCGCGCGGGGCCGCTTCGGTCTTGCTTTGCACCAGGGCGGGAACGGCGACGACGGCCAGGACGGCGCCCACCAGCGCGGCGGCGGCCAAGGTCAAGCGGGAAGGCGATAGGAGCGAAGGTTTCACGGAACGGGCCGGCCGCTCGGCCGAGCGCAAAGACGCAGATGGTGCCAGATGCGGGCGCCCGGCGGGCCTTCAAGAGCAGCCCGCCGCTCCTAACCGACCATGTAGGCGGCGGCCCCCGTGGCGATCAGCACCCCTTCGTCGTTCGCCAGCCGCATCTGCGTGTTGCCGATCCGGCGGCCCAGGCGCGAGGGTTCGGCCGTGGCCACGAAGTGCGCGCCCAGGCCCTGGCGCAGGTAGTCCACGCGCAGGTCGATGGTGGCCATCTTCATGAACCTTTGCATGACCTGCATCGTGTTCTCGTGCGGGTGCCTCTCGCCGATGCCGACCATCAGCGCCAGGCCGCCCATGGCGTCCAGCACCGCCGAGATCACGCCGCCGTGCAGCCGTCCGTACGAGGCGTGGCCCACCAGTTCGGGCCGCATCTCGAAGGTGGCCCGCACATCGCCGGGCACGGCCCGCGCGATCTTCAGACCCAGCATCTGGTTGAAGACGATGCGCCGTTCGAAGAGATCGACCAGCGTGGCCTCCAGGTGCGCCTGCTCGGCCGCGCTGCGCGGCTCCGGGTTCATTGCGGCCGGTTCGATGGCAGCGTGCCCTCGAGCTTGCAGATGATGCCCAGCATGACCTCGTCGGCGCCGCCCCCGATGCTGATCAGCCGGCTGTCGCGGTAGGCCTGCGAAATGGGGTTGTCGGCCGTGAAACCCATGCCGCCCCAGTACTGCAGGCAGGCGTCGGGCACCTCGCGGCTCAGCCGCCCGGCCTTGAGCTTGGCCATGCTGGCCAGCCGCGTGACGTCCTGGCCCGCCACGTACTGTTCCACCGCATGGTAGGTCAGGGCGCGCAGCAGCTCGACCTCGGTGCGCAGTTCGGCCAGGCGGAAGTGCACCACCTGGTTATCGAGGATGCTCTTGCCGAAGGCCTTGCGCTGCCGGGTGTAGTCGATGGTCTGGTCGATCAGCCGGTCGAGCGCTCGCAGGGCGCCTGCGGCGGCGTACAGGCGCTCTTCCTGGAACTGCAGCATCTGGTAGGTGAAGCCCATGCGTTCCTGCCCGATGAGGTTGCGCCGGGGCACCCGCACGTTGTCGAAGAAGAGCTGCGCCGTGTCGCTGCTGTGCATGCCGATCTTGTGGATCTTCTGGCGCGTGATGCCCGGGGTGTCCATCGGCACCACGATCAGGCTCTTGTTCTTGTGGGCCGGGCCTTCGCTGGTGTTGGCCAGCAGGCAGCACCAGTCGGCCTGCAGGCCGTTGGTGATCCACATCTTGGTGCCGTTGATGACGTAGTCGCCGCCTTCGGTGCGGGCATGGGTCTTGGCGGCCGCCACGTCGGAGCCGCCACCGGGCTCGCTCACGCCCAGGCAGGCCACGTAGTCGCCGCTGATCGTGGGGGCCAGGAACTCGCGGCGCAGTTCGTCGCTGCCGAAGCGGGCCAGGGCCGGCGTGGCCATGTCGGTCTGCACGCCGATGGCCATGGGCACGCCGCCGCAGTTGCACTGGCCCAGGGCCTCGGCCATCACCATCGAGTAGCTGAAGTCCAGCCCCGCGCCGCCGAAGGCCTCGGGGTACTTCAGGCCCATCAGGCCCAGGTCGCCCAGTTTCTTGAAAAGCGTGTGCGCGGGGAACTGCGCCGCAGCCTCCCATTCGGCCACGTGGGGGTTGATTTCCTTTTCGCAGAAGCGGACGACGGTGTCTTCGAGCTGGCGGTGCTCGGGCGTGAATTGCATGGCGGTCTCCGGCAGGGCCCTGCGCCGGGGGCGGGCGCTTGGGTGCCGAATTAGGCGATTGCCTTCCGTGAACGTCAACCCGCTGCCGGGTCAGTGATTACGCCGATGGCTGCGGCGGGGCGCGTCGCTAGCATCAGGCCCCTGTGCGTGTGTGGGAGAGTGCCCGTGCTGATGGAAGTCGCTCGACAGCGCGCCGCCGCGAGCGAATCCGTGGCCTCGCACCGGGACGAAGGGCAGGACGAGCTCTTCGGCATCGGCGACCTGTGCCGCGAATTCGCCGTCACGGCACGCGCTCTGCGCTTCTATGAAGACCATGGCCTGCTGGCGCCGCGGCGCGTGAACGGCACCCGCGTGTACACCCGGCGCGACCGTGCCCGCCTGACGTTGATCCTGCGCTCCAAGGCCATCGGCGCGTCGCTGACCGAAATCAAGCATTACCTGGACCTGTACGGCGTGCACGGCGAAGGCCGCGCACAGCAACTGCGCTTTGCGCTGGCCCGCACCGACGCCGCCCTGCGCGAGCTGGAAACCAAGAAGGCCCACATCGAGGCCACCCTGGCCGAGTTGCGCCTGATCAACGCCGAGGTGCGCCAGCGTCTGGCCACCCGTTGACCGGCGCGTCGCCTCACCGTCTTCCACCCTGTTTCCCAGACCGGAGAACCCCATGTCAGAGGCTTTCATCTATGACCACGTGCGCACCCCGCGTGGCAAGGGCAAGAAAGACGGCAGCCTGCACCAGGCCTCGCCCACCTGGCTGCTGAGAACGGTGCTGCAGGCGCTGCAACAGCGGCTGCAACTCGATACCTCGCTGGTGGACGACGTGGTGGTGGGTTGTGTCACGCCGGTGGGCGAGCAGGGCGCCGACATCGCGCGCACCGCGGTGCTCGACGCCGAGTGGGCGCAGACCGTGGCCGGCGTGACGCAAAGCCGCTTTTGCGCCTCGGGACTCGAATCGGTCAACCTGGCGGCGGCCAAGGTGGCCAGCGGGTTCGAAGACCTGGTGGTGGGCGGCGGGGTGGAAAGCATGAGCCGCTGGGCCATGGGCAGCGACGGCGGCGCCTGGTTCATGGACCCGCGCATCAACCAGAAGCTCGGCTTCGTGCCGCAGGGCGTGGGCGCCGACCTCATCGCCACCATGGAGGGCTGGGGCCGCGCCGACATGGATGCCTTCGCGCTGCGCTCGCACCAGAAGGCCGCGGCCGCCCGTGCGGCAGGCTGGTTCAAGGGCAGCGTGGTGCCCGTGCACGACATTGCCGGCCTGCTCATGCTGTCCGAGGACGAGACCATCCGCCCGGGCGCCAGCCTGGAGGCGATGGGCCAGCTGGCACCCAGCTTCGCGGCCATGGGCGCCATGGGCTACGACGCCACGGCGCTGCGCCAGTACACGACCGTGGAGCAGATCGTCCACATGCACCACGCCGGCAATTCCTCGGGCATCGTCGACGGTGCGGCCGCCATGCTGGTGGGTTCGCGCGAAGGTGGCGCTCGGGCCGGGCTGAAACCCCGCGCCCGCATCCGGGCCGCTGCGGTCATCGGCTCCGAGCCCACCATCATGCTCACCGGCCCCACGCCGGCCTGCCGCAAGGCCCTGAAGAAGGCCGGCATGGCCGCCGCCGACATCGACCTCTGGGAGATCAACGAGGCCTTCGCCGTGGTGCCCATGAAGACGGCGCGCGACCTGGGCGTCTCGCTGGACCGGGTCAACGTCAATGGCGGCGCCATCGCCATGGGCCATCCCCTGGGCGCCACGGGTTGCATCATCCTGGGCACCCTGCTCGACGAACTCGAGCGCCGCAACCTCGCCACCGGCTGCGCCACCCTGTGCGTGGGCGGCGGCATGGGCATAGCCACCATCATCGAGAGGGTTTGAACATGGCCAGCGCAATCCAGTTGACGATGGCCGACGACGGCATTCTCGTGGCCACGATGGACCTGCCCGGCAGGCCCATGAACGTGGTGGGTGACGAGCTCATGGGGGGGCTGCAGGAGGCGCTGGCGCGCCTGGCCGACCCTGCCGCCAAGGGCCTGGTGCTGACGTCGGCCAAGGCCGATTTCTGCGCGGGCGGCGATCTCGACCGCATGTCGAAGTGGACGCGCCCGGAGCAACCCTTCGAGGCCTCCATGGCCATGAAGGCCGTGCTGCGCCAACTCGAGCTGCAAGGCAAGCCCGTGGTGGCGGCCATCAACGGGCACGCCTTGGGCGGCGGGCTGGAGATCGCGCTGGCCTGCCATGCCCGCATCGCCCTGGACGAACCGCGCCTGAAGCTCGGACAGCCCGAGGTCAAGCTCGGCCTGCTGCCCGGCGGAGGCGGGACCGTCCGGCTGCCGCGCCTGGTGGGCATCCAGCAGGCGCTCCAGATCTGTGCCGAAGGAGCCGACATCACGCCGCAGAAGGCCCTGGCCATGGGCCTGCTGGCCGAGCTGGCCAGCAGCCGCGACGATCTGATGGCACGCGCCAGGGCCTGGGTGCTGGCCCACCCCAAGGCACAGCAGCCCTGGGACGTGCCGCGATTCAAGTTTCCCGGCGGTGATTCGCGTGCGCCGGCCATCGGCCAGCTGTTCTCGGTGGCGCCTTCGGTGGCCGCGCAGAAGAGCTGGGGCAACTACCCGGCCGTCCAGCACATCATGAGCTCGATCTTCGAAGGCGGCCTGCTCGGCTTCGAAGCCGCCAGCATGGTCGAGAGCCGCTACTTCGCGGCCTGCGCCATGAGCGTGGAGTCGCGCAACCTCATTGGTACGATGTGGTACCAGCTCAATGCCCTGAAGAAGGGGGCGTCGAGGCCCGCAGGCGTGCCCCGCGGCAAGGTGTCCCGGCTGGGCATCCTTGGCGCCGGCATGATGGGAGCGGGCATTGCCCACGTGTCGGCCAAGGCCGGCATCGAGGTGGTGCTGCTGGACAGCACCCAGGAAGGCGCCGACCGCGGCAAGGCGCACACGCGGACCTTGCTTGACAAGGCCGCCAAGAAGGACGGCAGCCCCGAGGCGGCCGAGCGCCGTGCCGCTTTGCTGGGCCGAATCACCCCCACCACCGACTACAACCTGCTGGCGGGCTGCGACCTGGTCATCGAGGCCGTCTTCGAAGACCGTGCCGTGAAGGCCGACGTCACCCGCAAGGCCGAGGCCGTGCTGGGCGCAACGTCATTCTTCGCGTCCAACACTTCCACCCTGCCCATCACGGGCCTGGCCCAGGCCAGCCCGCGGCCCACCTCGTTCATCGGGCTGCACTTCTTCAGCCCGGTCGAGAAGATGCCCCTGGTGGAAATCATCGTCGGCCAGCAGACGTCGGACGAAACGCTGGCACGCGGCTTCGACTACGTGCTTCAGATCGGCAAGACGCCCATCGTGGTGAACGATTCGCGCGGCTTCTACACCAGCCGGGTGTTCGCCACCTACGTCATGGAAGGCATGGCCCTGCTGCTGGAGGGCGTGCACCCGCGCAGCATCGAGGTGGCCGGCCTGCAGGCAGGCATGCCCATGCCGCCGCTGGCGCTGCAGGACGAGGTCTCGCTCAGCCTGGGCCTCATGGCCGGCGAGCAGACCCGCAAGGACCTGGCGGCCGAAGGCAAGACGGTGGTGGAGCATCCGGGCACCAAGGTGCTGCGGCAGTTGTGCGAGATCGGCCGCGTGGGCAAGAAGGCTGGCAAGGGGTTCTATGACTGGTCGCCCGAGGGCAAGCGTCTGTGGCCGCAACTCGCCGAGCTCTACCCCGTGGCCGCGCAGCAACCCGGGCAGCGCGAACTGATCGACCGGCTGATGTTCGTGCAGGCCAACGAGGCGGCCCGATGCTTCGAGGAAGGCGTGCTGCGCTCGGCGGCCGACGGCAACATCGGCTCGATCTTCGGCTGGGGCTTTGCGCCTTTCCAGGGCGGCGCGCTGCGCTTCATCGACGCCATGGGCGCCCCGGCCTTCGTGGCCCGGGCCCGTGAACTCGCAGCGCGATTCGGCCCGCGCTTCGAGCCGGCCGCCGTGGTGGTGCGGCAGGCCCGGGACGGCACGCGCTTCGGCTGAACCGGCCGGCCTTGCCGGTGAATCCTGTTTTGGACTAATATTGCACATACGTCCAAAACAGGAGTCTGCCCATGAGCGCTGTCCTGGCCCCCGTGCCGCACGGCTCACCGGCCTCGATCAGCCCGCAGGCCCTGGCTGCTGCCGGCATGCGCGCCTTCGCGCGCATCGCCCAGGCCTGGGGGCTCAGCGTGGAAGAGCAACTCGCCCTGCTCGGACAGCCGCCGCGGTCCACCTTCTTTGCCTGGCGCAAGCAGCCCGACAAGGCGGCCCTGCCGCGCGACACGCTGGAACGCCTGTCCAACATCCTGGGCATCTACAAGAGCCTGCAGATCCTGCTGCCCGATGCAGCGGCGGCTGACGCCTGGGTCCGCAAGCCCAACGCGGCGCCGGCCTTCGGGGGTGGGAGCGCGCTCGACCGCATGCTGGCCGGCAACGTGAGCGACCTGAACCTCGTAAGGCGCTACCTGGACGGCGTGCGGGGCGGCGGGTGGTCCTGAAGGCGCTCGCTCTGGCCGAGGGCGCGCCGGAAGAACCCCACGATGTCACGGCGCTTGACGTACGGCGCGTGCGCTGGCCCACCGCCTGTCGCATCGTGCCCACGCGGTATCCGGCCATCAGCCTGTTCGACCGTGTGGCCGACGCTGCCGACTTCGAGGCCCTGTACGCGCTGGAAGCCATGACCAACGAACGGGCCCGCGAAGAGCTGGGCCAGATCGACCGCGTGCCGCGCGCCGAGCGGCTCTACGGCCCCGGCAGCGGCCCGATCATGGCAGCCTTCACCCACGTCAACCTCTCGGGCAGCCGGTTCTCGGATGGCCGCTATGGGGTGTTCTACGCCGCCCGGGCGCGCGCCACCGCGGTGGCTGAAACGCGCCACCACCATGCCCGCTTCCTGGCGGCCACAGCCGAAGGCCCCATGCACCTGCCCATGCGCCTGTACACGGTGGCCGTGGACGCCCGCGTGCACGACCTTCGGCCCGAGGGCTGTGTGGACGTGGCCATCTACCACCCCGACGATTACACCGCCAGCCGGCAGCTGGGGGGGCGCTTGCTGGCCGCCGGGTCGGCCGGCGTGGCCTACCGCAGCGTGCGGCATGCCGGCGGGGCCTGCGTGGGCCTGTTCAGGCCGCGCGGCGCCAGCCGCTGCGTCCATGCGGCGTACCTGCTCTACGCCTGGGACGGCCAGCGCTTCAGCGACGTCTACGAGAAGACCGCTTGAAGCCGGCCACGGGGTCTTCACGGCCTTCGCAGGCGGCCAGGCGCATGGACCGCCTGGACGCCTTGCGCGGTGTGGCCATCGTGTGGATGGCTGCCTATCACCTGTGCTTCGACCTCAACTTCTTCCACCTCTTCGCCCACCCGCAGAACTTCTACGCCGACGCCTTCTGGACCACCCAGCGTACGGCCATCGTCAGCCTGTTCCTGCTGTGCGCCGGCCTGGGGCAGGCGGCGGCGCTGACGGCCGGTGCGGCAGGGCCGAGATGGCCCGCTGGCTTCTGGCGGCGCTGGGCACAGGTGGCGGGCTGCGCGTTGCTGGTCAGCGCAGGTTCGGCCGTGATGTTCCCGCGGGGCTGGATCAGCTTCGGCGTGCTGCACGGCATCGCCGTCATGCTGCTGCTGTGTCGGCTGGCGTGGCCGCTGGCCAGGCCGGGGTGGCCGCTCGTGCTGCTGGGCGCCGCGGCGCTGGCCTCGCCCCTGGGCTTGGAGCACCCCTTCTTCGACACGCGTCTGACCAACTGGGTGGGGCTGGTCACCCACAAGCCCATCACCGAAGACTACGTGCCCGTGCTGCCGTGGCTGGGCGTGATGCTCTGGGGCCTGGCAGCCGGTGCCTGGCTGATGCAGCACCGGCGCGCCTGGCTGGCCGGCGCAGTGCCGGCGGCTCTGCGCCCGCTGGCGGTGCTGGGGCGATGGTCGCTGGCCTTCTACATGCTGCACCAGCCCGTGTTCATCGGCACGCTGGAGGCCGGGCGCGCACTGAAACTGTGGTGAGTGTCATAGGATCATGAGCATGGCGCACGACCACCACCACCATCACCACGGCCACCCCGACGGCGGCCACGAACACAGCGAGCTCGGCCCGATGGACCTGCGGGTGCGTGCACTGGAGAGCGTGCTCGCGGCCAAGGGCTACATCGACCCGGCCGCGCTGGACGTGCTGATCGACACCTACCAGACCCGCATCGGCCCGCGCAACGGGGCCCGCGTGGTGGCCCGGGCCTGGGTGGACGCAGGCTACCGCGCCTGGTTGCTGGCCGACGGCACGGCGGCCATCGCCAGCCTGGGCTACAGCGGCCGGCAGGGCGAACACATGCAGGTCGTGGCCAACACGCCCGAGCGCCACAACCTGGTGGTGTGCACGCTGTGCAGTTGCTACCCCTGGCCCGTGCTGGGCCTGCCGCCCACCTGGTACAAGAGCGCGCCCTACCGCTCGCGGGCGGTGCGCGACCCGCGCGGCGTGCTGGCCGATTTCGGCCTGACGCTGCCCGCCAGCACCGAGCTTCGCGTGTGGGATTCCACCGCTGAGTTGCGCTACCTCGTGCTGCCCCAGCGCCCGGCGGGCACCGAGCACCTGGACGAATCTGCCCTGGCCGCGCTGGTCACCCGCGATTCGATGATCGGCACCGGCCTGCCCAAGTTGCCTGCATGAGCTACCGCAGCCACGCCGACCTGGGCGGCCAGCTCGGCCATGGCCCGGTGGTGCCCGAGCCCGAGCCCGGCCCCGAGGGCGTGGAGTTCCACGCCGCGTGGGAGCCCCGCGCCCTGGCGCTGACCCTGGCCATGGGTGCCACGGGCGTCTGGAACATCGACATGAGCCGCGCCGCGCGCGAGACACTGCCCGACTACGCCCGGCTCAGCTACTACCAGATCTGGCTGGCCGGCCTGGAGCAGCTCATGGCCGAGCGCGGCCTGGTGTCGGCCGATGAGGTGGCCCGGGGCGAGGCCCTGCAATCGGGCCCTGCATTGCCGCGCAAGCTGATGGCTGCTGATGTCGCGGCCGCGCTGGCCCGGGGGTCTGCCACCGAGCGCCTGGCCGCCGCGCCCGCCCGCTTCGCGGTGGGCCAGGCCGTGCGGCTGCGCCCCGATGCGGCCCCGCACCATACCCGCCTGCCCGGCTATGCCCGCGGCAAGGTCGGCACCGTGGAAGCGCTGCGCGGCGCGCACGTGTTTGCCGATGCCCATGCGCAGGGCCTGGGCGAGCAGCCGTGCTGGCTGTACACGGTGGTCTTCGACGAGCGCGAGCTGTGGGGTGACAGCGCGCCGTCGCAGCGCCTGAGCGTGTCCATCGACGCCTGGGAGCCTTACCTGGAGCCGGTGCCATGAACGCCCTGCCCGCTGAACCGGAAGGGTCGCCGGGGCAGCCCGAGCCGGTGTTCCAGGAGCCCTGGCAAGCCCATGCCTTCGCGATGGCGGTGCAACTGCATGCACGGGGCCTGTTCACCTGGCCGGAATGGGCCGAAGCCCTGGCCGCCGAGATTGCCGCGGCGCAGGTGCGCGGCGATGCGGACCTGGGCGACACCTACTACGACCATTGGCTGGCCACGCTCGAGCGCCTGGTCGCGGCCAAGGGCGCCAGCAGCGCGGCCGAGTTGG
>CAIJPE010000094.1 GCA_903822435.1 uncultured beta proteobacterium | reverse complement strand
GTCGTCGGTGAGCTTGGTCTCCTGCAGCGCGATGGCGTCCACCGGATTGGCCTTGAGCCAGTCCAGCAGTTGCGGCAGGCGCACGGCCAGGGAGTTGACGTTCCAGGTGGCAAGTTTCAAGGTGGTCATGACCCGTTGATTGGTGGGGTGCCCATCGGTGGGTGTGGTTTGGATCCCCCCACGGTGCCTCATCCTACAAGGCACGGGCGGCGATCGGGTGCGGGCGCGGGCCGCTCCCTCCGCGGGCATGTAAGAAAGCCCCAGGCCGCGGCGACCTCGGGACTGGGTGCGCGCCGGCCGATACCTCAGGCCGGCTCGCGCACCCCCCGGCCATCACCTGCCACCCGAGGAATCCCATGCAGCTCACCAAGACGATCGTCGCCGCACTGTTCGCAACCGCCGTATCCATGGCCCACGCGCTGGAGGTCAAGCCCTACTCGGCCGCCCTGCTGGCCGAGGCCCAGCAGGCCGACAAGCCCGTGGCCTTGCACTTCCGCGCCGACTGGTGCCCGACCTGCCGCGAGCAAGACAGGTTGCTGGCATCCATGAAGGCGGAACAGGGCCTGGACCTGACGGTGCTGGCGGTGAACTACGACACCGAGAAGGCCTTGAAGAAGCGCTTCAACATCCGTGGTCAGTCGACCCTGGTCGTCCTGCACGGCCAGAAGGAAACCGGGCGCAGCCTGGGCGACACGAACGCCGCGGGATTGCGCGCCACGCTGAAGTCGGCGCTCTGACCCGGGGGCTGCGGTGTCGCTTGTCCTGTCGCTGCCGCAGATCGGCCTGAGCGTGGTTGCAGGCGGCCTCACCACCTTGTCCCCTTGCGTCTTTCCGTTGCTGCCCCTGGTGCTGGGTGGTGCGGTCCAGGGCAACCGGTACGCGCCCGTGGCCATGGGCGTGGGCATGACCGGTTCGTTCGCATTGATCGGCATGCTGCTGGGCGCCCTCGGCCCCGCGTGGGGTATCGATGCCGACAGTGTGCGGACGGCCGGCGCAGCCCTGTTGATCGCCTTTGCGGTGGTGATGCTGGTCCCGGCGCTCGGCCGGCGGTTCTCGCAGTGGATGCTGCCGATCGCCAGCGCGGCGCATGCCGCTTCGGCCCGGCTCGACGGGCGCTCGCTGCTCAGCGCCGCAGCGTTGGGCGGCGTGCTGGGCCTGGTGTGGAGTCCCTGCTCCGGCCCTCTGCTGGGCTCGGCCTTGACGCTCGTGGCCAGTGAAGGTGGCGCGTTACGCGGTGGCATCGTCCTGGCGCTTTTCGGCCTGGGCGCTGCGGTGCCGCTGGTGGCCGTCGCTTATGGCTCGCGCAGCGGATTCAACAGGGCAAGCCGATTTCTGCTTGCCCGGATGGAAGGCGTGCGCAAGGTCTTTGCCGTGTTGCTGGGGGCGATGGGCGTGGCGATCCTCACGGGCGCCGACAAGTGGATCGAGGCCCGTGCGCTCGAGTGGCTGCCGGACATCTGGGTGAAGATGACGGTCGGGATCTGAGGGCGCGCCGAGGTTTCATCGCGGGCCGGGCCAGCTCGAGCCGGCGAAGCCGCCCGGTTCGCACATGTCGACACAGAGGGCACGCTTTGGGGTTACTTCGGTCTTGACGGTCGCCCCCCGACCCACAAGACTCCAAGTTGAAAGCGGTTTCATCCGGCCCCTGCCCGAGCAATCGGTTCCGTCGAACGCTCTGCCGCAAGGCCCCACCGAAGGGACTAGGCTCCATGCGTGTGCTGACGAACAAATTGCGTGTCCTGGGCCGCATCGCCCTGGTGTGCCTGCTCAGCGCCTGCGGCGGCGGCAGCGGGGGAGGGCGCGATGTCGCGGTCGATGCGAGCCAGGCCGCCTCCGCGGGCCTGGCGCAAGTGCTGGCTGTGCCGTCGGGTTCTCGGGCGAATTCGCCGGCGACGTCGCTGACCAATGCGGGGGCCAGCGCGCCCACCGGCAATGGCGTCTACGCCTATGGGCCGACCACGGCGTTCCCTTACATGAGCAACCGCTCCACCAATTACTGGGTGGACGTGTTGTTCGCCCCGGCACCCGCGCAGGTCACCGCCTACAGCCTGTGGCCGGCCAGCGCGAAGCCCGTGGTACCCACCAATGATTGGGGTACGGCGTCCGTCAACGTGGGCATGCGATTCAAGTCCGACGTCAGCGGCTACATCTCTGCGATCCGCTTCTACAAGGGCAGCAACAACACCGGCACCCACGTCGGCGCCCTCTGGACCGTCAACGGCCAGCCACTCGCCACGGCGACCTTCACCAACGAGACGGCTTCCGGCTGGCAGCAGGTCAACTTCGACACGCCGGTGGCGATCGCGGCCAACACCGAGTACGTGGCCTCGTACCTGGCACCCCAGGGCGGGTACGCCGTCGACCAACTCGCCTTCACGGGCTCGGGCGTCGACAACGCGCCGCTGCATGCCCTTCAGGACGGCGTGACGACGCCCGGATCGCCCGCCGGCCCCACGGGCAACGGCGTGTACGCCTACGGCCCCACCACGGCCTTTCCGTACATGAGCAACCGCGCCTGCAACTACTGGGTGGACGTCGTGTTCACCACCACCCCGCCACCCCAGCGGCTGGCCAGCCTGTGGCCGCAATCGGCCACGCCGGTCGTGCCCACCAACGACTGGGGCCAGTCTTCCGTCAACCTGGGCGTGCGCTTCAAGTCCGATGTGGACGGCTCGATCACCGGCATCCGCTTCTACAAGGGCGCCTTCAACACCGGGACGCACGTGGGCGCCCTGTGGACCATCGGCGGCCAGCAACTGGCCACGGCCACCTTCACCAACGAGACGGCCTCGGGCTGGCAGCAAGTCAATTTCGACACGCCGGTGGCGATCAGCGCCAACACCGAGTACGTGGCCTCGTACCTGGCGCCCGAGGGCGGGTATGCGGTCGACCAGTTGTACTTCACCGGTAGCGGTGTCGACAGCCCGCCGTTGCATGCGTTCCAGGACGGGGCTTCGCTCGCGGCGCCCACCATCACGCCGCTTTACGACGCCACCACGGCGCTGGAGCCTGCCACGGTGGTGGATACCGGCACCGCCATCGTCACGCGCTTCAGCGACCGCGCCCGAGACCGCCACGCACGCGAGAGCCAATACCAGTCCTATGACCATTACCTGTCCTGGTATTGGGAGCAGCGGACCATCACCGTCGAGATCACCGACAAGGTGGCCAAGGGCGGCACCGACGTCGTCTTCAACATCTACACCTTGAAGGATCTGGGGCGGCCCGAGTTCCGCGCGTTCTACCGCGGCGTGACCACGGTGGCCGAATACAGCACCAACCTCAGCATGACGCGCGTCGGCACCGGCACCAACCCCTACCAGTACACGACGACGCTGAGGACCAACTCCAAGGAAGGCCGCCCGATCGCGCCGGGCGACCGCATGGAACTCGAAGTCAGCCAGTTCATCCAGACGCCCGACCACGGCCGGTCCAACTACTACGGCACCGCCGTGCTCTACGTCGTGGGTCAGGGCGGGCTCGTGCCCTGGGAAGGCAGGGGCGCGAACCTCGATTCGTTCCCGATGGCGCAGACCGGCTGGACCGCGGGCACGGCAACGCTCCCGTACCAGTATTCGAACGAGCCGCTGGAACGCTTCAAGGAGATGTCGGGCAACATGGCGCCGGGCAGCGCGCAAGCATTCATGCTGGGCCGCCGGCTGCACCACACCGATTTCGCGACCGGCGTCCACTCGGAGTTTCCGAACGACAACCCGGTCTACACCGAACAGGTCGGCAAGCTGGGCCCGCAGTTCTACGCACCCAGTTGCGTCGCATGCCACCTGAACAACGGCCGTGCCATTCCGCCGGGGCCGGGTACCAAGATCGTGAATGCGGTCACGAAGATCGGCACATCCACCGGTGCGCCCGATCCCGACCTCGGCAGTTCCTTGCAGCCCTTCCGCACTGGCGGGGTGGGCGAGGGCAGCATCAGCATCGCCAGCTATTCGTTCATCAACGGCACCTACGGCGACGGCACGCCGTACCAGTTGCGCAGGCCGAATTACGCCTTCGAGGGCAAGACACCCACGAACTTCTCGGTGCGCAACACGCCGGCCCTGGTGGGCATGGGCCTGCTCGAAGCCGTGCCGGAAAGCCAGATCATGGCCCTGGCCGATCCGAACGACGCCAACGGCGACGGCATCTCGGGCCGCGTGCAGACGGTGGTGGACCCGCAGACCGGGCAACTGCGACTGGGCCGTTTCGGCTGGAAGGCCGGCAAGGCCCGGATCAGCCACCAGATCGCCAGCGCCTTGAACAGCGACATGGGTGTCACGACCTCGATCTTCCAGCAGCCCGATTGCGGGTCGGCCCAATCCGGCTGCGGCGCGGCGGGCGTCAAGCTCAACGACGCCGACCTGGCCAACTGGGTGCGCTATGTGTCGCTGCTGGGCGTGGCGGCGCGCCGCAACCTCACCGACGCACAGGCCCTGCAGGGCGAGACGCTGTTCGCCAGCGCCGGCTGCTCGGCCTGCCATGTCGCCACGCTGACGACCAGCGCGCAGCATCCTTTCGCGGAACTGCGCAGCCAGACCATCCACCCCTACACCGACCTGTTGCTGCACGACATGGGCAGCGGCCTGGCCGACAACCTGGGCGAGGGCAAGGCGTCGGGCGCGGAATGGCGCACCACACCGTTGTGGAGCATCGGGCTGGCGCCAGGCGCGGCCGGGGGCTTGGAGGCCTACTTGCACGACGGCCGCGCGCGGGACCTGAACGAGGCCATCCTGTGGCACGGTGGCGAGGCCGAAGCGGCGAAAGAGAACTTCCGGAACATGAGCAGCAGCTTGCGCGCTGCCCTGCTGAAGTTCCTGCAGTCCCTGTAGGTTGGCCCAGGGGCACCCCGTGGGTGCCCGGCCGCCCTAGCGGTGGCTCACGCCGAATTGCGCGGCCCAGTCTTCGACGGGCTTGAAGCCGGGGTCGGCGCGGCAAAGGGCTTCGGTCTCGGCCCAGATGGCGGCGTCGGGCTTGTCCAGGTCCAGCGGGTCGCCATGCGGCTGCGGCACGTACCAGGGCGTGTCGAGGTAGACCTCGACGGTGTTCTCTTCGGGGTCGAAGAAGTAGATGGACAAGGCATTGCCGTGGTTCATGCCGCGCATCTGCGAGGCCCCTTCGGCCATCGCGGCCGATCGCACCTGGCGCAACTCGTCGATCGCCCGTACCTTGAAAGAGAGTTGCATCACGGTGCTCGGTGCGTCGGCGCTCCGGCCGCCCGCCAGCACCAGCTGATGGTGCTGGTCAGGCGATCCGCTCAGAAAGTGCAGGGGGATCTTGAAGTTGCGCCCGACACCGTGGTCCGTCAACCGCAGGTCGAACACGCGCGTGTAGAAGCGGGTCATCATCTCGATGTCGCGCACATAGATCCCCACGTGCGACAGTTGCGGTGTGATCGACATGGGCGGTGTCTCCGTCAAGGCTGCAGGACCAGTTTGCCCATGAACGCCGGGTCGTCCAGCCGTTCATGCGCCATGCGGGCTTCGGCCAGCGGCAGCACCGTCGCGGGCGGCGCCTGCACCGAACCGCGGGCCATCGCGTCGATGGCGGCTTGCATGAGGGCGCGGCGGCGCAACGGGTCGGCGTCGAAGGTGTGCATCGAGAACGTGCGGACAGCCAGGCTGCGCCCCAGCAGGGATCGCAAGGTGGCGAACACGTCCTGCGCGGGCGGGCCGCCCAGGATGTTGTACGAGACGGCCATGCCCAGGGGTGCCAGGGCATGCAGGCAGGCGATGAAGAGCGCCCCGCCGGCGGGGTCCAGCGCAAGGTCCACGCCCCGCCCGCCGGTGTGGCTCTTCACCCGCTCGGCCAGGTCGGGGTCGCGCGGGTCGAAGGCGGCGTCGGCCCCATTGCGCAAGGCGTAGCTGCGCTTTTCGGCCGAGCTGCCGGTGGCGATCACCTGCAACCCGCGGGCACGTGCGGTCTGCACCACCGCCGTGGCCACGCCGCCGGCAGCCGCCGTGACGATCACCGAACGGACCGGCCCCGCACTGCCGCAGCCGAACAGCAGGGCCTGTGCGAGCTGGAAGTTGGGCAGGTTGACGGCTTGCTCGAAGCCCACGTTGTCGGGCAAGGGGTACAGCGCCTCGGACGGGGCCAAGGCGTACTCGGCATAGCCGCCGCCGCGCTGCGGCAGTTCGCGCGCGCTCAGCAGCACGCGATCGCCGATGGAAACCTCGTGCACCCCCGCACCCAGCGCATCGACGGTGCCTGCGACTTCGTTGCCGGGGATGGCGGGCCACGGGGGCATCCACTTGTAGGTGCCCTGGCGGATCAATGCGTCGGGCCGGCCCACGCCGATGGCCGCGGCGCGCACCCGCACCTGCCCGGGGCCGGGCTCCGGCAGCGGCAGGTCCACGAGCTCGAGGGCCTCGGGCCCGCCCGGGCTGCGAACGATCACCGCCCTCATCGCTGGCCGTCATGGACCTTGATCTGGTCTTCGCGCAGGCCGCCCAGGCGCTCGTGGATCCGGCCGCCATCGGCCATCACCAGGGCATAGACGATCTCGTCGGGGCGGGGCGCGTCCTGCACGCCCACTTCCATGCTGTTGAAGTGGCTGCGCACATAAGCGGCATGGATGTGGTGCAAGGGCACCATCAGCCGATAGCCCGCCTGGGCCACCGCCTTGGCGGCCGGCACGATGGCCTTGGGTTCGCCCAGCACCGAGCGCATGGCCCACCCGCCGGCCTCGTGCCAGACGGCGCCGTGTTCGAGTTCGCCGTTGACGCCCACGATCGCGGCCTTGCCGTAGGCCTCGACCCGGTCCTGGCCGAGCGCGCCCACCAGTTCTTCGGCCATCTCGCGCCCCAGCGAGCGCAACTCGGCCATGAAGGGCAGGAGGTCGGGTTCGTAGCGGCCCGCATAGGGGTTGCGGACCACCGCCATGGCCGCAGCCATGTGCAGAGGCACTGCCGATACAGGCCCGCCTTCGTGGTGGATGGTCTCGATGGTGAGCAGGCGTTTGCGGACCTGGATCAGCGGCATGGGGTTTCCTCGTTGGGATTCAGATGCGTGCAATTCGGGCGTCGGACACCACGCGCGACCACTTTTGCAGTTCGCTGGCGACCATGGCGGCCATTTCCTGGGGTGTGCTGCCGCGTGCCTCACCGCCCATCTCCTCGAGCCGGGCCTTCACGGCGGGCACCTGCAGGGCCTTCAGGGTCTCGGTGCGCAGCCGGTCCACCACCGCCTGGGGCGTGCCGGCGGGCAACATGAATCCCGCCCACGACCGCACATCGAAGCCGGCAATGCCTTGCTCGGCCACCGTGGGCACATCGGGCATGCCTTGCCATCGCTGCGACCCCGTGACGGCCAGCGCCCGCAGCTTGCCGGCCTTCAACTGGCCCAGCACGGCCGTGGGTGGCGCCACAACGAAGGGAATCTCGCCGCTCAGCAGCGCGGTGATCGAGGCCGAGTCGCCGCGGAACGGCACGTGCAGCAGCTCGATGCCGGCCATCTTGGCCAGCAGTTCGCCGATGAGGTGGTGCGTCGAGCCCACGCCCGCCGTGCCATAGGCCAGCCCGCCGGGCGTCGCCCTGGAAGCCGCCACCAGGTCGGCCACGTTGCGCAACCTGGCCTCGGGCGTGGTGACCAGCAGGAAGGGAAAGTAGGTGACCGTGGAGACCATCTGGAAGCTGTCTACCGTCTGGTAGGGCAGCTTCTCGTACAGCGCCCCGGCTACCGCGTGTCCGCCCGTGGCCAGCAGCAGCGTGTAGCCGTCTGGTGCCGCACGCGCCACCGCGGCCGAAGCCAGGGTGCCGCCGGCACCGGCCACCGTCTCGACCACCATGGGCTGTCCCAGGGCCTTGCTCATCTCGGTGCTGACCACCCGGGCGATCGTGTCGGCGTTGCCGCCTGCGGCGAAGCCCTGGATGACCTTGATCGGCCGCTGGGGCCAGGCCTGCGCATGGGCATTCGGCAGCAGGGCTGCGCCAAGGGCGGCGACGTTGAAGTGGCGGCGTTGCATGGCGCGTGCGTCCTGTGGATGGCGGGGCCGGGCCGGCTCAGTCTTGCGCGACCACCGGGTTGCGCAGCGTGCCGATGGCCTCGATCTCGACCTCGACCACATCGCCGGGCTTCATGAAGCGCGGCGGCTTGCGGCTCCAGCCCACGCCGGCGGGGGTACCCGTGGCGATCACGTCGCCCGGCACCATCGTGAAGATCGTGGACGCATAGGCGATCAGCTTCGGAACCGAGAAGATCATGTGCCCGGTGTGGCTGTCCTGAACGGTCTCGCCATTCAGCCGCGTGCTGAGCTTGAGCGCGCGGCCGGGCTCGATCTC
>CAIJPE010000093.1 GCA_903822435.1 uncultured beta proteobacterium | reverse complement strand
GCGCATGTCGGCCTGGGAGCACGCGGTGCGCCAGGCCCAGGCCCGCTGAGGTGCCGCCCCTGCGCCGCTCCTTGCGCTTCCCTCTTTGCGCGGCCCGTTTCGCGCCGCTACTTGAGCGGGATGGGCGTGCCGGCGTCCACCGCCACGGCGGTGACACTGTTCTTCGGCGACCCGTCGATCAGGCGGTCGGAATAAGTCAGGTAAACCAAGGCGTTGCGCTTGGAGTCGACGATGCGCACGATGCGCAGCTTCTTGAAGACGATGGACAGGCGCTCGTTGAACACCTCCTCCTGGTGCGGCAGCGGCTTGGCGAAGCCGATCGGGCCGACCTGGCGGCACGCGATGGAGGCTTCGGCCTTGTCCTCGGCCAGGCCCAGGCCGCCCTTGATGCCGCCGGTCTTGGCGCGCGAGACGAAGCAGGCCACGCCCTGCACCTTGGGGTCGTCGTAGGCCTCCACGACGATCTTGTGGTCGGGGCCGATCAGCTTGAAGGCGGTGTCCACCTCGCCGATGTTTTCGGCCCGGGCGAGGCCGCACACGGCCAGGCAGAACAAGGCAGCCCAGCGGGCGGGATGGGTCGACAGGGGCATGCGCGGCTCCGGCAGGCTGATGGGAGACGGCCCATTGTGGCCCTCGGCGGGGCAGGCCCGGGTCACCGCCCCTGCTCGGCGCAGGCTGCGCGTGCCTGGCTGCTGGCCTGCGCGCGGCACCGGGCTGCTGCGTCGTCGATGCCCGGGGTCGCGACCTTGTCGCTGCGCCCCGGCGCCTTGGGCGCGGGCGCCGGGCCCGGCGGCTTGCGGCCCAGCGGGATGCTGATCTGCGGGATGACGGGCTCTTCCGGGCGCAGGTCACCCGGGGTGGTGGCGCTGTTGCGCGCCTCGGTGGGCGTCAGGTGCCGGGGCGCGGGCTTGATGCGCGGCGGCGCTGCGGCCGAAGCCGCCTGCGCCGGGGCAGCGGTCTGCGCGTGCAGGGGCCCGGCGAGGGCCGTGCAGGCCAGCGCGACGGCAACGAGACAATGCAGCGTGTTCATGGGGAGTCCTCCCAGGTCGAGAGTCGCCTGAGTGGGCAGTGTGACCCAGGCACAGCGGAAGCGGTGTAGGAAATCCGGCCGCCATTGATGCGGATCAGGCGCCGGCCGCGGACGGACCCGTGGCGGATCGGCGGTGAGTCAAAGGAGTCTTTCGATGAGCCCAAGTGGCCGCATTCCCTCGGGCGTCTGGGCGCTCGGCTTCGTGAGCATGCTGATGGACATCTCGTCCGAGATGATCCACAGCCTGCTGCCGCTGTTCATGGTCACCACACTGGGCAGCAGCATGCTGGCCGTGGGACTCATCGAAGGGCTGGCCGAGTCCACGGCGCTGATCGTCAAGATCTTCTCGGGCGCCTTCAGCGACTACCTCGGCCGGCGCAAGGGGCTGGCCCTGGCCGGATACGGCCTGGGTGCGTTGAGCAAGCCGCTGTTTGCGCTGGCCTCCACCTCGGGCCTGGTGCTCACGGCGCGCCTGGTGGACCGCGTGGGCAAGGGCATCCGGGGTGCCCCGCGCGATGCCCTGGTGGCGGACATGACACCGCCTGCACTGCGCGGCGCGGCCTTCGGCCTTCGGCAGTCGCTGGACACCGTGGGCGCCTTCGTGGGGCCGCTGCTCGCGGTGGGGCTGATGCTGCTGTGGGCCAACGATTTCCGCGCGATCTTCTGGGTGGCCGTGATCCCGGCCTGGCTGGCGGTGGCGCTGCTGGCGCTGGGTGTGAAAGAGGCCCCGGCCCAGCCCGGCGCGCCGCGCACCAACCCCATCCGCCGGGCCAACCTGAAGCGGCTGGGTCCGGCGTGCTGGTGGGTGGTGGGCGTGGGCGCGGTGGTCACGCTGGCCCGCTTCAGCGAGGCCTTCCTGGTGCTGCGCGCGGCGCAGACGGGCCTGCCTCTGGCGTGGGTGCCGCTGGTCATGGTGGCCATGAACCTGGTGTATGCCGCGGCCGCCTACCCGTTCGGCAAACTGTCCGACAGCGTGGGGCACCGCAAGCTGCTGGCCATGGGGATGGTCGTGCTGGTGGCCGCCGACCTCGTGCTGGCCACCGATTTCGGCCTGGCCTCGCTGTTCCTGGGCGTGGGCTTGTGGGGCGTGCACATGGCCATGACCCAGGGCCTGCTGGCGGCGATGGTGGCCGATACCGCGCCGGCCGATCTGCGCGGCACGGCCTTCGGTGTGTTCAACCTGCTCAGCGGCCTGTCCATGCTGCTGGCCAGCGTGATGGCCGGGCTGCTCTGGGACGGGTTCGGCGCACCGGCCACCTTTCTGGCGGGTGCCGCCATCGGCACCCTGGCACTACTCAGCCTGGCCATCCGCTCGCCCGCCACGCCCATGCGCTGAAGGGGGCACGGCCTTCGCATAGCATCGGCGCGGACTCTATCGAGGAAGGACGACATGCGCATCGCGATCATGGGCTCGGGCGGCGTTGGCGCCTACGTCGGCGCAAGGCTGCAGGCCGCCGGCGAATCGGTGGCGTTCATCGCGCGTGGAGCGCACCTGGCCGCGATGCAGGCCGACGGCCTGCGCATCGAGATGCCCGTCCATCCGGTGCACTTGCCACGGGTCCGCGCCACCGACGACCCCGCCGCCATCGGCCCGGTCGATCTGGTGATCTTCGCGGTCAAGCTCGGCGACACGGCCACGGCGGCGCAGGACATGGGCCCATTGGTGGGGCCCGACACGCGCGTGCTGACGTTGCAGAACGGCATCGACAGCGTGGCCATGATCCGCAAGGCACTGCCCGCTGCCCGCGTGCTGGGCGGCGTGATCTACGTGTCGGCCGTGATCGACCGGCCGGGCGTCATCCGCAGCCCGGGCGGCCTGAACCGCATCGTGCTGGATGCCGCCGGCGGTGATGCCGTGGCCGCCGCCTTCTGCGCCGCCTGCGACCGGGCCACGGCCCTGGCGGCCACCGCCACCGACGACATCGGCGGCGCCACCTGGGAAAAGTTCATCGCGCTGGCTTCCATCTCGGGAGCCACTTCGCTGCTGCGGGCCAGCATGGGTCTGATCCTCTCCAACCCGCAGACGCGCCAGTTCCAGCGACAGCTGATCGATGAGTGCGTGGCCGTGGCGCGGGCCGGCGGGCAGGCCGTGCGCCCGGCCCTGGCCGACGAGGTGATGGACAAGCTCTCCAAGATGCCGGGCACCTTCCGCTCGTCGATGTCCGAAGACCTGGAGCGCGGCAAGCCGCTGGAGCTGCCCTGGCTGTCCGGCCGCGTGCATGGCCTGGGCGCCGAGCTCGGCGTGCCCACCCCAGCCCACTCTGCCGTCTACTGCGGCCTGGTTCTCCACGCCCAAGGCCCCCAACCCGGTCTCTTCCGATGATCACCCTCTACGACTGCGCCACAGCCCCCAGCCCCCGCCGTGCGCGGATCCTGCTGGCCGAAAAGGGCATTGCCCATGCCACGGTGCAGGTCAACCTGTTGCGCGGCGAGCAACTGGGCCAGGCCTACCGGGCCATCAACCCGCTGTGCACGGTGCCCGCGCTGCGCCTGGAAGACGGCGGCCTGCTGACCGACAACGCGGGCATCGCCGCCTGGGCCGAAGCCTGGGCGCCCGAGCCGCCCTTGACGGGCGTCACGCCGCTGGGCAAGGCGGAGGTGGCCAGCTGGCAGTGGCGTGCGGAATTCGAAGGCCTGATGGCAGTGGCCGAGGCGCTGCGAAACAGCTCGCCAGCGATGGTCAACAGGGCCCTGCCGGGGCCGGTGGACTATCCGCAGATCCCCGAGCTGGCGCAACGCGGGCTGGTGCGGCTGCAGCAGTTCTTCGTGGCGTTGGACGCGCAGCTGGCCGGCCGCGACACCATCGCGGCCGAAGGCTTCAGCATCGCCGACATCACGGCCGTGGTGGCGGTGGACTTCGCCCGGGTGGTGCGGGTCAAGCCGGGCGAAGAACTGGCCAACCTGCACCGCTGGCGCCAGGCGCTGGCCCAGCGGCCGTCGATGACGCTCTGAGGGGCCGGGCGCGCCGAGGCCGCGCCCGCGGGCGCGGGCATGGAACCTGCGATGGACTCGGCATGGCCACCACCGCAGCCCCGGGCACCCTATCCGGGCACACCGTGTTCGAAGACGCGCAGGCGCTGTTCACGGGTACCTTGTTCGTCAGCCTGGCGCTGATCCTGTTCGGGCAGGTGGGCCTGATGACGGGCGGCACGGCCGGTGCCGCCTTCCTGCTGCACTACGTCACCGGCATCAGCCTGGGCAAGCTGTTCTTCCTGATCAACCTGCCTTTCTACGGCTTTGCCTGGGTGCGCATGGGCCGTGAATTCACGCTCAAGACCTTCGTGTCGATCACGATGCTGTCGGCCATGACCGAGTTCTCGCCCCGGCTCTTTGCCATCGAGCGGCTGCACCCGGCCTATGCGGCGGTCCTGGGCGGGCTGCTGCTGGGCTCGGGCTGCCTGTTCCTGGCCCGCCACCGGGCCAGCCTGGGCGGGGCGACCATCGTGTCGCTGTACTTGCAGAAGAGCCGCGGCTGGCGGGCCGGCGCCGTGCAAATGGCCATCGACTGCACCATCGTGCTGCTGGCCCTGGCGGTGATCGAGCCGCGCCGGGTGCTGTGGTCGGTGGTGGCTGCCGTGGTGATGAACCTGTTCATCGCCGTGAACCACCGGCCGGGGCGGTACGCGGTGCTCTAGGGCTGGCCTGCGACCATCGGGGCGTTCGGGCAACGCCCTGATCGGGTTGCCCTAGAACCGCGGCGCACGCCGCTCCAGATTGGCCCGCACGGCCTCCTGCTGTTCGGGCCCGCCCATCAGGCGGATCTGTTCGTCGGATTCGGCCTGCAGCAGCGCGGCCGCGCTGCCGTCGCCGTTGCGCGCCGCCAGGTTCAGCAACCGCTTGGCCGCGCGGATGGCGCTGGGGCTGCGCTCGGCGATGGCCCGGGCCAGGGTGCGGGCTTCGGCCAGCGGGTCGTCGCACAGGCGCGTGCCCAGGCCGATGGCCACGGCCTCCTCGGCGGCCACCAGGCGGCCGGTGTAGGTCAGCTCGCGCAGCACGTCGTCGCGGACCAGCCCGCGCGTGAGCACGTGGCCGGCCATGTCGGGCACGATGCCCCACTTGATCTCCATGACCGACAGGCGCGTATCCGGCGACAGCAGGCGGATGTCGGCGCCCAGGGCCAGCTGCAGGCCCCCACCAAAGGCCACGCCGTGCACGGCGGCGATCACCGGCACGCCCAGTTCGCGCCACCCCAGGGCGATGTGCTGCGGCATGTTGGCCAGGCCGTGGGTGCGCGCGCCCAGGTCGCTGGCGCCGGGTACGGCAGCAGCTTCTTGGCCGCCGCTGCCGGCCATGGCCGAGAAACTGGCCATGTCCAGGCCGGCGCAGAAGGCCTTGCCCTCGCCGTGCAACACCACGGCCCGCAGGCCCGCGCGGTCGCGCAGGGTGGCCAGCGCGGCCACCAGTTCGCGGAACATCAGCGGGTCCAGCGCGTTCATCTTCTCGGCACGCACCAGGCAGACTTCGGCCACGCCCAGAGGGTCGATCTCGATGCGGACTCTTTCGGTCATGGGATGGGTTCCTGTCGCTCCGGACTCGGGGCCCGGTTGGGCGGCGATCATCGCCGTGGGCAGTCGGGCCTGTCAACGATGCAGCGTTGCCCGCAAAATCCCGCACCAGGGCCCCTTGCATCCGGCAGGCGGGCGGGACGTGAACGAGCAGGAGACCGCATGAGATTGCTGAGCGCGAGCAACGCCCAGGGCGACATTCACTGGGCCGTGCAGGTGCCCGGCGGCCTGGTGGAAGGCCCCCGCCTCGGGGCCGACCTGCCCATCACCTTGCATGGCCTGATCCACACCTGCACCGAGACGCCGGCCCTGCTGGCCGAGCTGCCCCGCCGCGCGGCGGCCCTGGCCGCCAGCCCGTTGACCGCGTGGACGCTGCTGCCCGTGGTGCCACGACCCGGCAAGATCATCTGCCTGGGCGTGAACTATGTCGATCACGCCAAGGAAGGCGGCAATTCGGTGGGCGACTACCCCTCGCTCTTCCTGCGGTGCACCACCTCGTTGCTGGCCCATGGCGAGCCCCTGCGGGTGCCGACAGTGTCGAGCAAGCTGGATTTCGAGGCCGAACTCGCCGTGGTGATCGGCCGGCGTGCCCGTTTCGTGAGCGAGGCCGAAGCGCTGCAGCACGTCTTCGGCTATGCCTGTTTCAACGACGCCACGCTGCGCGACTACCAGCGCCGCACCACGCAGTGGACCATCGGCAAGAATTTCGACGGCACCGGCGGCTTCGGCCCCTGCCTCGTCACCGCCGATGAACTGCCGCCTGGCTGCACGGGCCTGCAGATCCAGAGCCGCCTGAACGGGAAGGTCATGCAGAGCGCCACCACTTCCGACATGATCTTCGGCGTGGCGCGCACCATCGCGCTGCTCAGCGAATCGCTCACGCTGGAGCCGGGCGACGTGGTGGTGATGGGCACGCCCTCGGGCGTGGGCTACGCCCGCACCCCGCCGGTGTGGATGAAGGCCGGCGACACGATCGACATCGAGATCGAAGGAATCGGGGTGCTGAGCAATCCCGTGGCGGCGACGCCCTTGGCCTAACCGCCGGCCGACAGCGCCATCACCAGCATAGCGGCGGCCAGGTCCTCCAGGGCGGTGCCCACCGACTTGAACACCGTGCGCTCGGCGGCCGACCGGCGGCCCGTCGCGCTGCCGCCGGCCAGCGCCGCCAGGGTGCCGCGCACATCCGCCGCGGCGAAGACGCCCCGGGCCATCGGTCCCAGCAGGTCGCCGCTCTTGGCCAGCGCTTCTTCGGTGTCCACGTAGAGGGCCGCGCCGACGAAGCAGGCGTCGTCGGCCTCGCGCATGGCGGGCGTGAAGCTGCCGATGAGATCCAGGTGGCTGCCGGGCCTGAGCCAGGCACCTTGCACCACCGGCTCGCTGCACAAGGTGGCGCAGCTGATGATGTCGGCCGCCCCTGCGGCGGCGGCCAGGCCATCCGCGGCTTCGGCCGCGAAGCCGTCGCGGCGCAAGGCCGCGGCCAGCGCCGCGGCTGCCTCCGGGCGCCGTGCCCAGACGCTCACGCGCTCGATCGGCCGCACGCAGCGATAGGCGGCCGGCAACAGGCGAGCCACGCGGCCGGCACCCACCACCAGCAGGTGGGTGGCGTCGGCACGCGCCAGCCACGAGGCTGCCAGGGCCGAGGCAGCGGCCGTGCGGCGCGCGGTGATCGCGTCGCCGTCCAGCAGGGCCACGGGCACGCCTGTGGTGGCGTCGTGAAGGAGGTAGGTGGCGTGCAGGCCGGGCAGGCCGAGCGCGGCATTGCCCGGCGCGACGTTGACCACCTTCACGCCGTAACTGCCGCCCGGCACCCAGGCCGGCATGATCAACGACGTGAGGGGCGGCCCGTCGGCCCGGACGATGGTGTGCGCGTGCCGTGGAGGCACCACGCAACCCTGGGCAAAGCGCTGCCGCAGCGCCGCGATGAGCCGGTCGAAGGGCAGCGCCGCCTCGGTCTGTGCCGCGTCATATACACGCATGGAAGGCTCTGGGGATGGAGGGTTGCACAGCGCGCACCCGGTGGCGCGCGTGGCGATGATCGCACTGCGCCACCCGCGGCAGCCCCGCGGTGGCGGGCTGAAGGGCGTCGGTGCTGCACCGCACAGATGCCCTCCCTGCACCCGCCCACACTGCTCAGGCTGCAAGGGCCTCCGGTCCCTGCGCGCCTGGAGACCTCTTCTGTTGCCATCCCCTGCCCCGCCGCGCCCCGCGCCATGGCGCCTGCCAGCCCTGTGCGGAACGGCCGTGCTTTGCGCCTGCGGCAGCATGGCACCCTTGGCCCAGGCGCCGCAGCCGCCCCTGGTGGTGCCCGCGGGCTGGCAAGAGGCCGATGCCGCCGGCGCAGGCGCCGCGGGCCTGGGGCCGGTCTCGATGGCAGCCTGGTGGCGGCGTTTCGATGACCCGAGGCTGGCGGGCCTGATCGAGGAAGCCCTGCAGGCGAACACCAGCATCGAGAGCAGCCGCGCAGCGTTGCGCCAGGCGCAGGCGCTGCGTGCGGTGGCCGCCGCGGCCCTGGGGCCCACGCTGGGCAGTTCGGCTTCGGCCCAGCACGGCACATCGGGCGGCAGCAGCACGGGCAATCTCTTCCAGCTGGGGCTGGACGCCAACTGGGCGCCCGATGCCTTCGGGGCCAACCGGGCCGGCCTGGACGCTGCAGACGCCGCCGCCCAGGCAGCCGATGCGACGCTGGGCGATGCGCAGGTGCAGGTGGCGGCCGAAGTGGCGCTGGACTGGATCCTGCTGCGCGCCACCCAGGCCCGCTGGGCGATCGCCCGCGACAACCTGGCCAGCCAGTCCACCACGCTGCAGATCACGCTGTGGCGCCAGCAGGCCGGCCTGGTCACCGAACTGGAAGCGGCCCAGGCGCGCACGGCCGTGGCGCAGAACCAGGCGCTGCTGCCGGCGCTGCAGACGGCCATCGTGCAGACCCGCCATGCCTTGCGCGTGCTCACAGGCCAGCCACCTGCAGCGGCACCGGACACCGACGACACCGCAGGCGGCGGGCCGCCCGTGCCGCAGGCCCAGGCCCTGTTGCCGGCCACGTTGCCGGCCGAGACCCTGCGGCAGCGCGCCGACGTGCGGGCCGCCGAACGCCAGGTGGCCGCCGCGCTGGCCCGCGTGGGCCAGGCCGAAGCCCAGCGCTGGCCGCGCTTTTCCATCGGCGGCTCCCTGGGGCTGAGCGCACTGACGGTGGGCGCACTGGGCCAGGGCGCGTCGGTGGTCAGCAGCCTGCTGGCCAGCGTGAGCCTGCCGATCTTCGATGG
>CAIJPE010000092.1 GCA_903822435.1 uncultured beta proteobacterium | reverse complement strand
TCGAAGTCGCCTTCGACATCGACGCCAACGGCATCCTGCACGTCAGCGCCAAGGACCAGGGCACCGGCACGGAAAACAAGATCACCATCAAGGCGAACTCGGGCCTCAACGAGGAAGAGATCCAGAAGATGGTGCGCGACGCCGAGGCCAATGCGGCCGAGGACGCCAAGAAGGTCGAACTCGTGCAGGCGCGCAACCAGGCCGACGGCATGCTGCACTCGGTGAAGAAGAGCGTGGCCGAGCACGGCGACAAGCTCGACGCCCCCGAGAAGGAAAAGATCGAGGCCGCGCTGAAGGACGTCGAGGAAGCCATCAAGGGCGACGACAAGGCCCTGATCGAAGCCAAGACCGAGGCCCTGATGACCGCCAGCCAGAAGCTCGGAGAGAAGATGTACGCAGCCGACCCGCAAGCCGCAGCGGCTGCAGCCGCGGCTGCCGGTGGCGGAGCCAGCGCGGGCGATGCGCCCAAGGCCAAGCCGGCCGACGACAATGTCGTGGATGCCGATTTCAAGGAAGTCCGCAAGTAAAGAGCACCGGGGCGGGGTCTCGACCCGCCTTGGTCTCTCGCCGCGTTCGGTGGTTCAGGCCCGGCCTGCACACCGGCGCGGCGGTTTCACTTCCGGTTAGCTCATTTCTTGCTCAAGGTTTTTCATGGCCAAGCGCGATTTTTACGACATCCTCGGCGTGCCCAAGAACGCGTCGGACGAAGACATCAAGAAGGCTTATCGCAAACTGGCGATGAAGCATCACCCCGACCGCAACCAGGGTGACGACGCGAAGAAGTCCGAAGAGAAGTTCAAGGAAGCCAAGGAGGCCTACGAGATGCTCTCGGACCCGCAGAAGCGGGCTGCCTACGACCAGTACGGCCACGCCGGTGTCGACCCCAACATGGCCGGCCGCGGTGGTGCCGGCGGCGAGGGCTTTGGCGGCTTTGCCGAAGCCTTCGGCGATATCTTCGGCGACATCTTCGGAGGCGCAGCGGCCGGCGGGCGGCGCGGCGGCGGGGGCCAGCAGGTCTACCGCGGCAGCGACCTGAGCTATGCCATGGAGATCACGCTGGAGGAAGCCGCCTTCGGCAAGGAAACCCAGATCCGCGTGCCCAGCTGGGACACCTGCGACGTCTGCAAGGGCACGGGTGCCAAGCCCGGCACCAGTGCCAAGACCTGCCCCACCTGCAGCGGCGCCGGCACGGTGCACCTGCGCCAGGGCTTCTTCAGCATCCAGCAGACCTGCCCGCACTGCCACGGCAACGGCAAGATCATCTCCGACCCCTGCGCCACCTGCAGCGGCGCGGGCAAGATCAAGAAGCAGAAGACGCTGGAGGTGAAGATCCCTGCCGGCATCAACGAAGGCATGCGCATCCGCTCGGCCGGCAACGGCGAGCCGGGCACCAACGGCGGCCCGGCCGGCGACCTCTACATCGAGATCCGCGTCAAGCAACACGAGATCTTCGAGCGCGACGGCGACGACCTGCACTGCAACGTGCCCGTGGGGCTGGTCACGGCGACACTGGGCGGCACCATCGACGTGCCCACGCTGGGCAGCCGGGCCGAGATCGAGCTGCCCGAGGGCACGCAGCACGGCAAGACCTTCCGGCTGCGCGGCAAGGGCATCAAGGGGCTGCGGTCGAGCTACCCGGGCGACCTGTACTGCCACGTGGCGGTGGAGACCCCGGTCAAGATCACCGAGCACCAGCGCAAGCTGCTCAAGGAACTGGACGAATCCTTCCGCAAGTCCGGGGACCGGCACTCGCCCAACGCGAAGAGCTGGACGGACCGCGTGAAGGATCTGTTCAAGTAGCCCGCCGCGGCCGGCGACTCAAGTTGAGCGGGGCCCGGCCGATAGTCACCGGGAATGATCGATCGCGACATCCACTTGGCGCGCGCCCTGCTCGTCGAGAACAACCCCTTGTTGCGCAGCGTGGCAGCAGCCCAGTTGCGTGACGTGGGCGTGGGCCACATCACGCAGGCCACGCGCGTCAATGACGCCCGCCTGCTGCTGGAACGTGAATCCTTCGACATCGTGGTGTGCAACCGCGAATTCGAGGAATCCGACTTCTCGGGCCAGGACCTGCTGGACGAACTGCGCCGCGAGAACCTGCTGCCCCACAGCACGGTGTTCATCATGGTCACCGCCCAGGCCAGCTACAGCCAGGTCGTGGAGGCGGGCGAAGCGGCGCTGGACGGCTTCCTCGTGCGGCCCTACACCGCAGCGCTGTTGTCCGAGCGCATCCGCGAAGCGCGCAAGCGAAAGCGTGAACTGTCCGACGTGCTGCGGGCCCTGGACGCCGGCGAGACCGAGGTGGCCCTGGTCCATGCGGTCAAGCGTTTCCAGGAGCAACAACCGTACTGGGGCTACTGCGGTCGCCTGTCCGCGGAACTGCTGCTGACCCTGGAACGGCCGGACGACGCCCGCAAGGTCTTCGACCGGCTGTCGCAGACCCGCAAAGGCGTCCAGTGGGCCCGGTTGGGATCGGCCCGGTGCTTCATGGCGCAGGGCGACGACGCCTCGGCGCGCAAGATCATTGCCGAGGTGCTGGCGGCCGAGCCGACTTCGGCCGATGCACACGACCTGCAGGGGCGGATCCTGGTGGACCAGTGCAACTTCGACGCCGCCCTGGCGGAATACCGCAAGGCCGCCGAATTGACACCCGGCTGCATGCTGCGCGCACAGCACGCCGGCGCGCTGGCGTTCTATCAGGGATACACCGAAGAGTCGATGATGTGGCTCGAGCGCACCCTGAACATGGGCGTTCGGTCCAAGCTGTTCGATGCGCTGAGCCTGCTGCTGATCGCGATGCTGCGCTTCGACAAGGGCGACGTGCCCGGCACCCTGGCCATGCGCGAGCAACTGCGCCGCTACTGCGAACGGTTTCCCAATTCCACACGCCTGCGGCGCTTCCAGATGGCGTCGGATGTGCTGGCCAAGCTGCTCGGGCTCCAGCAGGCCGCTGCCCTGCAGGCGCTGGAGACCCTGGCATCCCACGCGATGGAAGGCGATTTCGACCTGGAGGCCGCCAACGTGCTGCTGGCCTTGTGGTCGCGCGTCCCTGTCACCGCGCGGCCCGCAGCCCCGCACGAGGCGCTGGTCGAGCGCATCGGCATGCGCTTTTGCGTCTCGAAGTCGATGGCCGAGGTGTTGACCGCGGCAGCCCAGCGGGCCGAACCGGCGGTCGGGTTGATCCGCCGCTGCCAGGCGCGCATCTCGAGCGTCACCGAGCGCGCCATGGAACTCTCGCTCAAGGGCGATCCCGGCGAAGCCGCGCGGTTGCTGCTGAGATCGGGCGAAGAAACCCTGAACGCCAAGCTGCTGGAGATGGCGGGCATTCTCGCCAAGCGGCACCTGGCGGCCATCCCGGAGGCCCAGGACCTGATCCAGCGTTCAGCCGACATCCTGCGCAGCTGCAACTCTTCGGCCAGCCATATCGCAGGCATTCAGCGTTCGGGGCGTTCTCCTGGCGGGCTGCAGGTGCGGGGCCGCAAACCCAGCGCCAACCCCGACAAAGTCGCGGCCTGAGGGCTAGAAGAGCAAGCCCTGGCCGGCCGCACGGGCAGGCGGCCTGAACTGGGTGAGATCGAGGTTCAGGCGCTCACGGCCGAAACCCAGCCGCTGGCTGGCTTTATCGAACCGCTGGCGCAACAGCTGCGCCCAGACGCCCTGCCCGTGCATGCGCGTGCCGAAAGCGCTGTCGTAGTCCTTGCCGCCGCGCATCTCGCGCACGCGGGCCATGATGCGGGCGGCTCGGTCGGGCACGTGTTGCTCGAGCCACTGCTGGAAGATGGGGTTCACCTCCCAGGGCAGGCGCAGGACGATGCTGAAGGCCCGCGACGCACCTGCGTCACAGGCGGCCTGCAGGATGGACTCGAGCTCGGGTTCATTCAGGAACGGAATGATCGGCGAGACACTCACACCCACCGGCACGCCGGCCCTGGCCAGGGCTTCGATGGTGCGCAGCCGCCGGTGGGGCGCCGCAGCCCGCGGCTCCATGGCACGGGCCAGTACCGGGTCGAGCGTGGTGATCGACACATAGGCCGCAGCCAGCCCCTGTGCGGCCATCGGCGCGATCAGGTCCACGTCGCGCTCGATCAGGCTGCTCTTGGTGATCACCGAAAACGGGTGCCTGGCTTCGGACAACACCTCGATCACCGAGCGCGTGATCTTCAGCCGCCGCTCGGCCGGCTGGTAGGCATCGGTCACCGAGCCGATGTTGAGTTGGCCCGGCGTGTAGCGCGGCGATGCCAGGGCTTCGCGCAGGCGTTCGGCCGCGTTGACCTTGGCGATGATCCGGGTCTCGAAATCCAGGCCGGGCGACAGGTTCAGGTAGCTGTGCGTGGGCCGCGCGTAACAGTAGGTGCAGCCATGCTCGCAACCCCGGTACGGATTGATCGACAGGTCGAACCCGATGTCGGGCGAATCGTTGCCCGACAGGATGCCCCGGACGTTTTCCTCCAGCACCTGGGTGCCGGGTGCCTCGCGCTCTTCCAGCGCCGCCTGCTCCAGGGTGCCCCATCCGTCGTCGAACTCGCTGCGCGACAGCGCATTGAAGCGATGCTCGATGGCCCAGACCGTGCCCCTGCCCTTCACAGCACCCGGGGGCACGAACATGAGGGTGGCCGCCGGTCCGGAAGAAGGGGCATCGCCGCGTCGCATGCTGTGAATATATACAGTCTTGCTGTGTGGCACAACTCATTGCCACTCGCGCCGTTCCCCGCAACCGGATCAAGCAAACTTAGGCGCTTCGCGGGGTGTCAGTACTCCGCCAGGTTGTCGAAGCGCGTCAGCGGCTTGAGGAAGGTGAGCTTCACCGTTCCAACGGGTCCGTTGCGCTGCTTGCCGATGACGATCTCGGACACGCCGGGTTCCTTGCTGTCCTTGTTGTAGTAGTCGTCGCGGTAGATGAACATGATGATGTCCGCATCCTGCTCGATGGCGCCCGACTCGCGCAGGTCGCTCATCATCGGCCGCTTGTCCTGGCGCGTTTCCACGCTCCGGTTGAGCTGCGACAGGGCGATCACGGGGCACTGCAGTTCCTTGGCCAGCGCCTTCAGCCCGCGGGAGATCTCGCCGATCTCCGTGGCGCGGTTCTCGTCGCTGCCGCTGGAGCCGCTCATCAGCTGGAGGTAATCGATCACGATCAGCCCGAGCGCACCGAACTGCCGGGCCATGCGCCGGGCACGCGCCCGCAACTCTGAACTCGTGAGCGCGGCAGTCTCGTCGATGTAGAGCTGCACCCGGCTCAGCCGCTCCACCGACTCCGTCAGGCGTTCCCACTCGCCGCTGTCCAGCCGGCCCGTGCGCAGGTTCTGCTGATTGATCCGGCCCAGCGAGCCGACCAGGCGCAAGGCCAGCTGCGAGGCGCCCATTTCCATCGAGAACACCAGGACCGGCAGCCCTTCCTGCACGGCCACGTGCTCGGCGATGTTCAGCGCAAAGGCCGTCTTGCCCATGGAAGGCCGCGCGGCCAGGACGATCAGGTCGCCCTTCTGCAATCCGGCGGTCATGCGGTCGAGGTCATAGAAGCCCGTGCGCACGCCGGTCACTTCTTCGGCCCCGTTGTCATGCAGCTCTTGCACGCGGTCGATCAGCGACACCACCAGCTTGTCGATGCCCTGGAAGCCCTGCTTCTGCCGCGAGCCCTCTTCCCCGATCTGGAAGATCTTGCTTTCCGCCTCGTCGAGCACGGTGCTGACCGAACGGCCGGCGGGGTTGAAGGCGCTGGTGGCGATGTCGTCGCTGGCCGCGATCAACTTTCGCAGGATCGAGCGCTCACGAACGATCTCGGCGTAGCGACGCATGTTGGCAGCGCTGGGCACGCTCTGCGCCAGGGCGTTGAGATAGGCCAGCCCGCCGCTGTCCTGCGCCTTGCCCAGGCTCTGAAGCTGCTCGTAGACGGTGATGACGTCGGCGGGCTTGCTGCCGGACACCAGCGCCCCGATGGCGGCATAGATCAGGCGGTGCTCGTGGCGGTAGAAGTCGCTGTCGGTCAGCAGGTCGCCGGCGCGGTCCCAGGCCAGGTTGTCCAGCAGCAGGCCGCCGAGCACGCTCTGCTCGGCTTCGACGGAATGGGGCGGCACGCGCAGGCGAGAGACTTCGGCGTCGTGCGAAGCGGCGCTGTCGCGGGGGTCGAGGATGGCGCTCATGTGGATGGAGATCGTATGCCCCCCGGCCCGAAACAGCTGTGGGCAAGCCTGTGGACCGACAGGGGAAAGTCAGGGGATAGCCGCAGCGGAACACGAATCGTCCGCACAGGGGCGCACAAACGACGAAGGCCGGCGGATGCCGGCCTTCGGACACGACAGGCCCGCTTGGCGCGGGCCCGTTGGACCGGGAGTTTTCAGTCGACCTGGGGGACGACGTGCACCGTCACCTCGACCACCACGTCGGTGTGCGGGGCGACCTGCAGCGGATGCTCGCCCACGGTCTTCAGCGGGCCGTTGGGCAGGCGCACCTGCGACTTGAGGATGGGCGAACCCAGCTTGCTCAGGGCCTCCGCCACGTCGGCGTTGGTGACCGAACCGAACAGCCGACCGTCGACGCCGGCCTTCTGCATGATGCGAACGGTCTTGCCGGCCAGGCTTTCGCCCACGGCCTGCGCAGCAGCGAGCTTGGCCGAGGCGGCCTTCTCGAGTTCAGCGCGGCGGCCTTCAAATTCCTTGATCGCGGCTTCCGTGGCGCGGCGCGCCAGCTTGGACGGGATCAGGAAGTTGCGGGCATAGCCTTCTTTGACCTTGACGACATCGCCCAGGCTGCCGAGCTTGCCCACCTTGTCCAGAAGAATGACTTGCATGGTGGCGTCTCTTTAAACCTTGTGCTGATCGGAGTACGGCAGCAGCGCCAGGAAGCGCGCGCGCTTGATGGCGGTGGTCAGCTGGCGCTGGTAGAACGCGCGCGTGCCGGTCAGGCGGGCGGGCGTGATCTTGCCGTTCTCGCCGATGAAATCGCGCAAAACGTCGATTTCCTTGTAGTCGATCTCTTCGACCTTGGCGACGGTGAAGCGGCAGAAGCGCTTGCGGCGGAACAGCAGCGCCTGGTTGTTGCGCTTCGGGCGCTTGTCTTTGGAAAAACGACCTTTACCACGGGGCGGGGGCATATGAAGCTCCTACGAGTGAATCTATCCGGATGGGCAGTGGTCAGGCCAGGGGCTCGACCGACGTGATATGGAACAGAAGTCCGCGCTTGTTGCGACTGGGTGCGACGAAACCGACATAGACACTGGCAGCGCCGAGGACCTGGGCCAGCAGCGGTTGCGTGATCGCCCCGATGGCCACCGCCTTGATCTCCATGGAGACCTTGCGCGTGGTGCCGTCTTCGCTGACCTCGGATTCGTGCTGAAGGCTCAAATCCAGGGCCGGCAGGCCGGCTGGGGTGTATCGCACCGCTGCCCGCTGGGCCAGCGTGGCCGTCAGAACCCATCGGTTCATCGCGGCCCAACTGGGTGCAGGCTCGGCTGCCGCAGCAGCTGACGTCAGGCCGTGGCCTCCTGGCGCTCCTTGCGGGCCTCTTCGCGCTCGACGGCGCGCATCATGATCGACGGTGCCGTCTCGGCCTTGGCCTTGGCCACGGTCATGTGGCGCAGCACGGCGTCGTTGAAGCGGAAGCCGGTCTCGATCTCGGTGAGGGTCTCGATCCCGCACTCGATGTTCAGGCACAGGTAGTGCGCCTTCACGAGCTTCTGGATCATGTAGGCCAGCTGGCGCCGGCCCCAGTCCTCGACGCGATGCACCTTGCCGCCGCCAGCGACCACCAGGGCCTTGTAGCGCTCCAGCATGGCCGGGACCTGTTCGCTTTGATCCGGATGGATCAGCAGAACGATTTCGTAGTGACGCATGAACACTCCTTGTGGATTGCGTGCCCCGTTCCTGCTGGCAGCAGGATGAATGGGCACTTAGCTGCCCCGGATTGCGTCCAGTGGGTGCAGCAAGGAAAGCCGACGAGTATAGCAGGTGCCAAGGACCGTATCGAGCCGGCGTGCTCAGGTCTCGCCGCGGGCAGGAAACCGCATGCGGTCCACCAACGCCAGCTGCTCTGCCCCGGGTGGCTGGGTCAGCAGACTGGCCACGACGGTGGCCAGCACCCCCGCGGGCACGCCGTATACCCCGGAAGCGATCGGGTCGATGCCCCACCACTGGCAGTCCGCCAGCGGGCGGGCCACGCCCAGCCAACCGCGCAGCAAGGGCACGTTGGTGGCCATGTACCAGGCCGTCACGCCGAGCCCCGTGAGCATGCCCGCCACCGCGCCGGCGCCATTGGCCCGCCGCCAGAAGATGCCCAGCACCAGCGCTGGGAAGAAGGCCGCCGCCGCCAGCGAAAACGCCGCCGCGACGAACTGCAGGATATCGGTGGATTTCAGGGCCGCCGTCAGCGCGGCGAGCAGGGCGACCCCCATCACCAACACCTTGGAAGCCACCACCCGCGTCGCCATCGAGGCGCCGGGCTGCAGCACCCTGAAGTAGATGTCGTGCGACAGCGCGTTGGCGATGGTCAGCAGCAGCCCGTCGGCGGTGGACAGGGCCGCGGCCAGACCGCCGGCGGCCACCAGGCAAGTGACCCAATACGGCAACCCGCCGATCTCGGGGGCAGCCAGCACGATGACGTCGCCGCCGATGAAGAGCTCACCCAGCTGCAGGATGCCGTCGCCGTTGACGTCGCGTACCGAGACCAGGGCCGGGTCCAGCCGGGCCCATCGGTTGATCCAGGCCGGCAACGCGTCGATGGGCAGGCCGATGACGTGCTGCAGCACCTCGAACTTCACCAGCACCGCCAGAGCCGGGGCCGCCAGGTACAGCAGCGTGATGAAGAGCAGCGACCAAGCCACCGATCGGCGCGCCTCCGAGGCAGAAGTGGTGGTGTAGTAGCGCGTGAGCACATGCGGCAGCCCGGCCGTGCCCATCATCAGGCACAGCATCAGGGCGATGAAGTTCAGCCGGGCTGAGCCGAAACGCTGGCGGGCATCGGGGTCGCCGGCCGGGTCGCCGGAGGCAAAGGGAAGGGTTTGCGGCGGCATACCCGCCAGCGGCTGGGCGTGCGAGATCGCCATGTCGTGCTCGCGCTGATAGAGCTGGCGGGCCTGCGCTTCGGTGCGTGGGCGCTGGGCGTAGTCGCGTTCAGCCCGCTGGATCTTGGCCAGCGGCGCGTTGTCGGCACGCAGCATGGCGATGCGCTGCCGCTGCAGGCCTTCGTCCAGCAGCATCGCGCCCCGAAGATCCTGCAGCTTGCGCTCGGCGTCCGCCGCCTTCTCGCGCAGCCGGGCCATCACCTGGATCTCGGCAGGGTCCTGCGCCAGTTCACGTTCCCGCTCGGCCACCTTCACCAGCTGCGTGCCGTACGAGACGATCGGCAGCGGGTTGCCGGTCTGCTGGATCGACAGCCAGGTGAGAGGCACCAGGTAGGCCACGATCAGCACCAGATACTGCGCCACCTGCGTCCAGGTCACCGCCCGCATGCCGCCCAGGAACGAGCACACCAGCACGCCGCCCAGCCCGACGAAGATCCCCAGCTCGAAGCCGAATCCGGTCAGGTGCGAGGTGATGAGCCCCACGCCGTAGATCTGCACCACCACGTACACGAAGGACACCCCCACGGCCGCGGCGGCACCGATCAGTTGCGGCAGCACGCCGCCGTAGCGGGCGCCCAGGAAATCGGGGATGGTGTAGCCGCCGAAGCGCCGCAGGTAGGGTGCCAGCAGCAGCGCCAGGAGGCAGTAACCGCCCGTCCAGCCCAGGATGTAGGCCAGCCCCGCGAAGCCGTGCAGGTACAGCACGCCGGCCGTACCGATGAACGATGCGGCCGACATCCAGTCGGCCGCCGTCGCCAACCCGTTGTACATGGCCGGCACGCGGCGGCCCGCCACGAAGTACTCGGCCTCGCTGGAAGTGCGACACAGGAAGCCGATGCCGGCGTACATCGCCACGGTCACGACCAGGAAGGTGGCACCGATCCAGCTTCGCGGCAGGCCCACGCGTTCGGCGAGCGCCATGCCCGCGATCAGCAAGCCGAAGCAAAACAGGAACAGCGCATAGCGCCGCGCAAGCAGCGCGTTCCCGCAGGGGCCAGGGCCTGCCGCGCTCACGGCGCAGCGCCTGGCGGCTCGGTGGCACGCCAGCGGGCTTCCAGCCGCTCCATGGCCCAGGCATAGGCCACCACGATGAGGACGAACAGGACCAGAGCGCCCTCGGCCACCAGCCAGTAGCCCAGGGGGAAATCGAAGCCGTGCAACCCATCGAGCTGGCGTGCGAACCAAGGCAGCGCCAGGCATACCACCAGCCACAACGCCAACAGCACCGCCGTCAACCACAGCGTGTGGCGCCAGAACCGTCGATGCCGAGCGTCCTCCATCGTCCGATTCTGTCGCAGCGGCAGACCGGGCCGATACCCGGTTAACGCGTCCACTGGCCAAAGGCAACGGGTTATCCATGAAGGGGGAAACCCGCGCGCCCGGCCGCACACCCGGGCGCTCGGGACCTGGCTGTCAGCTGGCGGCCAGCACGGCGCCTGGACGGCCAGGGACGACCCCGTCCACGGCGCCGGTGCCTTCCAGCCCTTGGGCAGGCCCCCTAACTTGACCTGGCAGCGGTCGGCCCTGGGCGGCTTCGGCCGGATCGATAATCCTCCGTCGCCATTCCGCTCGTCCAGGCTGCCCATGAAAAAGATTCTCTTGACCGCGGCCTGTGCCGTTGCGTTCGTCTGCGCGCCGGCGCACGCCGGTGCTCCCGCCGAGGTGTCAGCCGGCGCGAAGGCGGCCGCAGCCATCACCGAGTCGACCGACCGGATCATCATCCGGCTTCGCGACCCGGTCGGCGCCGACTCGGCTGGCCGCGCATCTGTCGTCGCCACCGGTGCCGGGCTTCGGCGCCTGCGCGCCATGTCGGGCAACGCCCATGTGCTGCAGCTGCCGCGGTTGATGTCCCGCAGCGAGGCCGAGGCCGTGGCGCGCCGTCTGGTCACCGATCCCGCGGTGGCCTCCGCCGAAATCGACCTGCGCATGGTGCCGCTGCGCGTGCCCAACGACACCCTGTACCCGCAGCAGTGGCACTACTTCGAACCCGCCGGCGGTATCAACCTGCCCGCAGCCTGGGACCTGACGGTCGGCAGCGCCGCGATCACGGTGGCGGTCATCGACACCGGCTACCTCGACCACATCGACCTGGCCGGCCGCTTCGTGGCAGGCTACGACTTCATCACCGACCTGACCGTCGCCCAAGACGGCAACGGGCGCGACCCCGACCCGCACGATGTCGGGGACTTCGGCTGCAACGGCAACAACAGTTCCTGGCACGGCACGCACGTGGCCGGCACCATCGGCGCGGCCACCGACAATGGCATCGGCGTGGCGGGGATCAACTGGGTTTCCAAGATTCAGCCCATACGCGTGCTGGGCCGGTGCGGCGGCTATACCTCCGACATCGTCGACGCCATGCGCTGGGCCGCGGGCATCACGGTGGCCGGCGTGCCGACCAACACCACGCCAGCGCGGGTGCTCAACCTCAGCCTGGGCGGCACGGGCGTTTGCGGCACGACGTTTCAGAACGCCATCAACGATGTCGTGGCCCGTGGCGCCGTGGTCGTGGTGGCGGCCGGCAACGACAACGCCAATGCATCCGGTTCCACGCCGGCCAACTGCACCGGCGTGATCTCGGTTGCCGCGACCACGCGCAACGGTGGCCGCGCGCCCTACAGCAACTTCGGCCCCAGCGTGACGATCGCCGCCCCGGGCGGCGGCAACGGCAACTACATCCTGTCGACGCTGAACGCCGGGTTGACGACACCGGGGGCCGATAGCTACGCCCTGTACCAGGGCACCAGCATGGCCACCCCCCATGTCTCGGGTACCGTGTCGCTGATGCTGTCTGCCAACCCGGCGCTGACTCCGGCGCAGGTCACGGCCGCGCTGCAGTCAAGCGCGCGCACCTTCCCCACAGGCACCGGCGACGACTGCACCCCGGCTCGCTGCGGTGCTGGCATCGTCGATGCCGCGGCCGCTCTGCTGGCCGTCGCGCCGACCCCGCCGCCGCCGGCGCCGCGCGTCAACCTGGCGCTGGCCTCGAACGGGGCGGTGCTGACGGCCTCCAGCACCTACAGCGCCAACTACCCGACCAGCGGCGCCAACGACGGCGAGCGCAGCGGCAGCAACTGGGCCGCCGGCGGCGGCTGGAACGATGCCACCCTGGGCACCTATCCCGATTGGCTGCAGGTCGACTTCGCCAGCGTGCAGACCGTGTCCGAAGTCGACGTCTACACCGTTCAGGACGACTACAACAACCCGACGACGCCGACCGCGGCGTTGACCTTCACGCAATACGGGATCACGGATTTCGAAGTCCAGGCCTGGAACGGTACGGCCTGGGTGACGGTGACCGGCGGCAGCGTCACCGGCAACAACAAGGTGTGGCGGCGCTTCACCTTCCCGGCTCTGTCAACCAGCAAGCTGCGCGTGCTCGTGCTGGCCAGCCTCGGTGGTTACAGCCGCATCACCGAGCTCGAGGCCTATGCGACGCCCGACACCTCGGTGAACGTCGCCGCACAGGCCAATGGCGGCGTGGCAACGGCCTCGGGCAGCTACTCGGCCGCCTACCCGGTCAATGCCGTGAACGACGGGGACCGCCGTGGGCGCAACTGGGGCGCCGGCGGTGGCTGGAACGACGCCACCTACGGGGCGTGGCCAGACTCGGTGCAGGTGAACTTCAGCGCGACCAAGTCGATCACCGAGATCGATGTCTTCACGCTGCAGGACAACTACCCGAATCCCCTGGAACCGACCGAAACGATGACCTTCACCACGTGGGGCGTCACCGCCTATGACGTGCAGGCGTGGAACGGTTCGGCCTGGGTCACGGTTCCCGGCGGAAGCATCACCGGCAACAACAAGGTGTGGCGGCGGATCAGCTTTCCGGCGCTGAGCACCAACGCAGTACGCGTGGTGGTCAACGCCTCCCTGGGTGGTTACAGCCGCATCACCGAGATCGAAGCCTGGGGCACGCCCTGAAGGACCACAGCGCCGGCCGATCGTTGGTGCCGGCCGCCGTGAGCGGCCCGTTCAGCGCTTGGCCAGCCGCTGCCAAGTCTCGATCACCGTATCGGGGTTCAGCGAGATCGACACGATGCCCTCCTGCGCCAGCCAGTCGGCGAAGTCGGGGTGGTCGCTCGGCCCCTGGCCGCAGATGCCCACGTACTTGCCGGTGGCCCGGCAGGCCGTGATGGCACGCGAGATCAGGGCCTTGACGGCCGGGTCGCGCTCGTCGAAGTCGCTGGCCAGCTGCTCCAGGCCCGAGTCGCGGTCCAGGCCCAGGGTGAGCTGCGTCAGGTCGTTGGAACCGATGGACATGCCGTCGAAGTGCTCCAGGAACTGCTCGGCCAGGATGGCGTTGCTGGGCACCTCGCACATCATGATCAGGCGCAGCCCGTCGACACCACGGGCCAGCCCGCGCTCGGCCAGCATGCGCACCACCGTGGAGGCCTGCTTCACGGTGCGCACGAAGGGCACCATGATCTCGACGTTGGTCAGGCCCATGTCGGCGCGCACGCGCTTGAGCGCCTCGCATTCCATGGCGAATGCGTCGCTGAATTCGCCGCTGATGTAGCGGCTGGCGCCCCGGAAGCCCAGCATCGGGTTCTCTTCATCGGGCTCGTATCGCGTGCCGCCGATCAGCTTGCGGTACTCGTTGCTCTTGAAGTCCGACAGCCGCACGATCACGCTCTTGGGCCAGAAGGCTGCGGCGATGGTGGAGATGCCCTCGGTGAGCTTGTCCACGTAGAAGGCCCGCGGCGATGCGTGTCCGCGCGCCACCGACTCGACCGCCTTCTTCAGGTCGGGATCGATGTTGGGGTAGTCGAGGATCGCCTTCGGGTGCACCCCGATGTTGTTGTTGATGATGAACTCGAGCCGCGCCAGGCCCACGCCCGAATTCGGCATCTGCGCGAAGTCGAAGGCCAGCTGCGGGTTGCCCACGTTCATCATGATCTTGATCGGGCAGTACGGCATCTCGCCGCGCACCACGTCCTTGATCTCGGTCTCCAGAAGGCCGTCGTAAACGTAGCCGGTGTCGCCTTCGGCGCAAGAGACCGTGACGAGATTGCCTTCGCCCAGGTGCTCGGTGGCGTCGCCGCAGCCCACCACGGCCGGGATGCCCAGTTCGCGGGCGATGATGGCCGCATGGCAGGTGCGCCCGCCGCGGTTGGTGACGATGGCGCCGGCGCGCTTCATCACGGGCTCCCAGTTGGGGTCGGTCATGTCGGTGACCAGCACGTCGCCGGGCTGCACGCGGTCCATCTCGGCCGTGCTGCGCACCAGGCGCACCGGTCCCGTGCCCACCTTCTGCCCGATGGCCCGGCCTTCGGCCAGCACCGTATTCTTGGCGCGGTCACCCTTGATGCTGTAGCGCTGCTCGACCTTGCCGGCGGACTGGCTCTTCACCGTCTCGGGGCGGGCCTGCAGGATGTAGAGCTGGCCGTCGGTGCCGTCCTTGCCCCACTCGATGTCCATCGGGCGGCCGTAGTGCTTCTCGATGATCAGCGCGTACTTGGCGAGCTCGATGACTTCGGTGTCGGTGAGCGAATAGCGGTTGCGCTGCTCGGGCGGGGTGTCGATCACCCGCACCAGCTTTCCGCTGGCGGCTTTCTCGGCGGGCGAAGCGAACTCCATGCGCTGCAGCTTGGAGCCCAGCACGCGGCGGATGACCGAGAAGCGGCCGGCGTTGAGCGTGGGCTTGTGGACATAGAACTCATCGGGGTTGACCGAGCCCTGCACCACCGTCTCGCCCAGGCCGTAGCTGGAGGTGATGAACACCACGTCGGGGAAGCCCGACTCGGTGTCCAGCGTGAACATCACGCCGGCCGAGCCCAGGTCGGAACGCACCATCCGCTGCACGCCGGCCGACAGCGCCACGTCGGCATGGGCAAAGCCCTTGTGCACGCGGTAGCTGATGGCACGGTCGTTGTAGAGCGAGGCGAAGACCTCCTTCATGCGGTGCAGGACGTCTTCGATGCCCGTGACGTTCAGGAAGGTCTCTTGCTGGCCAGCGAACGAGGCATCGGGCAGGTCTTCGGCGGTGGCCGATGAGCGCACGGCGAAGCTGGCTTGCGGGTTGCCCGCCGACAAGCCTGCGAACTGCTCGCGGATGGCGGCCTCGAGGTCGGGCGGCAGCGGGGTGTCGATCACCCACTGGCGGATCTCGGCGCCGGCCACGGCCAGGGCGTTGACGTCGTCGGTGTCCAGGGCATCCAGCCGCGCCTGGATGCGTGCGTGCAAGCCGCCGTGGCGCAGGAATTCCCGGAAGGCGTGCGCCGTGGTGGCAAAGCCGCCGGGCACCCGCACGCCGGTGGCGGCCAGTTGGCTGATCATTTCGCCGAGTGAGGCGTTCTTGCCGCCGACCACGTCGACGTCGGTCATTCTCAGTTGTTCAAAGGGTGCGACCAGGGCGGTCGCCAGAGGGGCCAAAGACATGGGAAAGCTCCGCGATGTGAAAAAACCGGTGCTTCCGCAGGCATGGCCCTACCCCGCAAGCCGTTTCTTGCTTGTTCTGAGTAGCGTGGAACGGGGTTCACAGGGTCTGTCGACGGAATAATCTGCCTGATTCTAAGGAGATATTCCTTATCATGGCCCGATCATTGCTCAGACCCACCCGTGTCCAACCCCATGACTGAACGCACCGTGTTCTTTGTCTCTGATGGCACGGGCATCACCGCGGAAACCTTCGGCAATTCCATCCTGAACCAGTTCCCGGCGCGTCCACGCCACGTCCGGCGCCCTTTCATCGACAGCCCCGAGAAGGCGCACCAGGTGGTCAGCGAAATCAACGACACCGCCGCGCAGGAAGGCCGCCGCCCGATCGTCTTCATCACGCTGATCGACGACGAGGTCCGCTCCATCGTCACGGGTGAGCGCTGCTCCGGCCTGGTGCTGGACATGTTCAGGACCTTCGTCGAGCCGCTGGAAGCAGAGTTCGGCGTGAAGAGCAACCACCGGGTGGGCCGCTTCTCGGATGCGAGCCAGAGCCGCGAGTACAACGACCGCATCGAGGCCATCAACTTCTCGCTGGCCCACGACGACGGCCAGTCCTCGCGCAACCTCGACGTGGCCGACGTGATCCTGTTGGGCGTGAGCCGGAGCGGCAAGACGCCCACCTCGCTGTACCTGGCCATGCAGCACGGCATCAAGGCGGCCAACTATCCGCTGATCCCCGAAGATTTCGACCGCGGCCGGCTGCCCGGGGCGCTGTCGCCCTACAAGCGCAAGTGCTTCGGCCTGACCATCAACCCCGACCGGCTGACGCAGATCCGCAACGAGCGCCGCCCCGGCAGCAAGTACGCCTCCATCGAGAACTGCCGCTACGAGGTGCACGAGGCCGAAAGCATGATGCGCCGCGAGGGCATCTCGTGGCTGTCGTCCACGCACAAGTCGATCGAAGAGATCGCCACCACCATCCTGCGCGACCTGCGGCCCGATCGGCTGGTGTACTGAGAGCGCCCGGCTACCCCGCGCGGCGTGCCGATTCGTAGAAGCACACCGCCGCCGCGGCGGCCACGTTGAGCGATTCTTCGCCCCCGGGTTGGGGAATGCGCACCCGCAAGGCGCAGCGCTCCAGCAAGGCCCCGGACACGCCCTGCCCTTCGTGCCCCAGCACCCAGGCGCAGGACGCGGGCAAGTCGGCACGCGGCAGGTCCACGCCACCGTGAGAGCTCGTGGCCACCCAGGGAACGGTCAGCGCGGCCAGCCCCGCTTCGTCCAACGATTCGATCAGGCGCAGCCCGAAGTGCGCCCCCATGCCGGCGCGCAGCACCTTGGGCGACCACAGTGCAGCCGTGCCCTTCAGGGCCAGCACCTGGCGGATGCCGAAGGCTGCCGCGCTGCGCAGGATGCTGCCCACGTTGCCGCTGTCCTGCACGCGGTCGAGGATGACGCTGGGTGCATGCGGCAGCACCTCGGGCGGGGCCGGGGTTTCGATCACGAAGCCGATGCGCGCCGGCGAATCCAGCGTGCTGAAGCCGGCAAAGAGCGAATCGGACACCACCACCACCTGCGCCGCGCTGCGAGCCAGGGCCTGCAACGCCGCGTCCTGCCAGCCGGCTTGCGTGACCACGGCCTGCAGGGCCTGGCCGCCCCGCTCGCGCAAGGCGGCGCAGAGGTGGTCGCCCTCGATCCAGACCTGCCCGGCGCGTCGGTAGGCGCTGCCGTCCTGGGCCAGCTTGCGCAGGCGAACCAGCAAGGGGTTGTCGCGCGAGGTGACGGCGCGGGGTTCGTTCATCGGCGATCGCAAAGGGGCATCAGGCGGGCTTGATGGCCTCGCGCACGGGGCGGAAGCTGGTGCGGTGCGCGGCACACGGCCCGTGCTCGCGCAGTGCCGCCAGGTGCGCGGGCGTGGGGTAGCCCTTGTGGATGGCAAACCCGTAGTGCGGGTACTGGCCGTCCAGGTCCAGGCACAGCAGATCGCGATCGACCTTGGCCAGGATGGAGGCCGCCGAGATGGCCGCCACCTTGGCATCGCCCTTGACCACGGCCGCCACGGGCATGCGCAACGCGGGCACGCGGTTGCCATCGACCACCACCCGGTGGGGCACCAGCCGCAGGGCCTCCACGGCGCGGCGCATGGCCAGCAGGGTGGCTTGCAGGATGTTCATGCGGTCGATCTCTTCGGCACTGGCACGGCCCAAGGCGCAGCACAGCGCATGGGCGCGGATCTGGTCGGCGAGCTCGGCGCGGCGCCCCGGCGACAAGGTCTTCGAATCGGCCAGCCCCTTGATGGGACGCCCCGCGTCCAGGATGACCGCGGCGGCCACCACGGGGCCTGCCAGGGGCCCGCGTCCGGCTTCGTCCACGCCGGCCACCAGGCCCGGCGTGGCCCAGGCCGGGCCGAGGTCTTCAAGCCTGAAGGACTTGCGCGATGGCATCGGTGGCCCGCGTGGCGGTGTCCTGCCGCAGCAGGTGGTGCAGGTCGACGAACCGTGCGGACAGGCGCTCGCAGCCGGCCGGGTCATCGAGCCAGGCCAGCGTGGCCGCGGCAAGCGCCGTCGGCTGGCAGTCGCCCTGGATCAGTTCGGGCACGACGAACTCGCGGCACAGGATGTTGGGCAGACCCACCCAGGGCTGGTAGCGCAGCCGCTTCATGATCTGCCAGCTCAAGGGGTGCATGCGGTAGCCGATGACCATCGGGCGCTTGAAGAGCGCAGCTTCCAGCGTCGCCGTGCCGCTGGCGATCAGCGTGGCGTCGCAGGCGGCCAGGGCGGCGTGCGACTGGCCGTCCAGCAGTCGGACTGGCACGCCCGGCGCGTGGGCGGCCAGCAGGGGCTGCAGCAATTCGTGCAGGCCGGGTGCGACCGGCAGCACGAAGCGCAGGCCCGGTCGCTCCCGGTGAAGCAGCGCGGCCGCCAGCAGGAAGACCGGAGCGATGGCCGCGATTTCGGAACGTCGGCTGCCCGGCAGGATGGCCAGCACGCGGTCTTCATCGGCCAGGCCCAGCGCCCGCCGGCTGGCCGCACGCGGCGGCACGAGCGGGATGGCATCGGCCAGCGGGTGGCCCACGTAGCTGGCCGACACGCCCTGGGCCTGCAGCAGTTCGGGCTCGAAGGGAAACAGGCACAGCACATGGTCGCAGCTGGCGGCCATCTTGCGCGCCCGGCCGCCTCGCCAGGCCCAGATCGAGGGGCACACGAAGTGCACGGTCTTGATGCCTGCAGCCTTGAGCCGGGCTTCCAGGCCCAGGTTGAAATCGGGCGCGTCGACGCCGATGAAGCCCGCCGGCCGCTCTTGCAGGATGCGCTGGGCCAGTGCGTCGCGGATGCCCGAAATTTCGCGGTAGTGCCGCAGCACCTCCACATAACCCCGCACGGCCAGCTTGTCGTGCGGCCACCAGGCCTCGAAACCCTGCGCGGCCATCTTGGGGCCGCCGATGCCGACGGCCTGAAGCTCCGGCCAGCGCCGCCGCAGGCCCTGCATCATCAGGCCGGCCAGCAGGTCGCCCGAGGCTTCACCGGCCACCATCGCAAGGCGCATGGGCGGGCGGGCTCAGCGTGCGATGCCGCGCGAAGAGGCCGCCACGAAGTCCAGCAGCAACTGCACGTCGGCGTCGCCACCCTCCACCTGGCCCCGCAGCTCGCCGATGGCGGCCTGGGCGCGCTCGAGCGTGAGGCCCTCGCGGTAGAGCAGGCGGTGCATCTGCTTGACCTGGGCGATGCGCTCGCGGCTGAAGCCGCGCCGGCGCAGGCCCTCGGCGTTGTAGCCATGCACGGACAGCGGATTGCCCGCCACGGTCATGAAAGGCGGGACGTCCTGCGACACGTGGCTCTGGAAGGCCGTCATGGCGTGGGCGCCCACCCTGCAGAACTGGTGCACGCCGGTCAGGCCACCGATGAATGCCCAGTCGCCGATGTGCACGTGCCCGGCCAGCGTGGCGTTGTTGGCCAGGATGGTGCGGCTGCCCAGCTGCACGTCGTGGGCGATGTGCACGTAGGCCATGATCCAGTTGTCGTCGCCGATGCGCGTGATGCCCACGTCCTGGACGGTGCCGCGGTTGAAGGTGCAGAACTCGCGGATGGTGTTGCGGTCGCCGATGTGCAGCTCGGTGGGCTCGCCGCGGTACTTCATGTCTTGCGGAGCAGCCCCCAGGGCCGAGTGCGAAAAAATGTGGTTGTCGCAGCCGATGGTGGTGGGGCCTTCGATCACGCAATGCGCGCCGATGGTGGTGCCCTCGCCCACCTTCACGCCGGCACCGATCACGGCGTAAGGGCCGACCGTGACCGACCCCGCCAGCTCGGCGGCCGGGTCGACGATGGCGGTGGCGTGGACCGTGGTCATTTCAGGTGGGCTCGACGATTTTTCTCATCGTGCACATGAGGTCGGCTTCGCAGACCAGATGGCCATCGACCGTGGCGCGCGTCTTGTAGCGGAAGACGCCGGCCTTCTGGCGCTCGATGACGGCCTCCAGGACCAGTTGGTCGCCGGGTCCCACGGGGCGCTTGAAGCGGGCGTTGTCGATGCCGGCAAAGTACACCACCGTGTCATCGCCGGGCTCGGCATCGGCGCTGTCGAAGGACAGGATCGCCGCAGCCTGGGCGAGCGCCTCGAGCATCAGCACGCCGGGCATCACCGGGCGCACCGGGAAATGGCCCACGAAGAATGGCTCGTTGATGGTGACGTTCTTCAGCGCCTTGATGCGAACGCCCTTCTCGATCTCGAGCACGCGGTCGACCAGCAGGAAGGGGTAGCGGTGCGGCAGCTTTCGCAGGATGCCTTGGATGTCCATCATGTCTCGTGGCTCTTTCTTTCGAGCGCGCGAAGCCGCTCCCTCAAGGTGTGCAGTTGCCGCAGCGTGGCGGCGTTCTTTTCCCAGGACGCATTGTCATCGAAGGGGAAGGCCCCGCTGTACTGTCCCGGCTTGTGGATCGACCGGCTGACCACGGTGGCCGCCGTGATGTGCACATCGTCCACGATCTGCAGGTGGCCCAGGATGATGGCCCCGCCCCCAGCCGTGCAGCGCCGCCCGATGTGCGCGCTGCCGGCCACACCCACGCACCCCGCAAAGGCGCTGTGGGCGCCGACGCGCACGTTGTGGCCGATCTGCACGAGGTTGTCGAGCTTGACACCGTCTTCCAGCACCGTGTCTTCGAGGGCGCCGCGGTCGATGCAGGTGTTGGCGCCGATCTCGACATCGTCACCGATGACCACGCCACCCAGTTGCTCGATCTTCTCCCAGCGGCCTTCGGTGGGCGCGAAACCGAAACCGTCGGCCCCGATGACCGCGCCGCTGTGCACGATGCCGCGCTGCCCGATGCGGCAGGCCGCGCCCAGCACGACACGCGGCTTGAGCACGGTGCCCACGCCCACCACCGCGCCTTCTCCCACGTGGCATTGCGGCCCGAGCACCGCGCCAGCCTGCACCGCAGCCCCGAGTGCCACGTAGGACAGCGCACCGATGCTGGCGGTGGGGTGGATGAAGGCGCCCTCTTCCACCACGGCGCTGGCGTGCACGCCGGGCGGTGGCGCCCGGCGCGACTGGGCCGCCCACCATTGCGTGAGCCGTGCAAAGGCGAGGTAGGGATCGGGGCACACGATGGCCGCGCCGCGTGTGGTGGCCACGTCCTTCATGGCGGGCCCGACGATCACGCAACCGGCGGCCGAAGCCAGCATCTGCGCCAGGTAGCGCGGCTGGGCCAGGAACGAGATGGTGTGGGCGTCGGCGGTTTCCAGAGGGCCGATGCGGGTCACGGTGAGGTCGGGGTCGCCGACCAGTTCACCGTCGAGCAACCGGCTCAGCTCCGCGAGGCGCGCTTGCACGGTCTGCGCCCGCAAGCGCCACGCGGGGGGTTCACTTGCCCGGCGCAGCCGGCACGTTGAGGATCTTGATGACCTTCTCGGTGATGTCCACCCGAGGCCCGGCAAACACCACTTCCTGCAGGATCAGGTCGTACTTCTCGGCGTCGAAGATCTGCTTGATGACGCGATTGGCCCGCTCCACCACACCGGCCAGCTCTTCGTTGCGTCGTTGGTTCAGGTCTTCCTGGAACTCGCGGCGCTTGCGCTGCATGTCGCGGTCCTGTTCGACGAGTTCTCGCTGGCGGCGGTTGCGCTCGGTCTCGGACAGCGTGGGGGCGTCCTTCTCGAGCTTGTCGGCCGCGGACTTGAGCTTGGCGGCGGCGTCGTTGAGCTCTTTCTCGCGCTTGCTGAATTCGGTTTCCAGCTTGGCCTGGGCGGCCTTGGCGGGGATGGCCTCACGCAGCACACGCTCGCTGTTCACGTAGCCGATCTTGAGTTCTTGCGCGGATGCGGGCCCCGCGAGGGCGGCGAGCAGGGCAACGGGCACCAAAGCTGTCTTGAGCAGCCATGTCTGGGCGATCGTCTTCATCAGAAGGCAGTCCCGATCTGGAATTGGAAACGTTGGATTCTATCGTTGCGCTGCACGCGCAAAGGCTTGCCGTAGCTCAGCTTCAGCGGGCCCACCGGAGAGATCCAGGAAAGGCCCACGCCCGCCGAGGTGCGCACGGAATCGTAGGTGATGGTTTCGTCCTCGCGCCACACATTGCCCGCGTCGGCGAAGGCAAAGATGCGCAAACTCTTGTCGTTGCCGGTGCCCGGCACGGGGAAGTAGAGCTCGGTATTGACGTTCAGCCGCTTGGCGCCGCCGATGTAGGCGCCGGTGGGGTCGACCACGCCCAGCGAGCCCTGCTCGAACGTGCGCACGGTACCCAGGCCGCCGCCGTAGAAGTTCTTGAACACCGGGAAGGGCTTGCCGCCCAGGCCGCGGCCGAGGCCGAGTTCGGCGTTGATGCCCACCGACATGCGCAGGGGCAGCGGCCAGTATTCCTGGTACTGCAGGTTGGTGCGCAGGTAGCGCACCTCGCCGGCGGCACCCCACTCGAGGTTCACGCGCTGGTAGCGCCCGGCAGTGGGCACCAGCACGCTGTCGCGGGCGTCGCGGGCCCAGCCCAGCGTCACCGGGTACGAAGTGCTCTTCTCGCCGTACAGCACGCGGTAGTTCAGGTAGGACAGCGGGATGCCGATGGAGGTGCTGATCTCGGTCTCCTCGATACCCGCGCCGAGGAAGACGGTGTCGTACTCGGAGAACGGCACGCCGAAGCGCACCGAGGCGCCCGGGGTCTTCAGGTCATAGCTGCTGCCCAGGCTGTTGATCGGGCGGCTGGTGCGGTAGTACAGGTCGATGGCGCGCGAGATGCCGTCCACGGTGAAGTACGGGTCCACCGTGCTGACCACCAGCGTGCGGTTGTACTTGCTGGTGTTGACCTCGACGCCCAGGTAGTTGCCCGAGCCGAAGGCATTCTCCTGCTTGACCGAGGCCGTGAAGGTGAATTTCTCGGCGTTGGAGTAGCCGGCTCCGACCAGCAGGTTGCCGGTGGGCTTCTCGGTCAGCGTGACCACCAGATCGACCTGGTCGGGCGCGCCAGCCACTTCGTTGGTCTCGACCTCGACGTCCTTGAAGTAGCCCAGGCGGTCCACGCGTTCCTTGGACAGCTTGATCAGGCCGCCGTCGTACCAGGCGCCCTCGAGCTGGCGGAATTCGCGCCGCACGACTTCGTCGCGGGTGCGGGTGTTCCCGGCCACGTCGATGCGGCGCACGTAAACCCGGCGTTGCGGCTCGGCCGTGAACACCACCGCCACCTGGCCGGTGGCGCGGTCGATCTCCGGCCGCGGCTCGATGCGCGCAAAGGCGTAGCCGTACAAGCCGAACAGGTCCTGGAAGCGCTTGCTGGTTTCGGTCACCGCATCGCCACGGTAGGGCTGGCCAGGTCGCAGCAGCACGAAGGCCTGGAATTCCTTTTCCTTGCCCAGGTAGTCGCCTTCCAGCCGCACCGAGGTCACGGTGTAAGGCTGGCCCTCGCGCACCGAGATGGCGATGGAAATGGTCTGCTTGTCGGGCGAGATGGTGACCTGCGTGGACTCCACCGCGAACTCGAGGTAGCCGCGGTTGAAGTAGTAGGCGCGCAGCTTCTCAAGGTCGGAGTTGAGCTTGCTGCGCGAGTAGCGATCCGACTTGCTGTACCAGGTGAACCAGCCCGTGGGCGTGAGCTCGAACAGCTCCAGCAGCTTGGACTCCGAGAACACCGAGTTGCCGGCGATGCGGATGTCCTTGATGCGGGCGGCCTCGCCTTCGGTCATCGTGAAGGTCACGTTGACGCGGTTGCGCTCCAGCGGTGTCACGGTGGTGACCACCTCGGCGCCGTACAGGCTGCGGCTGAGGTACTGGCGCTTGATCTCCTGCTCGGCACGGTCGACCAGGGCGCGGTCGAAGGGCAGGCCTTCGCCGATGCCGGCATCGCGCAGCGACTTGGTCAGGGGGTCCTTGTCGAATTCCTTCAGGCCGACGAAGGTCACGCTGGCGATGATCGAGCGCTCATCGATGATGACCACGGCCACCTGGCCTTCGATCTCGATGCGCACGTCCTTGAACAAGCCGGTGGCGAACAGCGCGCGCAGAGCGGCGGCGCCCTTGTCGTCGGTGTAGGTGTCGCCAATGCGGAAGGGCAAAGCCGCGAACACCGTGCCGGGGTCCGTGCGCTGGATGCCCTCCACACGGATGTCCTTGAGCACGAATGGCGTCACGGCAAAGGCTGAAGGGGCCGCCAGGGCAGCCACGAATGCGCACACCAAGGCCGCGGCGGGGCGCAGCGGCCCGAACGGAGAGACAGGGGACATGGATTTCAGTGAAGGCCCAGCAGGCGGGTCACGTCGTTGAACAGGGCGACCGACATCATCGTCAGCAGCACCACGATGCCGCCACGCTGCAGCCGCGCCAGCCAGAGCTCGGAAACCGGGCGGCCGGTCACACCTTCGAAAATGTAATACATGAGGTGGCCCCCATCGAGCATCGGCAGGGGCAGCAGGTTCAGCACACCCAGGCTGACGCTGACCAGCGCGAGGAATCCGAGGTAGTAGGCCAGGCCCTGCTGCACCGATTGGCCGGCGTAGTCGGCGATGGTCAGCGGCCCGCTGAGGTTCTTCAGAGAAGCCTGCCCGACCACCATGCGACCGAGCATCTTCACCGTCAGCGAAGAGACCTCCCAGGTGCGCGCCAGGCCCTGCTGCAGGCCTTCCAGGGGCCCGTGTCGGACGGTGACCATGCTGGGCGGCTGGCCGACGAAGGCATCGATACGGCCCACGCTGGCGTCGCCATCGCGCACCACGCGGGGCGTGAGGTCGATCGGCAGCACGCGACCGGCGCGCTCCACCTGCCAGTGCTGCGCCGCGGCCTTGCCAGCCTTGACGCCCGCGCGGATGCGTTCGCGCAGCGACTGCGCGTCCTGGACGGTCACGCCGTCCACCGACAGCACGCGGTCGCCCTGCAGCAGGCCCGCGGCCGCCGCCGGACCGCCGGCCTTGACCTCGCCGAGCACGGGCTCGCTGTAGGCCGCGCCCAGGCCGATCTTCTTGGCGAGGTTGCTGTCGAGTTCGGCAGGCTCCAGGCCCGCCAGATCCAGGCGCAGCGTGCGCGTCGCACGGCCGTCGCGGTCGGTGACCTGCAGTTGCACCGAGTGCTGCTGCATTGCCGCCTGGGTCAACTGCCAGCGCAGGTCGGTCAGCGAACGCACGTCCTGCCAATCGTCGCCATCGATCGCCAGCGAACGGACCCAGTCGCCCGTGCGCAAGCCGCCTCGCTCGGCCGCGCTGCCGGCCACCGGAGGGCCGACGACGGCCTTGGGTTCTTCGATGCCGATCCAGTAGGCGGTGCTGTAGAGCACCACCGCCATGATCAGGTTGGCAAATGGGCCGGCGAAGACGATGGCCGTGCGCTGCCACAGCGGCTTGCGGTTGAAGGCCTGGTTCAGTTCGGACGGCTTCACCTCGCCTTCGCGTTCGTCCAGCATCTTGACGTAGCCACCCAGCGGCAGCGCGCACAGCACGAATTCGGTGGCGTCGGGCCCGGCCTGCCGGCGCCACAGCACGCGCCCGAAGCCCACGGAAAAACGAAGCACCTTGACGCCGCAGGCCACGGCCACGCGGTAGTGGCCGAATTCGTGGATGACCACGAGCACGCCCAGGGTGAACAGGAAGGCCAGGACGGTGGTGATCACGCGGAGAGTTCCTTCATCACGGACTGCGCCGCACGGCGGGCCCGATGGTCGAGATCGAGCAGATCGTCCAGCCGATGGTCGGCGGGAAGGTCAGGCGGCAGGCGTTCGAGCGTGCGGGCATTGACCGAATGAATCGCCGTGAAGCCGATGGTTCCCGAGAGAAAGGCCGACACGGCCTCTTCGTTGGCGGCGTTGAGCACCGCGGTGGTGCCGGGCGGTGCCTTCAGGGCGTCCCAGGCCAGCTGCAGCCCCGGGAAGCGGGCCGGGTCGGGCGGGTCGAAGGTCAGCGACTGCATCTTCAGGAAATCAAGCCGTGCCGCACCCGACTCGATGCGCTCGGGGAACGACAGCCCGTAGGCGATCGGCACCTTCATGTCGGGCGTGCCCAGCTGGGCCAGCACCGAGCCGTCGCGGCACACCACCATCGAATGGATGATGCTCTGCGGGTGGATCACCACGCGGATGCACTCGGGCGCGAGGTCGAAGAGCCAGCGGGCCTCGATGACCTCCAGCGCCTTGTTCATCATGGTGGCCGAATCGACCGAGATCTTGCGGCCCATCACCCAGTTGGGGTGGGCCACGGCCTGGTCGGGCGTGACGCTGTGCAGCGTGGCCGGGTCGCGCGACCTGAACGGGCCGCCGCTGGCCGTGAGCACGATGTGGTCGATGTGCGAAGCCCAACGGCCGCGGTCTTCGGGCAGGCACTGGAAGATGGCCGAGTGCTCGCTGTCGATGGGCAGCAACGTGGCACCCCCGGCGGCCACGGCGCTCATGAACAGGGCGCCGCCCACCACCAGGGCCTCCTTGTTGGCCAGGAGCAGCCGCTTGCCGGCCCGCGCGGCGGCCATGCAGGGCGCCAGGCCGGCCGCCCCCACGATGGCGGCCATCACGCTGTCAACGCCGTCGTCCGCGGCCATCTCGCACAGGGCCTCGGGCCCGACGCGCACGGCGGTGGAAAGCCCATCGGCGCGCAACAGCGCGCGCAACTCGGCGGCACGCGACTCGGTGGGCACCACGGCGATCCTGGGGCGGAACCGGCGGCATTGCTCGGCCAGCACATCGACCCGCTGGTAGGCACTCAGGCCCACCACCTCGAAACGGCCCGGATGGCGGGCGACGACGTCCAGCGTGCTGGTGCCCACCGAGCCAGTGGAGCCCAGGATGACCAGGCGCTGCGGCGCGGCCATCATGCGGCCCCCAGGCCCAGGGTGGCGAGGGCCAGGGCCGCCGGCAGCACGGGCAGCAAGGCGTCCACGCGGTCGAGCACGCCACCGTGGCCGGGCAGCAGGCCGCTGCTGTCCTTTGCACCGGCCGCGCGCTTGACGAGGGACTCGATCAGGTCGCCCACCACGCTCAGGCCGGCCAGGGCCAGCAGGCACAGGCCCATGCCGGCCCACCCCAGGCTGCCCAGCAGGCGGCTGTACAGGCTGGGGCCGTCGAAGGCGTGGACGCCGCTGGCGAATTGGCCGTCCAGCCAATGCCAGAACACGCCCAGAAGCAGCACCCCGGCCATGCCCGACCACACGCCCTCCCAGCTCTTGCCCGGGCTGATGCTCAGGGCCAGCTTGCGGTGGCCGAAGGCACGCCCACCGAAGTAGGCCGCGATGTCGGCCATCCACACCAGGCAAAGTGCCGAGAGCATGAAGTTGATGCCGGCCGCTCGGGCCTGCGCCAGGGCCAGCCAGGCCGCCCAGAGCAGGGCCAGGCCCAGCATCCAGCGCACGCCGCGCGGCACCCGGGGCCAGGCGGCAGGGCCGCCGCGCAAGACGGCCGGCCCGCCCACCAACCAGGCCAGCAGCACGGCCCACCACAAGGTGGCGGGGGCCTGGCCATCGAGCCCGGCCCGCAGCGCCAACAGGCCTCCTGCGGCCACGCCCGCGCCCAGAGCCAGCGCGCCCATTTCAGGGGCCTGGTTCAGGCGGCCCCATTCCCAGCCGGCAGCGGCCATCAGGGCCAGCGTGAGCAGCGCAAAGGGCCATCGGCTGGCGCTCATCAGCGATGCAAGGAGCAGGGCCACGAGGACGAGGGCGGTGATGACACGCTGCCGCAGCATCCCGCTCAGGTGCCTTCGGGCACGACCTGGTTGGGGCGTATGGTGCCGAAGCGGCGGTCGCGCTGCGCATAGGCCTCCAGCGCGGCGTCGATCTCGGCCTCGCCGAAGTCGGGCCAGAGGCACTCGGTGAAGAAGAGTTCGGAGTAGGCCGCCTGCCACAGCAGGAAGTTGCTGATGCGCATCTCGCCGCCAGTCCGGATGAACAGGTCGGGGTCAGGTGCGAAGGACAGCGCCATGTGGCTGGCCAGCCAGTTCTCATCCACCGCTTCGGCAGGCACGCCATCGGCAATGGCCTGCCGGCAGGCTTGCACCACGTCCCAGCGGCCGCCGTAGTTGAAGGCCACGGCCAGCGTGATGCGGCTGTTGCCGGCGGTGAGTTCCTCGGCGTGCTCCCAGGCGCGGCGCAGCTTGTCCGAAACCGCCGAGCGATCACCCACGATCCGGATGCGCACGCCGTCGCCGGCCAGCTTGGTGAGGTACTTGGACACCGCCACCAGAACGAGGCTCATCAGGCCCGAGACCTCTTCGCTCGGCCGCTTCCAGTTCTCGGACGAGAAGGCGAAGACGGTGAGGTACTGCACGCCCCGATCGGCGAAGGCATTGACCGCCCTCACCAGGGCATCCACCCCCTGCTTGTGGCCGAAGAACCGCGGCATGAAGCGCTGGCGGGCCCAGCGGCCGTTGCCGTCCATGACCACGGCCACGTGGCGCGGCACGGCCGGCGGACGGTTTTCGGCCGCAGCGGCCTGGGCGGCGAGTGAAAGATCGGACATGGGCGGGTGGGCTCGGAAGGCAGGCTCAGACGGCCATGACTTCCGCCTCCTTGCCCTGCACGAGGCGATCGATCTCGCCGATGGTGCGGTCGGTCATGCGCTGCACCTCGTCCTGCGAGCGGCGCTCTTCGTCCTCGGTCACGGCCTTGTCCTTGAGCAGCTTCTTCAGGTGCTCGTTGGCTTCACGGCGCACGCTGCGCACGGCGATCTTGGCGTCTTCGCCGGCATGGCGCACGACCTTGGTCAGTTCCTTGCGGCGCTCTTCGGTCAGGGCCGGCATCGGCACGCGCAGCAGGTCGCCCTGCGAGGCCGGGTTCAGGCCGAGGTCCGACTCGCGAATGGCCTTTTCGATCTTCGCCGACATGCCCTTTTCCCAGGCCTGCACGCTGATCGTGCGCGCGTCGAGCAGCGTCACGTTGGCGACCTGGCTGATGGGCACCATCGAGCCGTAGTAGTCGACATGCACCTGATCGAGCAGGCCGGGGTGGGCACGCCCCGTGCGGATCTTGTGCAACTCGTTCTTGAACGATTCGATCGACCGCGCCATTTTCTGCTCGGCCGTCTTCTTGATCTCAGCGATGGTCATCAAAGTTCTCCGTGGCGCCCAGCACCACCCGAACTGTCCGGGGCGGAAGGCACCCGCACAAGCCTCCAGACGCGGGACCGGCTTCACCGGGCCGCAGGCTGACGGCCCCCTCGGGGGGTAGCGAGCGATAGCAAGCTCGGGGGCTATACATGAACCAGCGTGCCCTCGTCCTCGCCGAGGACCACCCGCTTCAGCGCACCGGGTTTGAAGATGCTGAACACCTTGATCGGCAGCTTCTGGTCACGGCACAGGGCGAAGGCGGTGGCGTCCATCACCTGCAGGTGGCGGGCAATGACTTCGTCGAAGGAAATGGTGGTGTAGCGCGTGGCCTTCGGGTCCTTCATGGGATCCGCGGTGTACACCCCATCCACCTTGGTGGCTTTGAGCACCACCTGCGCACCGATCTCGGCGCCGCGGAGGGCGGCCGCCGTGTCGGTGGTGAAGAAAGGGTTGCCGGTGCCGGCAGCGAAGACGACGATCTTGCCCTCTTCGAGGTACTGCAGGGCCTTGGGGCGCACATAAGGCTCGACCACCTGCTCGATGCCGATGGCCGACATCACGCGGGCCGTCATGCCTTCCTGGCGCATGGTGTCGGCCAGGGCCAGTGCGTTCATCACGGTGGCCAGCATGCCCATGTAATCGGCCGTGGCGCGATCCATGCCCACCGACCCTCCTGCCACGCCGCGGAAGATGTTGCCACCCCCGATGACGACGGCCACTTCGCAGCCCAGCTGGGTGATTTCTTGCACCTCGCGCACCATGCGCACGATGGTCGCGCGGTTGATGCCGTAGGCGTCATCGCCCATCAACGCCTCGCCCGACAGCTTCAGCAGGATGCGCTTGTACGCCGGCATCGAATCGACTCCTTCGAGAAAGCACGCAGTGTAAGGCGGGAGGCCGGCGCTTCGGCACCGGCCTCGGGACGGGGCTCGCGGGTCACTGCGCCTTGGCGGCCGCAACCTGGGCTGCGACTTCGGCGGCGAAGTCGTCGACCTTCTTCTCGATGCCCTCGCCCACCACGTACAGGGTGAAGCCGGCCACCTGGGTTGCCTTTTCCTTGAGCATCTGCTCGACGGTCTGCTTGTCGTTTTTGACGAAGGCCTGGTTGAGCAACGAGACCTCCTTCAGGAACTTCTGCACCGAGCCCTCGACGCGCTTGGCCACGATCTCGGGCGACTGCACGGGCTTGCCGGCGGCCACCGCGGCAGCTGCGTCTTCCGACGCCTTCTCCGCCGCCACGCGGCGTTCTTTCTCGATCAGGTCGGCGGGCACCTCGCTGGACGCCAGCGAGACCGGCTTCATGGCGGCGATGTGCATGGCCACGTCCTTGGCGGCCACTTCGTCGCCCTTGAATTCGACCAGCACGCCGATGCGCGTGCCGTGCAGGTAGCTGGCCAACTGGCCACCGCCGGCGTAGCGCTTGAAGCGGCGCACCGACAGGTTCTCGCCGATCTTGCCGATCAGGCCGCGGCGCACGTCCTCTACCGTCGGGCCGAAGCCGTCTTGCGACAGGGGCAGCGCCCCCAGCGCGGCCACGTCGGCCGGCGCGTGCTCGGCCACCAGGGCGGCCACGGAGCGTGTGAAGCCGAGGAATGAGTCGTTCTTGGAAACGAAGTCGGTCTCGCAGTTGATCTCGACCATGGCGCCCGTGGTGCCGTTGATCGAGACGGAGATCACGCCTTCGGCCGTGATGCGGGCCGCTGCCTTGCTGGCCTTGTTGCCCAGCTTGACGCGCAGGATTTCTTCGGCGCGGGCGGCATCGCCGTCAGCCTCGGTGAGCGCCTTCTTGCACTCCATCATCGGGGCGTCGGTCTTGGCGCGCAACTCGGCCACCATGCTTGCAGTGATTGCGGGCATCGTCTTTTCTCCATTCCATGCAGAGCGCGAACCGGAGGCCCTCGGCGCCCGGTTGGCAGGATGGGCCGCGCGGCATGGCCGGCGCGGCCCCTCGAAGGGGCGTCAGGCTTCTTCGCTGACTTCCACGAACTCGTCGCCGGCGGCCGAGACGGCCTGCACGACATCGCTGGTCGCGTTGGCCTTGCCTTCCAGCACGGCGTCCGCCACCGCGCGCGCATACAGCGCCACGGCCTTGGCCGAGTCGTCGTTGCCCGGGATGACGTAGTCGATGCCGATGGGCGAGTGGTTCGTGTCGACGATGCCGATCACGGGGATGCCCAGCTTCTTGGCCTCGGCCACCGCGATCTTGTGGTAGCCGACGTCGATCACGAACATGGCGTCAGGCAACGAGGCCATGTCCTGGATGCCGCCGATGTCCTTCTCGAGCTTGACCAGCTCGCGATCGAACAGCAGGGCTTCCTTCTTGATCATCTGCTCGGTGCCGGCGTCCTTGGTCGCCTGCATGTCCTTGAGCTTCTTCAAGGAACCCTTGACGGTCTTGAAGTTGGTCATCATGCCGCCGAGCCAGCGCTGGTCGACGTAGGGCATGCCGCAACGCTGGGCTTCCAGCGCAATGACTTCGCGCGCCTGGCGCTTGGTGCCGATCATGAGGATCGTGCCGCGCTTGCTGCTGAGCTGGCGGATGAACTTCATCGCCTCTTCGAAGAGCGGCTGCGTCTTCTCGAGGTTGATGATGTGGATCTTGTTGCGATGGCCGTAGATGTACGGGGCCATCTTGGGGTTCCAGAAGCGCGTCTGGTGTCCGAAATGGACACCGGCTTCCAGCATTTCACGCATGGAGACAGTCATGAGAACTCCGAAGGTTGAGTCTAGAATCCCGCCGTTTGATCGTTGCCTGGGTCGGGGCATGTTTCGATGCACCTGCCTCCCTCGCGGGAAGCCAGGACCACGACACCTTGGTTCGGTCGGGTTCGCGATTTGTCCAGCCCCAGCACCACCCTGCACCACTCTGCGCCACCGCCGGCAAATAAGCCCGCAAGCAGCCTGAACGCAGCCTGAATTTCCGCTGAGGTAAACCCAATGAGTTTAGCACGCACATCGGCCCGCATGGCCCCCAGGAGGCAGCCCGGGTGCGCGTAGCCGTCATCGGCGCCGGGATCGTCGGCGTCACCACCGCGTATGAAGCGGCCCAGGCCGGGCACCAGGTCGTCGTCTTCGAGCGGCGCAGCACGGTCGCGGCGGAGGCGAGCTTTGCCAACGCCGGGGTCGTGGCACCGGGCTACATCACGCCCTGGGCGGCACCCGGCATGCCCTGGAAGGTGCTCAGCCAACTTTTCAACCAGCACGCGCCGGTGCGGCTGGGCGGCCTGAACGTCATGAGGCAGGTGCCCTGGATCTGGCGCTGGCTGCGGGCGTGCCGCCCGGCGGTGCACGCCACCAACCGCGAAGCCATGCAGCGCCTGGGGCACTTCAGCCGAGACCGGCTGCTCGAACTCACCCGCACGCTGAACCTCGACTACGAGCAGATGCCGGGATACCTGGTGCTGCTGCGCGACCCGGCCGAGCTGGCCTCCGCCCGCCGTGGCCTGGCCCTGCTGCGCGATTGGGGGGTGCCGCACGACGTGGTCGACGGCACCCGCTGCCGTCACCTGGAGCCGGCCCTGAACCCCGAGGCTGCACTGCACGCGGCCATCCACCTGCCCACCGACGGCCTGGGCAATTGCCGGCAGTTCGCGCACCTGCTCAAGGGCGAAGCGCAGCGCCTGGGGGCCGATTACCGCTTCGAAGCCCCGGTGACGGCGGTGATCCCCGGCATCCACCCGGGCGTGCAGGTGGCCGGCGGCCCGCGCCAGGACTTCGATGCCGTGGTGATGTGCACCGGCGTCGGCGCCAACGAACTGCTGGCACCGATGGGCCTGAAGCTGCCGCTGGCGCCCGTGTATGGCTGCTCGGTGACCGCGCCCATCCGCCATGTCGACGGCCACCCCCCGATGGGGCCGCGGGCGGCCCTGATGGATGAGCGCTACAAGGTCGCCATCTCGCGCCTGGGCCAGCGCATCCGCATTGCGGGCGGCGCCGAGATCGGCGGCCGGCTCGACCACCTCGGCCAGGCACCGCTGCGCACGCTGTACCGTGTGCTGGATGAGTGGTTTCCCGGTGCGGCCCTCACAGCCAACGCCCAGCACTGGAAGGGGGCCCGGCCGATGCTTCCCGATGGGCCGCCCGTGCTGGGCGAGAGCGGCATTCCAGGGGTCTGGTTGAACCTGGGCCACGGCTCCAGTGGCTGGGCGCTGGCCTGCGGCTCGGCCGTGGTGCTGGCCGAGCGCCTGAGCGCCCGCGCCTCGCCCATCGACATGAAGGGCCTGACGCTGGACCGCTGGCGCAAACGATGAGGCGTGGCTGAGGCCGCGCCGGGCCCGCGGGCCCGGCGCGCAGAATCGGGCCACGCGCTTGCGGGGTCGGCCCCGGGGCACCCGCTCAAGCCCATCCCGAGGAGGTACCCCCTTGCCCCATCCCATCGGCATCGCGCGCATCACCGGCAACACCCGGCGCTGGGCGCTCCATGACACGGCCGCCTGCCGCGAGCGGGAGACCCTGGCGCAGGCAGCCCACCCGCCGCATGCCCTGATGGCGATGGCCGGGCTGGCCGTGGCGCGCATGGCCCTGGCCCTGGCGCCCCACGCCCGTCTGGTGCGTGTATGGGCCGGGCCCGGCAACAACGGCGGCGACGGGCTCGTGGCCGCACGCCACCTGCACCTGGCCGGCGTGCCCGTGGAAGTGCAGCTCCTGGCCGACGCGGACCGCCAGCCGGCGGATGCCGCCTGGGCCTTGCAGAACGCCATCGCGGGTGAAGATGGCCGCACCAGCACCGAAAAAGACACTATAGAGCGCGACGACTTTTGGGCCACCACCAGCAACAAGCAGCTCAACTTTGTGCAACACATCAAGACCCTGCTGGCCACCCATGGCCGAGCAGCGGTGGTGCTGCCGGACAAC